>JBBRGO010000001.1:0-43085 GCA_038224055.1 Actinomycetales bacterium
GAGCAGGTAGCGGTCGAGGGCCTCCTGCTGCCAGGCGCGCAGCTTGGAGGCAGTGCCCCAGGCCGCCCGCTCGGGGAAGGCTGGAGGGAGATGGAAGGCGGCCCCGGAACTCATAGGCCGCTCACATTAGCCGTTTTGCCCAGATGACATGCCGGGGGCCCCACCGTCGCGGTGGGGCCCCGAGGACGTGGTATGCCGCTGTGCCGGCGGTCGCGATCAGGCGCGGTACGCCACCCACTGGGCCTGCATCCGGCTGACCTGGCCGGAGGTGAAGGTGTCCATGCAGGAGTCCTGGGTGTAGTCCATGAAGTTGTGGATCGGGTCCACGCCACCACCGGAGCAGGTGTCGCGACCGGTGGGGCAGTTGAAGGCCGGGCTCGACTCGGCCGCGGTGTCGGAGACGTAGTCACCGCTGCCGGAGCACCCGCCCTGGAACGTGTGGTAGAGCCCCGCCCAGTGGCCGACCTCGTGCGTGGCCGTGTCACCCTCGGCGTAGATGCCGGCGTTGCCGCCCGGCAACGAGCCGGTGAGCACGACGACGCCGTCCTGGTCGGTGATCCGCTTGGCCGGGAAGGTCGCCCAGCCGAGGAGGTCGTTGGTGAGGTTGGCCGTGTAGATGTTGAGGGCGGCCTTCCCACCCTGGCGCAGGGTCGACTTCATCGCCTTCTCGGCGGACGAGCCCTGGGTGAGGGTGTACCACGAGGCGTTGTTGGTGCGGTCGGTCCCCTTGAGGGTGAAACCGAGGCCCGAGCCGGCATACGCGCTCTTGAGCACGGTGAGCTGGCTGGTGATCGTCGCGTCGGACACGGCGCCCTGCGCACCGTCGGTGATGACGTGCACGTAGACGTCGATCGTCACGGGCGAGAAGGTGGTGGTGCCGTTCCCCGGCCTGCCCTTCTGGCTCGCCAGCTGCCCGGACGAGCTCCGGGTCAGCCCCTTGGCCGCGAGCGCCTTCGTCAGCGCCGCCTCGTTCGCCCGGACCTGCGCCTGGGTGAACTCGTGGGGGTCCTTCGCGGTCCCGTTCGTGCTGCGGGCGCCGAGCGCAGCCGGCTCGAGGCAGGTGGCAGACCGGGCAAAGTCCCCGGCGAACGGAGCCGCCTGGGCCGGGACGGCGATCGAGGCGGCGACCAGGGCCAGCGGGACGGCCAGGGTCAGGGTGCGGAGCTTCATCTGCGGAGACCTTCCTCAATGAACCGCCACCCGGTCGGGTAGCAGTTCTCGGACTCTATGCAGCGTCCCCTCAGAAAAGAGCCCGGGACGGCATGGACTTGGTCCGGAGTGGGTCAAGACGGGTGCCGACCAGCGGGTCGGCTCGTCAGTCGTTGCCCCCGTTGCCCCCGTCGTCGCCGCCGTCCTGGGGCCCGCGCAGGCCGTCATGGATCTCCTTGCACACCGGGCACACCGGGAACTTCTGCGGGTCGCGACCCGGGACCCAGATCTTGCCGCACAGGGCGACGACGGGGTCACCGCTCAGGGCGCTCTCGAGGATCTTCTCCTTGCGCACGTAGTGCGAGAAGCGCTCGTGGTCGCCCGGCTCCGCCAGCTCCTCGCGGACCTCCTCGCGCTCGATCGTCGCCGTGCTCGTACGGGGACCCTGGGGCTCGCCGAGGGGCTGGGGCTCGAAGGGGTCCGGAGGCATCGTGCTCATGACGCCGATTGTATGCACTCACGGGGGCTCACGGCCCTGGCGGGCCTGCGCCCCCGTGTCCCCCCGGAACCCGTACCGAAAGACCCCCCGGGCCTGCACCCCCGTGTCCCCCGACGGTGAGCCGCTGCGGGCCGTCACCATCGTCGGCGAGGTGACCGGAGCCGAGCCGGAGCCGAGCGAGGTCATCCCGGGCGGGTTCCGGCTCGCGGCGCGCCTGCGCGAGATCGAGCCGCTGTCTCTCGACGACCTGCGCGAGCTCCTGCCCGTCGCGCGGCTGCGCTTCGGCTTCCTCGAGCTGAAACCAACGGCGGCAGAGGCCATCTGGGCGCTCGTGGCCGCCTTGCAGACCGCGCCGAGGGGGTGAGGGGTGGATCGACGCGCTAGGCCCGCAGCGGCTCTCCGGGCCGCACCGCGTCGAGGAGCCGGGCCCCGGCAGGATGGGCGCGCAGCTGCTCCGGCAGTGCGCCGGGGCGACCGCTCAACAGCACCTGCTCGACCCGCCCCGTCGGTGCGGCGCCCGGATCGGGGTCGAGTCCCAGTCTGCGCAGCGTCTGCCGGGCCACGGCCTCGGGTGAGTCGAAGATCGTCACCGGCCCGAGGGAGGCGCGCTGAAGGGCGTCGCCGATGAGGTCGGTCACGAGGCCGTAGTGCGTGCAGCCGAGGACGAGGCCCCGCACGTGCCGCGGCGTCTGCTCCACGGCCGCGCGGATGGCGGCTCCGGTGGCGCCGAGGTCACCGGACTCGATGGCCTCGGCGAGGCCGAGAGCGGCGACGGCATACGTCTCGGTGTCCTGGGCGAAGGCGTCGACCAGACCCCGCAGGTAGGCGCTCGAGGTCGTGGCAGCGGTGGCCCACACCGCGAGCGGGCCGCCCGCGAGGGCGGCCGGGCGGATGGCCGGGACGGTGCCGATGACGGGGATGCCCGGCTCGAGCTCGGCCCGCAACGCCTCGAGACCGTGGACCGAGGCCGTGTTGCACGCGACGACGACCGCGTCGGGGCGGTGGGGCAGCGTTGCTCGCGCCGAGGCGAGGACGAGGCGGCGCACTTCGTGCGGGGTGCGCGGTCCGTAGGGCATGTTGTCGGGGTCGAGCGAGAGCACGAGGCCGAGGTCGGGGCGCAGGGCGTGGAGGGCGTCCGCGTGACCGACGAGACCGACGCCACTGTCGACGAAGGCAACTCGCCTGCTGCTCACGGGTGGCACCTCAGTTCATCGACGGGTCGTCGGGGAACGTGGCGACGTAGGCGAGGCTGTCGCGCTGGCGACGCAACACCGTCCGCCAGAGCTCCTCGGGGTCCGAGCTGAACGGGTCGCGCACCTCGGCGTCGACGACGTACCAGTCGCCGCGGCGGATCTCGCCCTCGAGCTGGCCCGCATCCCACCCGGCGTAGCCGGCGAAGATCCGCAGGCCCGCGAGCTCGGCCTCGACCACAGGGGTCGGCACGTCGAGGTCGACGAGCCCGATCGAGCCAAAGAGGCGCTGCACGCCGAGCGGCTCGGGCTCGTCTCCGGGTACGGTCACGAGCCCGAGGGCCGAGTCGGTCGAGACCGGGCCGCCCTGGAAGAGCACCGGCGGCGCGGTGACGACCTGCTGCCATCCCGGCAGCACCGACTCGACGTCAGCGGAGAGTGGCTTGTTGAGCACGATGCCCTGGGCGCCGCCCTCGTCGTGGTGGAGCATGAGGATGACCGACCGGTGGAACACCTCCCCCTCGACGGAGGGGGTGGCCACGAGCAGGCGGCCGGTGTGGAAGGTCGAGGTCACCTGTCAACCCTTCCACACCGGCCGGTCGAGTTGGTCAGGACCGCGAGCCGCGGCCCTTGTCCTCGCCCCACGTGCTCACGAAGGAGTCGCCACGGGTGCCCCGACCGCCTCGGCGGTCGTCCCTGCCACCGCCACCACCGCGACGGTCGTCACGGCCACGGCCGTGCTGCGGCCGACCGCCACCCGCGGGGCGGGGCCCGCGCGCTCCGGCAGGCCCACGGCGGTGGACCTTCGGACCGGCGACGAGGCGGGCGAAGTCCTCCTCGGGGATCGCGATGCCGGACGGGGGCGTCCCACCGGTCGCGCTGATGAGGGCGTCCCCGGGGCTGACCCTGACCGGGGAGATGTCGACCCCGGCCTCGCGCAGCTGTCGCTCCATCGTCTTGCGCTGGTGCGGCAGTGCGAGGGTCACGACCGTGCCCTTCTCGCCTGCCCGGGCGGTGCGACCCGAGCGGTGCAGGTAGTCCTTGTGGTCGGCCGGCGGGTCGACCTGCAGGACGACCGAGACGTCGTCGACGTGGATGCCGCGCGCGGCGACGTCGGTCGCGACGAGGACCCGGAGGCTGCCGTCGCGGAAGGCACCGAGCACGCGGTTGCGCTGACCCTGGTTGAGACCACCGTGCAGCGCAGCCGCCATGACGCCCTGCTCGCGCAGCTGGAGCGCGATGCGGTCCGCGCCGAGCTTGGTGCGACAGAAGACGACGGTGCGACCGGCCCGGTTGGCGACCTCGGCCGTGATGAGCTTCTTGTGCTGCGGGTCGATGAGCAGGACGTGGTGGTCCATGCCCTCGACCGACGCGGTTGCGTCGTTCGTGCTGTGCGTCACCGGGTCGGTGAGGTACTTCTCGACGAGGGCGTCGATGCCTCGGTCCAGCGTCGCCGAGAAGAGCAGCCGCTGGCCGTCGGACGGGATCTTGTCCAGGCTCGTCGTGATCTCGGCCATGAAGCCCATCTCGGCCATGTGGTCGGCCTCGTCGAGGACGGTGATCGAGATGTCGTCCATCTCGACGGCCCCGCGCTCGAGCAGGTCGTTGAGCCGGCCCGGCGTGGCGATGAGGATGTCGACGCCCTTGTTGAGGGCGTTGATCTGGGTCGTGTAGCTGAGGCCGCCGGCGACGAGCTTGTGGCGCAGGCCCGCAACGTGCACGAGGGGCTCGAGCGCGTCGGAGATCTGCATCGCGAGCTCACGCGTCGGCGTGAGGATGAGGGCGTGCGGTCGGCGCGGCGCGCGGTGCTGACCCGCCTCGAGGAGCCGGGTGATGAGCGGCAGGCCGAAGGCGAGCGTCTTGCCCGAGCCGGTCTGGCCGCGGCCGAGGACGTCCCGCCCGGCGAGCGCGTCGGGGATCGTCGCAGTCTGGATCGGGAAGGGGGTCGTGATGCCCTCCCGCGCGAGGCGCTCGACGACCCGCTCGGGCAGGCCGAGGGCGGCGAAGCCGTTGTCACCCGTCACCTCGACGGGGCCCTCGCTGATGTCGGCGCGGGTCGACTTGGTCCAGCTGTCGGCGTCCATGCGCTCGGCCTCGGCGTCCTGGCCGTAGCCACCCTCGAAGTTGCCCTGGAGCGGGCCGGCGCCGCGCTCGTCGCGGTCCCGGCGCGCGAACCCGCGGCCGGCGGCGGGCCGGTCGTTGCGCGGAGCACGGTCATCCCGGGTGTAGCTCGGCCGGTCGTTGCGCGGAGCACGGTCATCCCGGTTGTAGCTCGGCCGGTCGTCGCGGCGCTGGTAGCCACCACGGTCGCCGGAACGGTCGTCGCGGGTGTAGCTCGGCCGGTCGTTGCGCGGGGCGCGGTCGTCGCGGGTGTAGCTGGGGCGGTCAGTGCGCTCGCCGCGGTTGTACGCGGGGCGCTCGTCCCGCGGGGCGCGCCACTCGCGGCCGCCGACGTGCGAAGACGACGCGGAAGCAGGGCGGGCCGAGCGACCGGCAGGCGCGCCCTTGGGGCCACCCTGGCCGCGATGGGCCTTCTTGGGGGCGCCGTGCACGGCCTTCTTCTCGGCAGGGGTCCAGCGAGCCTTCTTGGGCGCGCCGGAGGAGGACTTCTTGGGCATGGATATTCACCTATCTGTGACTCGGGCAGACTTCGCCTCGAGCCGTGAGTCACTACTCCACGACCATGCAGACGAGCCTCAGGCGCATCGTGTGCGCCCCATGGGGACCGGTTCACGGCATCTGCGCCGTCCGGCTGTCGGATCCGCTCCGTGTCAGGTGATCTCGGTCTCGGGCCGCACGCGTTGTGCGCGGCCCCCGAGCAGTGTCACCTCGTCGGACGGGGCTGCCCGCCGGTCATCACCAGCGGCATCTCGTCCATCGGGTCCGAGGAGATCTCGGAGTCGGATGCCGCTACTTTACCAGCCATCCCGTCGAACCCGGACCAGCAGGGCGGTGGTCCCGACCGCCACGCCCACGAGGTCGAGCACCGCATCCCAGACGTCACCGGTGCGACCCGGCAGCAGGAAGTGCTGCGCGAGCTCGCTGACTGGGGCGTGCACGGCAAGGACGACGACGGCGGTCCACACCGAGCGCAGCGCCCGGCCGACGGCATACGTCGGGACCGCGAAGACGAGCAGGTGGACGACCTTGTCGGTCCAGCTCACCGGACCGCTGACGGTGACGACCGGCCAGTAGAGGATCGCGAGATGCACCGCGATCGCGAGCGCGGCCAGCAGGGTCGGGACGGTCGCGGCACGCGACCCCGGGCGAACGGCAGTCATGGGACCCACAGTCTAGGTAGGTTGCGACGAGGGGGGTCGGCAGGTGGCCCCGACGAGGTACGGGAGACGACCATGGGCAAGCGCAGCGTCACCGTGACGGGGATCGGCCACAGCGCCGTCGTCCCCGACGTCGTCCGCCTCGACCTGCGGGTGGGGCACGAGGCCGCCGACGTCGCCGCGGCGCTCGCCGGGGCGGCCGCCGGCATCGCCGCCGTGGGCCGGGTGGTGCGCGAGCACGGGGTCGCCGACAGCGACGTTCGGACGCTCGACGCCGGGGTGGGCCAGCGCTACGACCACACCGGCACGGCCAGCGGTTTCACGGCCCAGCAACGTCTCGGCGTGACGGTCCGCCGGCCCGAGGCGGTGGGGGACATCCTCGAGGCTGCCGCTGCCACGGTCGGCAACGCACTGCTGGTCGACCAGGTCCGTCTCGATGTCGCCGACCGGAGCGCCGGCCTCGCTGAGGCTCGGGACGCCGCGTTCGCCGATGCCAGGGCCAAGGCGCAGCAGTATGCCGCTCTCGCCGACACGCGTCTGGGCGCCGTCCTCGACGTGGCCGAGGCCGGGTCCGCTCCCGCCCACGGCCGTCTCATGGCCGTGGCCGCCTCCCGAGACATGGGCGGCGGGATGCCCGTCGAGGGCGGGGAGCTCGACCTCGGCGCGAGCGTCACGGTGCGGTGGGCGCTCCGGTGAACGGCTCGCCCGGGAACGGCCCCGGAATACCTCCACCGGCTCGCTCGTTGGGATGGGCATGGCTACGACTGACCTGACCGCACAGACCTTCGAGCAGACCGTGCTCGACAACGCCATCGTGCTCGTCGACTTCTGGGCATCCTGGTGTGGCCCGTGTCGACAGTTCGCTCCCGTCTACGACACCGCCTCCAAGGAGGGTGCCAACGACGGCATCGTCTTCGGGAAGGTGGACACCGAGGCCGAGCAGTCCCTCGCCTCGGCGGCCAACATCAGCTCGATCCCGACGCTGATGGTCTTCAAGGAGGGCGTGCTCGTCTTCGCCGAGCCCGGCGCCCTGCCCCAGGCAGGCCTGCAGGACGTCATCGACCAGGTCAAGTCGCTCGACATGGCGCCGATCAAGGAACAGATGGCAGCCGAGGCCGCCGGTCACGAGCACACCCACGACGAGCACGCCCACGACCAGCACGCGCACGAGGACGCGCACCAGCACTCCACCGAGCGCTGAGCGACCCGTGCGCACGCTGCTCAACGTCATCTGGGTGGTCTTCGGCGGCTTCTGGCTCTGGCTGCTCTACCTGCTGGCCGGCGCGGTGGCATGCGTGACGGTCGTCGGCATCCCGCTGGGCCTCGCGTCCTTCCGGATCGGGTGGTATGCCCTGTGGCCCTTCGGTCGCAGCGTCGTCGACCACCCCGGCGCCGGCGTCGCCTCCACGTTCGGCAACGTCGTGTGGGTGCTCTTCTTCGGCTGGTGGCTGGCGCTGGGTCACCTCACGACGGCCATCGCCCAGGCGTTGACCATCGTCGGGATCCCGCTGGCCCTGGGCAACCTCAAGCTGATCCCGGTCTCGCTGTTCCCGCTCGGAAAGCAGATCGTGCCGTCGGGCCGCGGTCCGACCTCCTTCGGCCCCGGGCCGACCTCCGGCACCGAGAACCTCCGGCTCCGCTGAGCCGCGGGGGAGGGTGAGACGCGCAGGCGAGAAGGGCGCCCGGTGACCGGGGCGCCCTTCTCGTGACGAGCGACGGCGTGACGTGGCCACCACAGAAGTGGTGGAGGTGGCGGGAATTGAACCCGCGTCCGATGACGAGAAACCAGGGCTTCTCCGGGTGCAGTGCACTACGGCTTTTCTCGGCCCCAGGGCTCGCGCGCACACGTCCCCTGACAGGCCCAGTTGAGTAAGAGTCCCGCGCAGCCCCCCAACATGGCTGCGCAGCAAGTTTCCTAGCTGACGCCAGGCACTGAGTCGGAAACTAGCTCAGGCTGACGGACTTCGAGGCTCGCTCAGGCGGCGAGGGCGAAGTCGGTGCGCTTGGAATTGGCACCTATTGGTTTGCAAGGAGCGTTTACGAGATAACCCTGCATCCTCGACCCGCTTCCCCTGATACGTCGACCACCGTCGAAACCGATCACCCCCGTGAGGGTGTCCACGTCACGCTGTTCACTTGTCAACCTGCTGCCGACCTGCGGGGTTCCGGAGGATCCGGCAGAACCCACAGTATGCCTGAGCAACACCGGTGGGGTCCACGGCATTCCCCGGGGGTGTGCCTCGGGGCCCCGCCGCTAGGCTTCCGGAGAGGTCGGCGTCGACCGCGCGAGCCCACCTCGCCCGCACGCCGCCACCCTGGAGGTCTGATGTTCCGCAAGGTCCTCGTCGCCAACCGAGGTGAGATCGCCGTCCGAGCGTTCCGCGCCGCGACCGAGCTCGGCGCCCGCACCGTCGCCGTCTTCCCCCACGAGGACCGCAAGTCGGAGCACCGCCTCAAGGCCGACGAGGCCTACCAGATCGGTGAGCCCGGCCACCCGGTCCGCGCCTACCTCGACCACGAGGCGATCGTCGCCAAGGCGGTGGAGGCGGGCGCCGACGCGATCTACCCCGGTTACGGCTTCCTGTCCGAGAACCCGCTGCTCGCCGAGGCGTGCGAGCGCGAGGGGATCACGTTCATCGGTCCCCCGGCCTCCGTGCTGCACCTCACCGGCAACAAGTCGCGGGCGATCACGGCCGCCCGGGAGGCCGGGCTGCCGACGCTGCACGGCTCCGCCGCCGGGACCGACCTCGAGGTGCTCACCGGGGCGGCCGAGGAGATCGGCTTCCCCCTCTTCGTCAAGGCCGTCTCCGGGGGCGGCGGCCGCGGGATGCGCCGGGTCGAGAACCGCTCGGAGCTGCGCGACGCCCTCGAGGCCGCCCAGCGGGAGGCCGAGTCGGCCTTCGGCGACCCGACCCTCTACCTCGAGGAGGCCGTGGTCAACCCGCGACACATCGAGGTCCAGGTGCTCGCCGACGGCCGGGGCGAGGTCGTCCACCTCTTCGAGCGCGACTGCTCCCTCCAGCGACGGCACCAGAAGGTCGTCGAGATCGCCCCCGCCCCCAACCTCGACGCCGACACGCGGTCGAGCATGTGCGCGGACGCCGTCGCCTTCTCCCGGTCGATCGGCTACGTCAACGCGGGAACCGTCGAGTTCCTCCTCGGCGAGGACGGTCGCTACGTCTTCATCGAGATGAACCCGCGCATCCAGGTCGAGCACACGGTCACCGAGGAGGTCACCGACATCGACCTCGTCGTCATGCAGATGCAGATCGCGTCCGGTGACACGTTCGCCGACATGGGGCTGCGGCAGGAGGACATCCACACCAAGGGGTTCGCCCTCCAGTGCCGGATCACGACCGAGGACCCGTCCAACGGCTTCCGTCCCGACGCCGGCACCATCACCGTCTACCGCTCCGCCGGGGGCAGCGGGGTCCGCCTCGACGGCGGCACCGTCTTCGTGGGCGCCGAGGTCAGCGCCCACTTCGACTCGATGCTCGTCAAGCTCACCTGCCGGGCCTCGACCTTCCCGCTCGCGGTGCGCCGGGCCCGACGGGCCCTGGCAGAGTTCCGGATCCGCGGCGTCTCGACCAACATCCCGTTCCTCGAGGCGGTCCTCGCCGACCCCGTCTTCCAGGACGGGCTGGCGACCACCTCGTTCATCGACCAGCGCCCCGGTCTGCTCTCTGCCCGCGTCCCCGCCGACCGGGCCACCAAGCTGCTCAGCTACCTCGCCGACGTCACGGTCAACCAGCCGCACGGACCGGTCCGCACGCGAGTGCGCCCGCGCCTCAAGCTCCCCCCGCTCCCGACCACCCCGGCGCCCGAGGGCGCCCGGGACCGGCTGCTCGCCCAGGGGCCCGCGGCCTTCGCCCGCGACCTGCGACAGGCGACGGGGGTGCTCGTCACCGACACGACCTTCCGCGACGCCCACCAGTCGCTGCTCGCCACCCGGATGCGGACCCGCGACCTGCTCCACGTCGCCTCGCACGTCTCGCACCTCACCCCGCAGCTGTTGTCGATGGAGGCGTGGGGAGGTGCGACCTACGACGTCGCCCTGCGCTTCCTCGCCGAGGACCCGTGGGAGCGGCTCGCGGCGCTGCGCGAGGCGATGCCGAACATCCCCCTGCAGATGCTGCTCCGGGGACGCAACACGGTCGGCTACACCCCCTACCCGACGGCGGTGACCGACGCCTTTGTCCAGGAGGCCGCCGCGACCGGCCTCGACATCTTCCGCATCTTCGACTCGCTCAACGACGTCTCGCAGATGCGGCCGGCCGTCGAGGCCGTCCTCGCCACCGACACGGCCGTCGCCGAGGTCGCCCTGTGCTACACGGGCAACCTGATGAGCCCGGGCGAGCGGCTCTACACCCTCGACTACTACCTGCGACTCGCCGAGCAGATCGTCGACACGGGCGCGCACGTCCTCGCCATCAAGGACATGGCCGGGCTGCTACGCGCCCCGGCGGCCGCCCGGCTCGTCCGCGCGCTGCGCGAGCGCTTCGACCTGCCGGTCCACCTCCACACTCACGACACGGCCGGCGGGCAGATCGGCACCCTGCTCGCAGCGATCGACGCGGGGGTCGACGCGGTCGACGCCGCCACCGCGACCATGGCCGGGACGACGAGCCAGCCGTCGCTGTCGGCCCTCGTCGCCGCCACCGACGACACCGATCGCACGACCGGGCTCGACATCGCCAACGTCTTCGCCCTCGAGCCCTACTGGGAGGCGGTACGCAGCCTCTACCAGCCCTTCGAGTCCGGCCTCGACTCCCCCACCGGCCGGGTCTACGTCCACGAGATCCCCGGTGGGCAGCTGTCCAACCTGCGCCAGCAGGCGATCGCGCTCGGTCTCGGTGACCGCTTCGAGGCCATCGAGGACATGTATGCCGCCGCCAACCGGATCCTCGGCAACATCGTGAAGGTGACCCCGAGCAGCAAGGTCGTCGGCGACCTCGCGCTGGCCCTCGTCGGCGCCGGCGCCGACCCGGACGCCTTCGAGGACGACCCGCAGTCCTACGACATCCCCGAGTCCGTCATCGGCTTCCTCAACGGCGAGCTCGGGGACCCGCCCGGCGGGTGGCCCGAGCCGTTCCGGACGAAGGCGCTGGCCGGCCGGCAGGCCCGACCCCGGCTCACGACGCTGACCGCCGAGCAGGAGACGGCCCTCACCGAGCACCCGCGCCGGACCCTCAACGAGCTGCTCTTCCCCGGGCCCACGAAGGACTTCGACGCCTCCAGGGACTTCTACGGCGACCTCTCCGCACTCGGCACGGTCGAGTTCCTCCACGGCCTCGAGCAGGGCGAGGAGTACGAGGTCGAGATCGAGCCGGGCAAGCGGCTGCTCCTCGGCGTGGCCTCGATCGGCGACGTCGACCCCAAGGGCATGCGGACCGTGATGTGCACGCTCAACGGCCAGTTCCGTCCGATCCAGGTGCGCGACCGCAACGTCCGGGCGGACGTGCTGTCCGCCGAGAAGGCCGAGGCCGGCGCCCCCGGTCAGGTCGCGGCCCCCTTCGCCGGCGTGGTGACGCTCGCCGTCGCCGAGTGCGACGAGGTGCAACCCGGCGCGGTCGTCGCCACCATCGAGGCGATGAAGATGGAGGCCAACATCACCTGTGCGGTCGGCGGCACCGTGTCCCGGGTCGCGATCGGGGCGCACCAGCAGGTCGAGGGCGGGGACCTGCTCGTCGTCGTCGCCTGACCAAGCGCCGCCCGCGGAGCGCCCCCGTCGCGACCCGACTGCGGCTACCAGGAGCCGGAGGAGGAGCCGCCTCCGCCGCCGCCCGAGAAGCCGCCCCCGCCCGAGAACCCCGACGAGCCGGAGGATCCCGGAGTCGAGGTGAACGTCCCGGTCGAGGTCGTCGAGAAGCTGTCGACGCCGTTCGCGATGCTCGTGAAGTCGGGGAAGGCGGCGCCGCTCCAGATGTACCACGTCGGCATGAGGAGAGGCTGGTTCGCCGCCTCGGCCGCCCTGGCGACGTCGGCGAAGGTCTTCGCCCACCGGTCCGCGACACCGAAGACGACGGCATACGGCAGGTAGCGGCTGAAGATGTTGCTCGCCTCCTCGAAGGCGATCTGGCCGGCCTCGGCGGTCGTCAGGTACTCCTTGAAGCCGAGCGACTGGTCCAGGACTGCCGAACCCGCGGCCGTCTTGGCCGCCATCCGGGCGCCGAGCAGCCAGGTGATGCCGCCGGCGAGCACGAGACCCACCCCGAGCGCGATCCCCCCGGAGAAGGACCCCCCGATGAGGGCGGCGATCGCACCGTGGCCGAAGAAGAGGAGCACGCCACCGGCGACGGCGAGGAAGATCCCCAGGCCCTGCCACATCGCGCGCTGGGACTGCGGGGAGGACCGGAACCAGTGGCGGGTCACGACCTCCTCGTACATCTGCGACTGGACGGACTTGAGAGTCGTGGCGAACTGGTTCTTCAGGCCCGACAGCGTCACGACCGTCTGGCCGCTGCTGAAGACGCCCTCGAGGAGGGACCGCTCGTAGGGCAGCAGCTGCTCCCCTGCGGGCTCGGCGAGCCGGGTCAGCGTCCAGTCGGTCCGGCTGAAGGCGCCGGCCGGGTCGGTCTCCTCGATCTGGAGGAAGCCGCGGACCGCAAGGTCGATGACGGTCGCGGACACGTCGATCGGGTTGGCCGTCTCGTCGATGATGACCCCGACCATGCCGGGCTGGACGCCCTTCGGCGGGTGGAACTGGACGGCGATGACCTGCTTGCCGCCCCGGACGGTCGCCTGGCCCTCCGCCGCCCCCGTCGCCGGGGTGAGCCCGGGCGTGAGGCCGGCGTAGCGCTCGTCGCGGCCCCGGGTCCAGACGAGGGCGCCCATGACGGCGATCGCGAGCACCGGTGCGCCGACGCCACCCACCCAGGCCGCGGCGTTGACCGCGGGCTCGACGGACGCCCCGAGCGACGAGACCCCGTCACTGCCGCGGACGTCCGGGGCGAGGTCCGGGTTGAACGCGGCTGCGGGGTAGGAGGCGATGATCGTCATCGCGTCACCCGACGCGAGCGAGGTCGCCGAGAAGGTGGCCGGGTCGCCGGCGGCGCCCTGACATGCGGTGTCCGAGCGGGTGACGCCCTTGAAGCAGAGCACCTTCGTCGCCGCGGCAGGCGCCTTGACGGTGACCGACACCTTGTCCCGCACGGTGGTCTCGTTGGCGCCGAAGACGTTGTAGTTGAGCTCGACCGTCTGGTCGGCACTGATCGGGTTGGCGACGTTGCGCAGGGTGTAGCGGATCTCGTAGACCTGCGTGCCGCTCGTGTAGTCGCTCTCGCTGCCGATCCTGATCTCATCGGAGGCGCCGTTGTCGCTCACCTTGAACGCGTCGGGGGCCCCGCTCGGGCTCGTCACCGCCACGTCGGTGAGGTCGTAGTAGCGGTAGCGGTCCTCCTGGTCCTGGTAGCCCATCCGCACGACGACGTTCCGGAAGATCCCGTGCCGCTCCACGCCACTCGGGAAGGTCCACGTGATCCGCTCGCTGACGTCCATGCTGCCGTCGGCCTGGACGTCGTAGACGGCCGTGAAGTCGTCCATCTTCTCCCCGCCCGCCGCGTTCGACGTGGTCGCCGGGAGCAGCACGAGGAGCGCGCTGACGAGCAGCACCCCCAGGGCGGCGAGCGTGTTCCGGATGCGGGACTTCGTTGACATGCGGGCCCTGTTCCTGACGGTGTGGTGGAGGTCGAGACCGCATGCTGCGCTGCGGCCCTCAGCGGTTTCGATGCGCCTTGCTCATCGCGCGTTCCGCTTCGCGACGATCTTGTTGCTCGCGCAGCGCGTGCCGCTTGTCGTAGGACTTCTTGCCGGTCGCCAGGGCGATCTCGACCTTGGCGTGGCCGTCCTTGAAGTAGAGGGCCAGCGGCACGATGGTGCGGCCGCTCTCGCGGGTCTTGTGAGCGATCTTGGTCAGCTCGGCGCGGTGGAGCAGCAGCTTGCGGCGTCGCCGCGGGGCGTGGTTGTTCCAGGTGCCGTTGAGGTACTCGGGGATGTGGACGTTCTCGAGGAAGAGCTCGTCACCGGTGAACATCGCGAAGCCGTCGACGAGGGAGCACCGTCCCATCCGCAGGGCCTTGACCTCGGTGCCCCGCAGCACGAGGCCCGCCTCGAAGGTGTCCTCGATGAGGTAGTCGTGTCGGGCCTTGCGATTGCTCGCGACGAGCGATCGCCCCTTCTCCTTGGGCACCGGTCCATCCCTTCCCTCGTGTCACCGCACCGCGCGAGCAGCGCGGCAGCGTGCCAACGCTACCCCGAACCCGAGACCCGTCCGAGCCGGTTTCGGCTCAGAGCCAGCCGCGCGGGTTGACCGGGGTGCCGTCCTCGTAGGTGCCGAAGTGCAGGTGGCAGCCCGTGGAGTAGCCCGTCGTCCCGGAGTAGCCGATGAGCTGGCCCCGGTTCACCGAGCCGCTGAACTTCACGATGCTCGTGAGGTGGTTGTAGCTCGTCACGAGGTCGACACCCCGGTGGATGCCGTGGTCGATGAGGACCTGGTTGCCCCACCCGCTCGGGCGCCAGCCGGCACTGATGACGGTCCCGGGGGCAGCGGCATACACCGGGGTCCCGCAGGCGATCCCCCAGTCGAGCCCGTCGTGGAGCATCCACTTCTGGAGCACCGGGTGCCAGCGCATCCCGAAGCCGGACGTCGTGGGGCCGTTGGCGGGATAGCTGAGGTAGTTCGACGGCGTGGAGTCGACCGGGGTCGCGGGGACCTGCGGGATCTGCACCGGCGCGGGGACCTGCGGCACGGGCTTGGGCGTGTACTTCTTCCCGGCCCGGGCAGCCTTGGCGGCCTTGGCCTTCTCGGCCTTGAGCTGCGCGGCACGCTCGGAGCGGAGCCGAGCCTGGCGGGCCGCCTCGGCGCGGACCTTGGCCTGCCGCACGGCCTCGGCCTTGGCCCGGGCGGCCCTGATCGCGGCCTGCCGCTTCGCCTCGGCGTTGCGGGCCTGCCGGGCTCGTTCGACGAGGATGCCCTTGAGCCGCGCGGACTCGGCCGAGGCCGCCGCCAGCTCGGACTGCTCGTTGGCCTTCTGGGACTGGAGGTCGGACGCGTAGGACTTCTGTTGCGACTGGAGTCCGGCGAGGCTCGCCTGGGCGGCTGCGGCGTTGCCGGCGGCGGTCACGGCGTTGTTCTTGGCGACGACGGCCTGGGCGGTCGCCTGCGCCGCGGCCGCGCGCGCCGCCTCGGCACCCCTCAGCGCCTCCTCGGACTGGCGCTTGAGGTCGTCGATCTCCCTGCGGACCGAGGTGAGGTAGGCCCGGGTGGAGGTGTCGTCGGCCTTCATCGCGGCGAGCTTGTCGATCGTGTCGCTGGCGACCTCGCTCGCCGTGTCGGCCATGACCATCCGGTCGGCGAAGTCCTGCGGGGAGGTCGCCCCGAAGACGAGCCCGAGCTGGGACTCGGTGCCGGCCCCCTGGAAGACCTCCGCGGCATACGCGTCGAGGGCATCCTGGGAGGTGACGAGGCCCGAACCGCTCCGGTCCAGCTTCTCCTTCGCGCTCTGCTCGTTGGCCTGCGCGACGGCGAGCTTCTGCGCGACCGCCTCGTTGTGGGCGCGTGCCTTCGCCTCCGCACCGATCGCGCGGGACTCGGTCGACTGGGCCTGCGCCTGCGCGGCCTGGGCCTGCGCCTGGGCGGTCTGCGCCGAGGCGAGCCGCTGCTGGGCGACCGGCAGCGCAGCATTCGTCTTCTCGAGGTTGACGTAGGCCTTGGCGAGCGACGCGCTCGTCCCCTCGAGCTGCTGACCGAGCGCGGCGATCTTCTGGTCGGTCTTCTTCTTCTGGTCGGCCACGTCGTCGGCGCGGGCGAGCAGGGGGGTCGAGAAGGTCCCGAGGCACGCCAGAGCGACCCCCGCGGCCAGCATCTTGGCAGCGGGAGTCGTCGATTCAGAACGCCTCATGAGCCACATAGGCTCCATTGGTACCACAGGCCTCCGGGAAGTGGACAGTCGAAACGCACCTCGCGCCGAACCCCCAGACGCCGAACCCCCAGACGCGGAGCCCTCAGACGCCGAGCCCTCAGACGCGGAGGTAGCGGCGCAGCGTCACCCACGAGGTGAGCGTCGACAGGCCGATGACCCCGACGATGACGAACGGCGCGACGTAGAAGACGTCGGTGACCCCGATGAAGGCCGTGTCGGTGAGGGTCTCACTGAGGAAACCGACCACGCCGTAACGGACCGTCGCCCAGAGCATCACCATCGCCATCGTCGCCCCGAAGACGCTCGCGATGACCGTCTCCATGACGAACGGGAAGCGGATCGTGAAGTTCGACGCCCCGACGAGCCGCATGATGCCGGTCTCGCGCCGCCTGCTGAACGCCGTCTGCCGGATCGTCGTCGAGATGAGCATCACGGCGGCGAGCACCATGAGCGAGCTGAGCGCGATCGCCGCCCACGAGACGGTGTTCATGAACGCGAAGAACTTCTCCAGCAGCTTCTTCTGGTCCTGGACGTCCGCCACGCCTGGCATCCCCTTGATCGAGGAAGCGACGACGTCGAACTTGCCGGGGTCGCCGAGGTTCACCCGGTAGGAGTCGGCGAAGTAGGACTCGCCGGCCCGGGCGAGCGGGCTGTTCTGGTACGTCTCCTTGAAGCGGTCGAAGGCCTCGTCGCGCGACTCGTAGAACACCTCCTTGACCGTCGGCTTGAGCGACTCGAGCTCGGACTTGATCGCCGTGCGCTGGGCGTCGGTCGTCGCCTCCCCCGCGCAGTTGGCGTACCGGGTCTTCTCGGCGCAGAGCAGGACGGTGACCTGGACGCGGTCGTACCAGTAGTCCTTCATCGTGTCGACCTGCCGCTGACCCATCAGGCCGAGGCCGAGCAGGTACATCGAGATCATCGTGACGATGACGACGGAGAGCGCCATCGAGAGGTTGCGCCGCAGACCGTTGCCGATCTCGGCGAGGAGGAACTGAGGTTTCATGCCTGCTCCCGCTCAGTGGCTCGTGGTCTGGACCGCGCGCCGGCGGCGGAAGAGCCCGACGCGCGGGCGGGGCTCGTCGGCGTCGCGACCGATCGGGGGGAGTCCGTCGGTCTCGTCGGACTCGTCCGGCTCGTCGAGGTCCCCGGGATCCGTCACCGGGCCCGCGAGCGCGCCGTCGTCGTAGCCGTCGGCGAGCTCGGGCAGCTCGGGGGGCCGCGGCGGCAGCTCCGGCTCGAGCTCGATCCGCGGCAGGCTGCCCGTCGTGTACTCCCCCGCGTGCTCGTCGCTGACGAGGTCGCCGTGGTGGAGCCGGATGACGCGCTTGCGCATCGCGTCGACGGTCGCCGTGTCGTGGGTGGCCATGACGACGGTCGTCCCGGTGCGGTTGATCCGGTCGAGCAGCTGCACGATCTCCAGGCTGGTGGCCGGGTCGAGGTTGCCGGTCGGCTCGTCGGCGAGCAGGATCGGCGGCCGGTTGACGAAGGCCCGGGCGATGGCCACGCGCTGCTGCTCACCACCGGAGAGCTGGTGCGGCAGGCGCTTCTCCTTGCCGGCGAGGCCGACGAGGTCGAGCGTCTCGGGCACGGTCTGACGGATCCGGGAGCGCGAGTTGCCGAGCACCTGCAGCGCGTAGGCGACGTTCTGGTAGACGGTCTTGTTCGGCAGCAGCCGGAAGTCCTGGAAGACGCAGCCGATCTCGCGACGCAGCGCGGGCACCTTGCGGTCGGGCAGCAGGTCGAGGTCGCGGCCCCCGACGAGGATCCGGCCCGCGGTCGCGTCCTGCTCCTTGAGCACGAGCTGGAGCATCGTCGACTTGCCCGAGCCGGACGTGCCGACGACGAAGACGAACTCCCCGCGCGGGATCTCCAGGGAGACGTCGCTGAGCGCGGGTCGCTTCGTCCGCGGATACGTCTTCGTGACGTTCTCGAAGAGGATCATGGGGCGTGGCCTCGGCTTCTGCGGTCGGCGGCTGGGCTGTGGAGGGTCAGGCAGCGGCATACGGTCTGGGGCTGGCGCGAGCGCGCCGGTATGCCGCTGGGCCGCCTACGAGGCTACGTGCCGCACCCGTGAAAGAGGTGTTACCAGCGCGTCGGGCGTGGCGCGAGTGGCTCGCGCACCCCGACCCGCGGGTCAGTCCGCGGCGCGCTTCTGCTCGATCTGCCAGCGGATGCCGGCCTCGACGAAGCCGTCGATCTCGCCGTCGAAGACGGCCGACGGGTTGCCCGTCTCGAACTCCGTCCGCAGGTCCTTGACCATCTGGTAGGGGTTGAGGACGTAGGAGCGCATCTGGTCGCCCCAGCTCGCCTTGACGTCGCCGGCCATCTCCTTCTTGACGGCGGCCTCCTCGGCCTTGCGCTGGATGAGCAGCCGCGACTGGAGGACGCGCAGGGCGGCGGCGCGGTTCTGGATCTGGCTCTTCTCGTTCTGCATCGACACGACGATGCCCGTCGGCAGGTGGGTCATCCGGACGGCCGAGTCTGTCGTGTTGACGCTCTGACCGCCGGGACCGCTCGAGCGGAAGACGTCGACCTTGAGGTCGTTCTCCGGGATGTCGACGGAGTCGTCGCTCTCGATGAGCGGGATGACCTCGACGGCCGCGAAGCTCGTCTGGCGCCGCCCCTGGTTGTCGAAGGGGCTGATCCGGACGAGCCGGTGGGTGCCGGCCTCGACGGAGAGGTGCCCGAAGGCGTAGGGCGCGTTGACCTCGAAGGTCGCGGCCTTGAGGCCGGCCTCCTCGGCGTAGGAGGTGTCCATGACCTTCGTGGGGTAGTCGTGCCGCTCGGCCCAGCGCAGGTACATCCGCAGCAGCATCTCGGCGAAGTCGGCCGCGTCGACGCCACCGGCTCCGGAGCGGATCGTGACGACGGCGGAGCGCTCGTCGTACTCGCCGGAGAGCAGCGTGCGGACCTCGAGCTCACCGACGTCCTTCTTCAGCGTGCGCAGGTCGCGCTCGGCCTCGTCCATCGTCGCCTGGTCGGCCTCCTCCGTGGCCATCTCGACCAGCGTCTCGAGGTCCTCGATCCGGCCGTCCATCTCGAGGACGCGGTCGCGCTCGGAGTTGGCCCGCGAGAGGTCGGAGGTCACGATCTGTGCTGCGTCCGGGTCGTCCCAGAGGTCGGGCGTGCTCGCCTGCGCCTCGAGCTCCGTGATCCGCGTCGCGAGCGCGTCGAGGTCGGTCACCCCGCGCACCGAGTCCATGGTCGCGCGGAGGTCCTTGAGTTCTTGCGCAAAGTCGACAGCCACGTTGAGACAGACTACGGCAGCGCACCCGTGGCCGTCCCACGCCGGCCGGGTCGCCCCGGTGCCGTTGCCCCTCGTCTTCACCCCGGCAGCGTGGGACGATGAAGCCCATCAGGATCTCGACACGAGGAGCTGGCCATGACCGTCACCCGCGTTCCCACCGCAGACGTCCCGCCCGGGACGGTGACGGGATCCGGCGACTACGCCGTCGGCAACAACGGCGACTACTTCGCCGTCGGCCGACGGTGCCGACACCTGCGAGCCGATCTTGCGGACGGCAGCATCGACGAGGACGGCTGCCTGGTCTGCCCGTGGCACCAGTCCACGTACGACGTGAAGACCGGGCAGATGAAGCGCGGACCGCAGGGGGTCTTCGCCAAGATCCCCGGCCTGAGTGCGGCCTTCGTCGCGCTCACCAAGGTGTTCCCGCTTCGCCGCGGCAGCGTGGCCGTCGACGGGGACGAGCTCCGCGTCGAGTAGGTCACCGAGTAGGTCACCGAGGAGCGGTCACCGAGGCGGCTCGGCCCTGTCGAGGTGGGGCTGGAGCCCCGCGGACCGTGCCGTGAGGCCGAGCTGCCGGCTCTGAACTCACGGCGCGGTCCGGGGCTCCCTCAGGTCAGGGCGCGCTTGAGTGCATCGATACGCATGGCCCAGATCCGCTGCGACAGAGGCGCTTCCGGGGCGAAGGTCTCGGAGGCGTGGTAGGCGCCGGGGTTGATGTGCAGCTCGGTCGGCACGCCGGCCTGGAGCAGCCGCGTCGCGAAGGCGATGTCCTCGTCGCGGAAGAGGTCGTGGCTGCCCACGTCGATGAAGGTCGGCGGCAGACCCGACAGGTCCTCGACACGGGCGGGTGCGGCGTACCCGTCGGCCTCGGCTCCCCCGAGGTACCAGCCCCAGGCCTCGATGTTGCCGTCGCGGTCCCAGATGCCGATCTCGGTGACCGCACGGCTCGAGGCGCTCTCGTTGCGGTCGTCGATCATCGGGTAGATGGGCATCAGGAAGGAGATGGCGGGGGCGCCGCGGTCCCGGGCCATCAGGGCGGTGGCGATGGCGAGGCCACCCCCGGCGCTCCCGCCGTAGACGGCGAGCCGGGTCGGGTCGATGCCGAGCTCCTCGGCGTGACCGGCCATCCAGACCAGCCCGGCGTAGCAGTCCTCCGCGGGGGCGGGGTGGGGGTCCTCCGGCGCGAGTCGGTACTCCACCGACACGACGACCGCGCCCACGGCCTCGCAGAACATCTCCGCGGTGAGCGACTCGCCGTCGACGTTACCGAGCACCATGCCGCCGCCGTGGATGTAGAAGATCCCGGGCAGGACCCCTGCAGCCCCGGCGGGGCGGAAGACCCGGACGCCGACCTCGGGCGCACCCTCGGGTCCGGGGACCATCCGGTCCTCCCGCTCGACCCGCTCGTTCGGCGCGAGGTCGGCGGTCATCGCCTCGAGCAGTGCGGTCGCGGCGGCCCGGCGCTCCCCCAGGTCGGCGATGGCGTTGAAGCCTCCGGGCATCATCGTGAGCAGCTGCTCCAGCGGCTCACGAGAGGCGGGGTCGATGGTGTCGCGTTGGCTCATGGAGGCTCCTTCGCCGTCCGGTGACCACGGCCTCGGGCCGTGGTGGGGTCGCGATCACCCTTTCATCGGGCGGGCCCCGGCGGAAGGGCCGCTCACGCCTGTGACGCTCCTCGCGGTCGCGCGTAGAAGGGGACCCGACCTGTCACGCTGCTGCCACTGGACGACACCGGACGTCACTGAGCCAGCTGGAGGACCGATGCCCCGCGGCAGCCGCTCGATCACCCTGCGTTTCCTCGCCGCCCCCACCGACGGGGGCTACTCCGGCACCGTGAGCGGCGGCCGGGTCCTCGAATGGATCGACAAGGCGGGGTATGCCGCGGCCGCCGGCTGGAGCGGGACCTACTCCGTCACGGCGTACGTCGGCGACGTGCGCTTCACCCGGCCGGTCGACGTCGGTGACCTCGTCGAGGCGACGGCGCGGCTCGTCCACACCGGCCGCAGCAGCATGCACATCCTCGTCACGGTCAGCTCGGGCAACCCGCGCGAGGACGAGCTCGTGCTGGCGACGCAGTGCCTGATGGTCTTCGTCGCGGTGGACGGCGACGGCCGCCCCACCCCCGTGCCCGAACTGACCGCCGAGACCGACGAGGACCGGGAGCGGCAGCGCAGCGCCGTGGCGCGGATCGACCTACGGGCCCGGATCGCCACCGCGATGGCCGCACAGACCTACAGCGACGCCGGGAGCGCCCCGAAGACGGTGCTGCGCTTCCTCGCCGCGCCCACCGACGTCAACTGGGGCGGCAAGGTGCACGGCGGCATCGTCATGCGCTGGATCGACGAGGCCGCGCACGTGCTGGCCACCCGATGGACGGGCAGCGCCGCGAACGTCGCGGTCTACTCCGGCGGCGTCCGCTTCTACCGGCCCCTGCACATCGGGGACCTCGTCGAGGTCGAGGCCCGGCTGCTGCTCACCGGGACGTCGAGCATGCACATCAGCGTGCACGTCCGCTCCGGCGACCCGGCCGGGGGCGAGCCCGAGCTGACCACGCACTCCCTCATCGTCTTCGTCCCCCTCGACGCCGAGGGCGGCGCCGTCCCGGCCCGCCCCTGGGTGCCGCGCACCGACGAGGACCGCGCCCTGCGCGACCACGCGCTCGAGCTCGTCACCCTGCGCCAGAGCATCGACGCCGAGCGCCACGTCCCCTGACGCTGCTCAGCGCACCCGGGTGGGCAGATGGCGTCGCGGTGACATCCGCGGGCCGCGGCGGGGACGGTGGTGGCCGGCGAGGCCGAGCAGGCGCTGCACCCGGTAGCGGTGCCCGCGGTAGGGCTCGAGCAGCTCGGCGAGCCCCACGTCGTCGACCGGCGCGCCGGTCAGGGCCCAGCCGATGTCCTTCGCCACGTGGTAGTCGCCGAAGCTGACCGCGTCCGCGTCGCCGAGGGCCCGCTGGGCGACCTCGGCGCTCGTCCAGACCCCGATGCCCGGCAGCGCCCGCATGCGCCGGCGAGCCTCGACGGCCGAGATGCCGGCTCCCTCCTCGAGGCGCCCCGCATGTCCGGCGGCCCGGACGAGCGTGCGGGAACGGGCACCGTCGACCGAGGCCTGGAGCCAGGCCCACGACGGGATCGCGGCCCAGCCCTGCGCCGTCGGCGGGGCGAAGAGCGTCGGGCCGAACGGCCCCGGTGCGGCCTCGCCGTAGCGGCGCACGAGCAGCCGGTAGCCGGCGAAGGCCTCCTGTCCGGTGACCTTCTGCTCGATGACGGCGGGGGCCAGCGCGTCCATGACGAGGCCCGAGCGGGGCACCCGCCAGTGCGGGAACCGCCGCCACGCCTCGGCGACGAGGTCATGGTGCGCGATGAAGTCGGACGGGTCGTCGTCGTCGCCGAGCAGCGCCGGCACGGAGTCGAGCAGCCACTCGGCTCCCGGCCCCCAGGCCTCCGCCTCGACGGCGGACTCGGCTGTGCGGCATACGAGCTGGAGCGTGCCCGCACCCTCCGGAGTCTGCGCCGCCCGCACGACCCAGCCGTCGCGACCCCACCGACAGGTGGGGTCACCGGCCCCGCGGCGAAAGACACCGACCTGCGCACGCAGGTGGATCTCGCGATCCGTCTGCCAGCGACGGGTGAGGGATTCGGGCACCCGCCCATCCTCGCCTAGACTCGGGCCGACGGTGCACCGGCCTTCTGACCGCACCGCCCGCCACGACTGGAACGAGGAACGATGGCCCGGGACACGACCCGAGACCGCCGCGAACGCGCAGCCCGGATGCAGGCCGAGCAGAAGGCTGGCGAGCGCCGCCGTCTCCTCGTCGTCGTTGGGGCGTGCGTAGCCGTCATCGCGATCATCGGCGCCGCCGTCACGTGGGCTGTCCGCAGCGAGCAGAACAAGAAGGCCGAGGCCATCAGCGCAATCAGCGGGGATGTGGCGGCCGCGTCCTGCGACGCCGTCACCGATGACCCCGCCTCCGGCTCGAGCGACCACGTCGGCCCCGGCACGAGCACCCCCGACGTCACGCGCATCGACTACGCGACGGTCCCGCCCTCGAGCGGCCAGCACTTCGTCTCGCCCGCGCTCGAGCAGCGCCGCGTCTACACCGTCGCCGACGCCCCGCCGGTCGAGAACCTCGTGCACAACCTCGAGCACGGTTACACGATCCTCTGGTACGACCCCTCGGTCGAGAAGGCCGACGCGGCCAGCTTCGACGCGCTCGCGACGCGCGTCAACGCGATGAAGGAGTCGGCGGGGAAGTTCCTCGTCACGCCGTGGGACGTGAGCCGGGGGGCCTTCCCGGACGGGAAGAAGTACGCGCTGTCGCACTGGTCGGCCGACGTCGACGCACAGACCGGAAAGGTGGGCAACCAGATGGGCCACCGCCAGCTGTGCGGGGGCCTCAACACCTCCGTGGTCGAGGACTTCGTCAAGGCCCACCCGTGGTCATCCACCCCGGAGCCCGGCGCCGCCTGAGCCGACGCGGCTCGGAATCGTCGTGCGCCCTCGGGCGTTGGACGTGTCATGACGATCACTGGTGACTACATCCCGAGCCCCAGCGCGTGGGTCCGCAAGCAGGTCGAGACGATCGCGGAGACCGGCACGACCGGCTCCGTCGACATCCAGGGCCTGCCCGTCGTCCTGCTGACGATGCTCGGCGCGAAGTCCGGGTCGGTGCGCAAGGTCCCTCTCATGCGGGTCGAGCACGACGGGGCGTATGCCGCTGTCGCGAGCCAGGGCGGGGCGCCCGAGCACCCGCAGTGGTACCACAACCTGCGCAAGCACCCGGACCTCGACCTCCAGGTCGGCGAGGAGACGTTCGCCGTGCATGCCCGCGAGGTCGAGGGTGCGGAGCGGGCCGCCTGGTGGGAGCGCTGCGTCGATGCCTTCCCGCCCTACGCCGGGTACCAGGTGAAGACCGAGCGGCTCATCCCCGTCTTCGTCCTCGAGCGCGTCTAGGGGCCTGACGCCCCTCGCCCATCGTCCACAGGCGGGCGGCGAGCCCCTTGGTCGGACCGATCACCTGTTGCGGCTTGGGTGGGCACGCCCATCGATGGTTCGATTCGTCGGTGACGATGTTCTCGGTTCCTTCGCCAGACCTCTTCCACCCATGGCTGGATTGCATGCGTGACTTCGGCGACGGACCGCGGGACGGGTCAGGCGACTGGCAGGTGCCCGACCTCGGCCCCGACCGCACGTCGTTCGAGGCACTCCTGTCCATCGTCCGGCTCGAATCGGACCCCGCGAGCGTCCTGCCTGCCGGACACGTTCACAGCGACTACTACTGGGTGACCGAGGGACGCGACATGGTCGGGTTCCTGGCTGTACGTCACTCCATCGACAGCGACTTCCTCCGCACCCAGGGGGGACACGTCGGCTACAGCATTCGTCCGTCCAACCGACGCCACGGTCACGCGTCGCGGGCCCTCGGACACGCACTCGATCGAGCACGCGACCTGGGCCTGACGCGGGTGCTGCTGACCTGCGCCGAGGACAATGTCGGCTCGCGCCGCACCATCGAGGGTCAAGGAGGCGTGTTCGAGAGCGTCTTCGGCGACAAGAACCGCTACTGGATCGAGCTGTGACCCTGCCATCGGGCCCCTCGGCCTCACCGACCGCGCACTACTCCGGGTCGCGCGTGGGGGCCGTTTCCCTCGACGACGCGGGCGCTGGGCCGACGTGGGACTCCTGGCCCGCGCGGCGTTCGCCGATGAGGTGGTGGGAGCGGGCGTAGAGCCAGCCGGCGAGGGCTGCGACGACATCGACGAGGGTGACGATGAAGCGCGACACGATGGCCACTGCGGCCGCCGCCGGGGCGGGGATCGCGGTGGACAGGATGAGGGTCAGCAGTCCCTCGCGGGCCCCCAGACCTGCCGGCAGGATGATCGTCAACATCCCGAGCGACACCGAGAGCGCATAACCGGTCATCGCGGCTGTCGCGAGGTCGGGGTGGGGCGCGTCGCCCGACACGGCCCGGGCGAGCAGGAGCGTGTGCAGCCCGAACGCGAGCCACACCGCGATGAAGGTCGCGACCGCAGAGAGCACCGCCCGCGCCGACAGCGCCTGCTCGAGGGGCTCCCGCTTGAGCAGCCGCAACAAGGTCGCGACGAGCAGGTTGAGCAGCCGCGGCACGAGGAGGACGACGACGAGGGGAACGGCGAGCAGGATCCACCAGTCGAAGCCGCTCGCGGAGCGTCGTAGCAGGAACGACGCCGCCGGGAGCCCGACGAGCAGGCCGGTGAGCAGGGAGAGCCCGAGCGCGAGCAGACCGGCGACCGCCGTGCGACGTCGCGGCACCTTGAGGTGGGCCGCGATGTCGGCCTGGACGAGCACCGACCACAGCGACCCGGGCAGGTACTTGCCGAGCTGGCCCACGAAGTAGACCCCGGTCGCGGGGGCGAGGTGCAGGTCCGAGCCGAGGTCGCGCAGCAGCGTCTTCCAGCCGATCATCGTCAGCCAGGTCCCGACCGCCGCGCACAGGGTCGACAGGGCGAAGGTCTGCCAGGAGATCTGGCTGAGGTGCACCGAGACGTCGCCCCAGTTCCCGGCCACGGCCCAGATGACCGCCGCGAGCGTGACGACCGCGATGCCGACCCGCAGCACGGTGAGGATGCGAGAGCGTGTCATCTCAGCGCCTCCGTAGCGTGAGCCGCACGAGGCCGTATGCCGCGTCGTCCGCTCGAGCGCGCGCCCGAGCGTCGCGCATCCGCGAGGTGACGTCGCCGTCAAGGTCGCCGATGAGGACGAAGCCGAGCTCGTGGGCCCGGGCCATGATCCCGCGGACGTCGGCGGGTCCGACGGCGCCGTCGGCTGATGGCGGTCCGATCGGGACCGTCACGATGAGCAGTCCCCCGGACCGGAGCGCCCAGGAGGCCTGCTCGAGAACGTGGTCGATGTCCTCCCCGTCGCACCCGCGGGGATGGATCCGCACGATGACGTCGAGGGAGCCGGTGTCGACGTCGAGCGCGGCGATGTGGGGGTGGGAGCCGGTGAAGTCGATCTCGACGGGGGCAAAACCGACGGCGCGGGCCCACCGGGACAGCAGGGACCGGGTGCCCGACTCGTCGACGATGACGGCGCTGCGACGCCCGTCGTCACGGACCCGGATGATGGTGGCGAGCGCCCCGAGCGCCGCCCACGTCGAGACCCCGTCGAGCGACCGGGGCAGGCCGAGGAAGCGAGCGAGCCGACGCGCCTCGTCGGCCTGGACCGGGTCACCGAGGACGTCGGAGGCGTGCACCCACCCGGGAAGGTCCTCGGGGCCGAGGTCGAGCACCGAACGGCGGGAGCTGAGGCTCCGGCTCACGCGACGTGCGTTCCGGGACACGGCCGTCACGCCGGTAGCGACCCGGCCACCGACGAGCCCACCGACGAGCCCGGCGGCACGAGAGATCCGGGCCGCTCGCGTCCGGTCGCGGTCGCCGACGGCCCCGTCGCCGTCGCCGCGGGGGCGGTCCTGCGCCCCGGTCGCCCCGGGCCCCGAGCCGAGCACCCGCTCGTCGACCGAGAGGGCCTCGATCGTCCCGAGGTAGTGCGCCCACGGGCCGGACAGGTCCGGGGTCTTGACGCCATCGGCGAGACGGCGGCGCAGCTCCGGCTCGCCGAGCCGTCGCAGCGCCCGCGCGAGAGCCCGTTCGTCCTCGGGCGGCACGAGGAGCCCGTTGACGCCGTCCGTCACCTGCTGGGAGAACGGCACCATGTCGGACGCGAGGACGGGCAGACCGTGGGCATGGGCGAGGGTGACGTTCTGGGACGCGGTCGGCGACCGGTAGGCGAGGGCCAGCACGTCGTGGTCGGCGAGGAGCGCCGCGAGCTGGTCGGCCGGCACGTACCCGTCACGGATCTCGACCCGACCGGCGAGGCTCGGGTCGGACGCCAGGGCGCCGATGATCGCGCGGTTGCCGCCCCACAGCTCCCCCGCGATGGTGAGGGTGACGTCCGGCACCTCGCGCATCGCGCGCAGCAGCACGTCGATCCCCTGGTGCTCACGGACGAGCCCGAGCGCGAGCAGCCGCGTCGGGCCGGGCCGGGCGTCGTGCGAGATGGGGTCTCCGCCCGGCAGGTGCGGCGGCAGGTCCGAGACCGAGACCCGTCGAGCTCCGAGGTCTCGCGCGATCCTCGCCTGGTCGGCGCTGTGGACGAGCACCGCGTCGACCCGGGACAGGAGCGAGCCCATCAGCCTTCGGTCACCGGGGCGCGGCTCGTTCGGGAGCACGTTGTGGCAGAGCACGACGGACTGGGGCCGAGGGCCTGGCGTCCGCGCGCCGTGCTCGGCCCCGGCCAACGCCCCCGCAGCACCGAGGAGCGCGAGGTGGGCCGGGACCATCAAGGGGATGAGGTGCACGACGATGACGGCGTCGACGCCGCGCAGCCGGTGACCGGCGCGGACCCACGTGTCGGGACGGGCCCAGCTGAGGGCTCGGATCGTCCGGGGGTAGGGGGTCACCTCGGGAGCGCCGGACGGGACCGTCGCCTCCACCTGACGCAACCGGGAAGGATAGAGGTGCGCCCAGGAGACGAGGACCACGTCGTGTCCGGCATCGCTGAGGTGGTGCGCGAGCATCGTCGTGTGCGCAGCCACTCCGCCCCGGTGCGGGTGGGTCGGGCCGACGACCGCGAGCCGCAGCGCTGCCGAGCCGGACGCCGCAGCGCCCGGCTCCTCGATCCTCGCATCCGTCATGGTCCTCCGACTCTAGTTGGGGGACGGTGCCGGGGCGCTCACCTCGCGGCCCCGCCGCGGTGTGACGACGCGCCTGTGAGGGACCCACAGGCTCACGCCCCTACTCTGGGTGCGTGAAGAACGACGACGTGTGGCTGGTGGTGCCCCTCTACAACGAGGCCTCCGTCATCGCCGACGTCGTCGGCCGCTGCCTGCCGACCTTCCCCCACGTCGTCTGCGTCGACGACGGGTCGCGGGACGACTCGGCGCAGCGTGCGGAGGATGCGGGGGCGGTCCTCGTGCGTCATCCGGTCAACCTCGGCCAGGGCGCCGCGCTCCAGACCGGCTTCGCCTATGCCCTCACCGACCCGCGGATGCGCCACGTCGTGACCTTCGACGCGGACGGCCAGCACCAGGTCTCCGACGCCGAGGCGATGCTCGAGCGGGCCCGCCGCGGAGACGTCCGGGTGGTCTTCGGTTCCCGGTTCCTCGACGAACGGACCCGGGCGAGCGGCCTGAAGAAACTGGTCCTCCGACTCGCGGTCGGCTACACCAACCTCACGACGGGGACCCGCCTCACCGATGCGCACAACGGCCTGCGGGTGCTCGACCGCCAGGTCGTCGAACGCCTCGACATCACCCAGAACCGGATGGCCCACGCCTCCGAGATCGTGGCCCAGATCGGCTCGATGCGGCTGGACGGCGAGCGCGTCGCCTACACCGAGGAGCCGGTCCACATCCTCTACACCGAGTACTCCCGGGCCAAGGGCCAGTCGGTCCTCAACGCGGTCAACATCCTGGCGGAGCTGATCTGGCGATGAGACAGATCCTCATCCAGCTGCTCCTCATCGTCGGCATCCTCGGCGTCGCCTGGCGCCTGCTCGTCAGCTACGGCCAGAAGGCCCAGGCCCTGCGCCGCGTCGGGCTGCTCGTCTTCGCGACGTTCGCCGTCTGGTCCATCCTCGACCCGTCCGTGTGGACCCGGATCGCCCTCAAGGTGGGCGTCGGCCGCGGCGCCGACCTCATCCTCTACGGCCTCGTCCTGGCCTTCTTCGGCTTCGTCGTGACGACGTTCAAGCGCTTCCGCGAGATGGAGACCCGCTACACCCGACTTGCCCGCCGGATCGCGTTGGACGACGCGCCGACCCCCCGCCCCGCCGACCCACCACCATCGACGACCTCGGAGCCCACCGATGCCGACTGACCGCAACCAGCCCCCGTCACGGCGCGACGACGCCTACGTCGTCGACACCCGGCGACGGCCAAAGGCCCGCCCCGGAGCGGTACCCCCGGCGTCGGAGCGCCCACCCCGGTCCGACTCCGGTGAGGGTCGGCCACGCCCGCCCCGGGAGGGTGGCTCCGACGGGTCCCCCCCGACCCCGCCACGCGGGTCGCGACCGACCCGACGCAGGCACCGGCTCCGCCGGGTCCTCGTGGTCACCGCCCTGCTCCTCGTCGCGATGGTCGCCTGGCTCGTCTGGGTCCCGGTCAACGCGTGGAACTCGGTGGCCCGCGTCGACAACACCCCCGCGGGAACCCGCCCGGTGGACACCTCGGGCTACAACTACCTGCTCGTCGGATCCGACAGCCGGGCCGACCTCACCGCAGCGCAGCGAAAGGCCCTGACGACCGGCAACGCCGAGGGCCAGCGGACCGACACGATCATGGTCGTCCACGTGTCCGAGAGCGGCGGAAAGCCGGTCATCGTCTCACTGCCGCGCGACTCCTACGTGCCGATCCCCGGCCACGACAGCAACAAGATCAACGCCGCCTACGCCCTCGGCGGGCCGAAGCTCCTCACTGCGACGGTGGAGGGCGTCACCGGGATCCACATCGACGGCTACGTCGAGATCGGATTGGGGGGCTTCGCCGACGTCGTCGACTCCGTCGGCGGCGTCCGGCTGTGCGTCCCGCGCGACATGAAGGACAAGAAGGCCGGCATCGACCTCAAGAAGGGCTGCCAGACCCTCGCCGGCGCGGACGCACTCGGCTACGTCCGGTCCCGCTACGAGGATCCGATGGGCGACATCGGCCGCGCGGCTCGGCAGCGGCAGTTCCTCGGCGCCCTGATGAAGAAGGCCGCCACCCCTTCGACGGTCCTGCTCCCCTGGCGCTACAAGGCCTTCGCCGACGCCTCGACCGGCGGCATCGCGGTCGGTGAGGACACCGGCCTCATGGACGCGGTGCGCGTGCTCCAGGCGATGCGGGCCGTGAGCAACGACGAGGGGCTCTCCCTGTCGGTACCGACCTCGGACCTCGCCTACCGCACGAACAACGGTCTTGCCGTCAAGTGGGACACCGCGCAGGCCAAGGCCCTCTTCTCGGCGCTGAAGAACGACGACCCGCTCACCGAGCCTCCCCCCGGCACGACGAGCGCCACGATCAAGGACGCCGGGTGACGCGGGAGGCGCGCCGCCCGGCCACCGTGCTCGCCGCGGTCGTCGCCTCGGATCCGGGTCGTCCCCGGTTGACGTGGTACGACGACGTGGCCGGCGAGCGCATCGAGCTGAGCGCCCGCGTCCTGGCCAACTGGGTCGCGAAGGCCGGCAACCTGCTCCAGGACGACGCGGACGCCGGCCCGGGGACGACCGTCGGGCTCGACCTGCCGCCCCACTGGCGGGCCCTCTACTGGGCGCTCGCTGCCTGGTCGGTGGGGGCCACCGTCGTGACCGGGCCCGACGCGACCGGGGCCGACGTGCTCGTCACGTCCGACCCGGATGCTGCCGCCGAGCACGGGGGCGACGCCGTCCTCGTCAACCTCGCCGCCCTGGCCCGCAACCACCCGCGCGCCGCCGAGGCCCCCCGCGCCGTCGACGAGGCCAGGGAGCTGGCCACCCACGGCGACCAGTTCACGCCCCTGCTCGACGCCGACGACGAGGACCTCGCCCTCGTGCCGGGGCCAGCGTCCGACGGCGGCTCCGAGCCGGCGGCGGGCGGCGGGACGGCATACGCCGGGGTCGTGGCCCGTCGGGTCGACTGGGGCGTGAGTCCGAGGGTGGCGCTGTCAGCGTCCGGGGACCTCGGGACCGTGCTGCAGAAGGCGTTGGCGGCCTGGGCCGCGGACGGGTCCGTCGTCCTCGTGCGCAACGACGGCACCGACGACCTCACGGACCGCTTCGCCGCCGAGGGGGTGACGGTCGACGCTCGCTGAGCCGGTCAGGCGGACAACCGGTCGAAGAGCGACCAGGTGCGCGACGCGACGACCCCGGTGCTGGCCAGGCCGGCGCCTGCCTGGGCCCGCTTGACCGCCTCTTGGGTGGCTCCGTCGAACACCCCCGTCGGGCGCACGCCGAGCAGCCGCTGGACGGCGACGACGTGGGGACCCTCGTCGCCGGCCCGCAGCACCGAGGTGCGGTTGGCGACGAACGGGTAGGCGCGCGCCTCGAGCGCCGACCAGACCTCGGACGTGACGACCCCTGTCGGTGCCCACCCGTTGGCTCGCTGCAGGGCACAGACCTTCTCCTGCGTGACGGCCCCGAACACTCCGTCGATCGCGAGGCCACCGAGACCGCGCTGGAGGGTCCGCACCGCGGCCCCGCGCGACCCCAGCCCGATGACGAGGTCCTGGTAGGCCGTGAAACCCGTCGCGGTCGACACGGTGGCGAAGGCGGGGCTGGCGCTCGCACCACCTGGCACCGGCGCCGTCATGGCGTGCATCACCGTCATCGCGGGTCCCTCCGTGATCGGGTTCGGGCCGCCGGCGGGAGCCGTCGACGTCGTCAGGCTGGCGGTCGTCGCGGTTGACCACCCACGGGTGTGGAGCAGCTGCTGGGTCCGGTGGTCCGCGACCCCTGTCCGGCTCAGACCGACGAACCTCTGGTAGGCCACCACGCGCGCCTTCGTCATCGGCCCGTACCACCCGGTCGTCGGCAGGGAGCCGAGCGCGGCCTGCAGCGCCTTCACGGCGCTTGAGGTCGTCCCGTAGGCCAGGGTGGGATACGTCATGGGCTTGGGCGTCGGCGTGGGTGTCGGCTCGGGTGTTGGCGTGGTCGCGCCTCCGGTCCACCCCTTCGCCCGGAGGCGTGCCTGGGTGGCCGAGTCGGCGACGCCCGTCTGCGAGAGCCCGGCATACCTCTGGAACGCGATGACGCGGGCCTTCGTCATCGGGCCGTACCAGCCCGACGTCGGGAGCGCGCCGAGCTTGGCCTGGAGGGTCCGCACGGCGCTCGAGGTCATCCCGTAGGTCAGGGTGGGGTAGGTCCCCGGCGGGGTCGGTGTCGTGCTCGCTCCGGCCGTCCACCCCTTCGTGGCGAGGCGCTTCTGGGTGTCCACGTCGGCGACGCCGGTCTGCGGGAGCCCGGCATGCTTCTGGAACGCGATGACGCGCGCCTTCGTCATCGGGCCGTACCAGCCCGACGTCGGGAGCGCGCCGAGCTTGGCCTGGAGGGTCCGCACGGCCTCGGAGGTCATCCCGTAGGAGAGCACCCGGGGCGTGCTCGGCGCGGTGGCGACGACCGTTCCCGCTGCCGGTGGCAGCGTCGTGAGGTAGCTCGTCGTGGCGACGCCCGTCCACCACGAGGTGCGGCCCGCCGCCCCGTCGTAGGTGAAGCTGAAGTGCACGTGGTCGGTGTGAGGACTCGACCCGTAGTACGGGGCCCACCCCCGCTCGGGGGCGTAGGCCCGCCACATCTTCCGGTTGTGGATGATGTACATGATCCCGAAGCGGCGGGCCATCCCCCCCTGCACGCCCTGGCTGTCCGCCCGGGTCAGCCAGGTGAGCACGGACTGGGCCACGGCCTCCTGGCCGGCGTTGCCGACGTTGAGCATCCAGTCCCACGCCCGACCGTCGTAGTGCTCCGAGCTGGCGGCGGTGCAGGTGCGGCCGATGAGCCCGGTGGAGCCCATGCCGTAGTGGGTCGTCATCAGCCGCGCGAAGTCGAGGACGCCGGGACGGGCCGTGGGGTCGCAGACCGTCTGCCCCTGGTAGGGCGCCCTGACGTCGAGGGCACTCGGCAGGGGTCGGGTCGGCGAGGGCGGAGCCTGGACGGCGTGCGCGGGAGCCGCGGCCAACGGGATGACGAGAGCCGGGGCCGCGAAGGCCAGTCCGAGGTGACGCCAACGTGCTGCTGCCATGCGGTGGATCTCGCTTCCAAGGGTCGTTCCACAGGGGTGTGGAGGAGTGCGATCGCCCCATTCATGCACTCCCGTCCCACCCACCACAAGTTTTAGTGGCAAATTACATGAGTGTTATTTCCCTTGTGTCCGAATGACATTCGTGTGATTCGGTGCGCCCCACCCACTCCCCGCCGAGATCAGGGTGCCCCGTCCACACGAGCCGGGGCCCTCCGATCTCGATAGAGTCCCGGTATGGACAAAGTCGTCTCCTCCCCCCAGGAAGCCATTGCCGGCATCAGCGACGGCATGTCGTTGTCGGTCGGGGGCTTCGGCCTGTGCGGCATACCGAGCGTCCTCATCGCAGCGATCCACGACGCGGGCACGACCGACCTCGAGGCCGTGTCGAACAACTGCGGCGTCGACGACTGGGGACTGGGCCTGCTCCTCAAGGACCGACGGATCGCGCGGATGGTCTCCTCCTACGTCGGGGAGAACAAGGAGTTCGAGCGGCAGTACCTCTCGGGGGAGCTCGAGGTGGAGCTGACACCACAGGGCACGCTCGCGGAGCGGCTGCGAGCCGGCGGCTCCGGGATCGGCGCGTTCTTCACCATGACGGGTGTCGGCACGCAGATCGCCGAGGGCGGGCTCCCCTGGCGGTATGCCGCTGACGGCACCGTCGCGCTCGCGTCCCCACCGAAGCAGACCCAGGACTTCGACGTCCACGGCGAGAGCCGGACCTTCGTCCTCGAGCAGGCCATCACGACCGACTTCGGTCTCGTCCGTGCGGCGCGGGGCGACCGCCACGGCAACCTCGTCTTCCACCGGTCAGCCCGGAACTTCAACCCGCTCTGCGCGATGGCGGGGCGGATCACGGTGGCGGAGGTCGAGGAGCTCGTCGAGCCGGGCGAGCTCGACCCCGACCAGGTCCACCTGCCCGGCATCTTCGTCCAACGGGTGCTGCCGCTCACGCCCGAGCAGGCTGCCGAGAAGCGCATCGAGCGCCGCACCGTCCGACCCCGCACCGAGACCCAGGAGGCCTGAGCCATGGCCCTCACCCGTGAGCAGATGGCGGCCCGTGCCGCGGCCGAGCTCTCCGACGGCGCCTACGTCAACCTCGGCATCGGACTGCCGACGCTCGTGCCCAACTACGTGCCCGACGACGTCGAGATCGTGCTCCAGTCGGAGAACGGCATCCTCGGTGTCGGCGCCTACCCCGTCGACGGCGAGGAGGACGCCGACCTCATCAACGCCGGCAAGGAGACCGTGACCCTGCGCCGGGGCGCGGCCTTCTTCGACTCGGCGATGAGCTTCGGGATGATCCGCGGCGGCAAGGTCGACGCGGCGATCCTCGGCGCCATGCAGGTCTCCGCCGGCGGCGACATCGCCAACTGGATGATCCCCGGCAAGATGGTCAAGGGGATGGGCGGCGCGATGGACCTCGTCCACGGGGCGAAGAAGGTCATCGTCCTGATGGAGCACAACGCCCGCGACGGGTCCTACAAGATCGTCACGGAGTGCTCGCTGCCCTACACCGGGCGTGGCGTCGTCCAGCGGATCATCACCGACCTCTGCGTCTTCGACGTCACCGACTCCGGTCTCGTCCTGCGCGAGCTCGCCGACGGGGTCACCGAGTCCGAGGTCCGCGAGCGCACCGAGCCGGACTTCGCCGTCGACCTCGACCCGACTGGCTGAGCCCACGACGCCGACGGCCCGGGGCCGAGCGCCGACCCCTGGGCGGAGCACGACGGGGAGACGAAGCCCCCCCCTGCACGTCCGACTCGTCCCATTTGCCATACTCTGAGGACCCGTCCCGGAGGCAAACCCATGCGCCTGATCCCTTGGTCCGTCGTCGTCAGCCTGCTCGCCGCGGGCGTCGTGGCCGCACCTGCCGGCGCCGCCACCGCGCCGAAACCGGTTCCGCCGGCCGTCCACGAGGTCACGGTTCCTGCCGTGGCCGGCACCGGGAAACCGAGCCCGAGCGCCACCGCGGTCACGGGTCCCTCCACGGTGGCGGCAGCCGGGGACCCTGTCGTCGCCGCCCGACGAGTGGAGAACACCGACTTCGACCTGGCCGGGGTGACGTTCGACGTCGCTCCCCCGACGGGCACGGCCGTCGAGGTGCGCGTCCACACCGCGTCCGGCTGGGCGCCCTGGACCGCGCTCGCCCTCGACGGTGACGGGCCGGACCCCGGGTCGGTCGACGCCGAGCACGCCCGACCCGGCACCGAGCCGGTGGCCGCCGTCGGCTCGGACGGCCTCGACGTCCGGGTGAGCACGCCCGACGGGTCGGTGCCGGGTGGCATCCGCGCCAGCCTCGTCGACGGAGGCGTGTCACCTGCCGATGCGCCGGCCCTGCTCGCCGCGAGCCCCCCCGGGAGCGGCGTGGACCAGCCCGCGATCATCAGCCGTGCGGCCTGGGGCGCGGACGAGAGCCTGCGCAGCTGCGACCCGGTCCGCCTTCCCGGCTTCAAGGCCGTCCTCGTGCACCACACGGTCACCTCCAACAGCTACACCGCCGCCGAGGCGCCAGCCCTGATGCGGTCGATCTACGCGTTCCACACCCAGGGCCGGGGCTGGTGCGACGTCGGCTACCAGCTGCTCGTCGACCGTTTCGGCCGCGTGTACGAGGGCCGCAAGGGCAGCACGGCCTCCTTCGTCCAGGGCGCCCAGGCCGGCGGGTTCAACGAGGAGACGACGGGTGTCTCGGTGATCGGTGACTACACCTCGATCCCCTTCTCCGCCGCCACCCGGAGCGCGGTGGCACGAGTCGTCGCCTGGGAGGCCGACCGGTCACACTTCGACCCCGCGACCTCGGTGACGCTCCACTCGGCCGGCAACTCCAGGTATGCCGCCGGGCAGAGCACCGTCCTCCCCCGCACGATCGGCCACCGCGACCTCAGCCTCACCGGGTGCCCCGGTGACGTCGCCTACGCCCAGCAGCTGCCGACGATCAAGCGCGACGCCTCCGCTGCCTGGCGAACGGGGCAGTGGCGTCCCCTGCCCCCGCGGGTCGTGCCGGAGACCTACTACCGTCCGGCGTCGTCGGTCTTCACCCTGGCCGGCCGGGGCTTCGGTGCCGGAATCGGGGCCTGGACGGCCTCCCTGAAGGCGACGGACATCGAGCGTGCCTACCCGAGCGTGGGGACGATGCGCTCCGTGCTCGTGCTCGGCCGCAGCGGCGGCGGGGGCACCGGCACCTACGGCGGGACGGTCTCCTCGATCCGGGTGCTCGGCCGCGCCGGGACGGTCACGGTCAGCGGTGAGTCCTTCCGCACCCGGCTCGACCTCAAGTCCGCGTGGTTCACGGTCACCTCGGCGCCGGCCCGGTCCCAGCCGCTGTCCCCGCGGGACGTGACCGGGGACGGCCTCCCCGACGTCGTCGTGCCGGAGGGATCGCGGCTGCGGACCCTGTCCTACACCGGCTCGATGTCGTTCGAGACCCGGACGATCCTCACTGGCGGCTACGTCGGCCTGCGCGCCCCGGCCGCCGTCGGACCGTGGGGGCCGGACAGCCGCGGCGACGTCATGGCCATCGGCACCGACGGCTCGGCCTGGTACTACCCGGGAGCCGGGGCGTCGGGTCTCAACGCCGGCCGCTACCGCATCGCGACCGGGTGGGGCGCGGTCAACCTCATCATCCCCGTGGGGGACTTCGACGGCGACGGTCACACGGACGTCGCCACCCGGATGAGCGACGGCTCCCTCGTGCTGCGCTCCGGAGACGGAGCCGGGCACGTCCTGGCGAGCCGGACCATCGGCGCCTCGGGCTGGAACGGGCTGGGCCAGATCACGACGGGCGACTTCGACGGGGACGGCCTCCCGGACCTCGTCACCGTCAGGTCGAGGGACGGCGCCCTCGTGCTCTATCCCGGCGACGGGACCGGTCGGTTCCAGTTAGCTCGCGTCATCGGCGCGTGGGGCTGGAACGGTTTCTCCGACGTCCGCGGCGTCGGCGATCTCACGGGAGACGGGCGCGACGACATCCTCGTGCGGCGAAGCGGCACCGGCAGCCTCCTCGTCTACAAGGTCATCGGCTCGGCGCAGGTCCTCGTGACCCTGCCCGCCGGGACCGCATCGCCCTCGATTCACTGGGGGCAGTGACTCGGACTCAGCTCAAACCGGCGATGTGCTCGATCAGACCGGTCGTCGACACCGACGGGGTGCGCGGGAGGTAGACCACCTCGCACACGTCGCCCACCCAGTCGAACTTCCCGGTCCAGTCGTCGCCCATGACGAGGACGTCGGCGCCGTGTTCGAGGATGTAGTCCCGCTTCAGCTCCAGGGACTCCTCGACGAACACGTCGTCGACGACCTTGAGGCTGGAGATGATCTCGAGCCGCTCGTCCTGGTTGAAGACCGGGGCCCGGCCCTTCTTGGCGATGTTGAGCGCGTCGGCCGACACCCCCACCACGAGGCGGTCACCGAGCTCGGCAGCACGCTGGAGGACCCGGACGTGGCCGACGTGGAAGACGTCGAAGGTCCCGAAGGTGATGACGGTTCGGCTGCTCACGCTGCTCCTCGTGGGGGTCGAGCTCGGCGACGACGGACGAGTGCGAGGGTATCGGTCGTGGTGGTTCAGCGAGCCATCCGCCCCAGGGCGGCCCGCGTGGCCTCGGCGAGCGTCGTCGTGGCCAGGCCGGCGCCGTCGCTCACCGGCCCCCCGTGCAGCACCGCCGCGGCGAGCCCCTCCACGGTCAGTGGCGCGAGGACGACGCCGGCAGGTCGCGGCGAGACGTCGGAGGCGACGACGCGGGAACCGCACGCCTGCGCCTCCCGGACGATGACGGAGTCCCCGTCCCAGCTCGTGGGGCGCAGGAAGGTCCCCACCGACCCGAGAGTGCGCGTCACGTCGGCCGGGGGGATGTCGAAGCGCACCGTGAGCCACGGCTCGGCCTCGGCCCGTTGCCTCAGGTCGTCCACCCCGGGCCGTTCGTTGCCGTAGGCGAGGATCTCCAGGGTGGCATCCGCCCAGCTCGCTCGGACGGAGCGGACGACCTCGATGCCGAGCAGGGCGTTGTAGTGCTCCAGTCCCGCGTTGGTCGCCAGGGCGAGGGCGTGGGGCCGGCGCCCGACCCCCCCGACGTCCGAGCCGACGAGGGGGGCGGCGGCCGGGTCGAAGGGGGTGACGACGGTGACGCGGTCACGCAGTCGCCGCGGGAGGACGGAGCGGATCTCGTCGTTGACGGCCCAGATCTCGTCGAAGACGCTCAGGGCGGCCACGAGCCCTCGACGGCGAAGCGGAGTGAGTTGCTCCACCTGCTGCCGGGTCGAGCCGGAGTGCAGCACGAGCACCCGACGACCGTGCACGAGGCGGAAGGCCGGCGCCATCACCGTGGCCCGCCACAGCCGCGTGAGGTGCAGCACGTGCAGCGCCCGCCGGGGAAGGACCTTCGGGACGGTGGCAGCCGCGCGACGGGCCGACCCGGTGTCCACGTAGGTCACCGCGACCCCGTCGGCCCGGAGGGCAGCGGTCTGCTGTGCATGGCTGGTGAGCACCCCACCGACCTCGCCGTGCTCCTGCGCCCACTGGAACACCGGCACCGATGTCATCGCGTCACCCACCGACTGCGCCACCCCACCGGTCAGTCCAACCGGGAGCTCGACAGGACTCCCAGCAGGTGCCCACCGGCGGTGATGAGAGCGAGGGGCACGAGCACCACGACCAGGACCTGGGTCCCGAGCAGATCACCGCGGACGCTGTCCACGACCGCGGCGACGAACGCGAGGATCGAGGCCTCGACGGCGACGAAGGCCCGGAAGACGGGGAGGTAGCCGAAGGCACGCCGCGCGGCCGCGAGCCCGCTCGCCTTCGGTCGAGCCGTGTCCGCGACGTCGTCGAGCATCGGGCGGCCGGTCTTGGCCCGGGCCACGTGCACGAGGTCGGTGAAGGCCTTGTTGAGCACCACGACGACCGCCACGCCCAGGCCGAGGACGGTCCACCCCCCGACCCGGGCCGGGTCGTCCCAGCCCCAGCCGTCGGCGCGGAGCCCGATCCCGATGGGGATCGCCGTCTCGGTGAGGTAGTGCCCGATCCGGTCGAGATAGATGCCGGCCGGCGAGAAGCGCTGACGCCACCGGGCCACCTCACCGTCGGAGCAGTCGAGCAGGATCTGCAGCTGCATCGCGAGGACGGCGACGACCGGGCCGGCGAGACCGCCGAAGGGGATCGCGAGGCCGCCGAGCACCCCGACCACGATCATCAGCCAGGTCACCCCGTTGGGACTGATGTGCGTCGGGAGCAGCGCCCGGGTGGCGTAGATAGAAAAATGGCGGATGTAGAGGGCCCCCGCCCAGTGCTCGGCGTTGTAGCGAGCGATGTGCTCCGGCGGCTGGGCGACGGCCTTGAGCTCGGCGATGCTCGGGTGGTCGTCGGAGGGGTCGTGGTTCACGAGGCCCCATCCTGCCCGTCGGGCACCGGCGCCGGGCCCCGACTCGCGCGGAGGTGGGCGGCCCACCCGCTCCGGGACTCGGCGGCATACAGGGTCAGGAGCACGAGCGCGCCGACGATGAGCACGAGCGTCGGGTCGGCGACAAGGAGTGCCGTGAGGACGAGGACCACGAGGCGGACCTCGAGCCCGACGACGCGCCGGAGCCACACCGCGGGCCCCCTGCCGGTCTCCCGGACCCGGTAGACCGTGTCGTAGACGTGCCAGCTCACCGCGACGAGCCAGCCGTACGCGGCTGCCCCCGCCGACGGGCCAGCACCCGCGCTCACCCACAGCAGGACGGCCGCCTCGAGGCCGAGCAGCGCGGCCGGCAGCTGCCAGGCGAAGCGCGATCGCCCCGTCGGTCGGGGCAGGACGGTGAGGTCGACCAGCCGAGCGAGATCGGGGTCCGGGCGGCCTCGGAAGCCGTCGCGACCCCGAAGGGCCCGTGCGAGACGACCCGCCTGGGTCCAGGTCAGCGCGAACAGGGACAGGCAGCCGAGGCTCCAGAGGAAGAACGCCGGGCTGAAGGCCAGCAGGGCCACCGTCATGACGAGGTAGCGCTCGGCGATGGGCAGGTGGATCACCTGCTTGACGATGTGGACCGCGCGGGCTCGCGTCGTGGGGGGCGGGAGGAGGCTCGTCCTCGCTGTCGCCGGGCCGAGGTCCCGCGGCTGGTCGAACGGGACACGGTCCGCGACGGGCGAGCCGACCTGCGCGCTGGACCGGGAGACCTGGGCGAAGTCCTCGACGTGACGGACCGCCAGCACCGTGAGCACGGCCACGGCGAGCCACCAGAGGTCCGCTCCCTCGCGCGCGGCCACCCAGGCCACGGCACCGACCATGGCGAACTCCTTGACCCGGTCGCTCACGGCATCGAGCCAGCCGCCGAGAGCGCTGGAACGGCGGGTGAAGCGGGCGATCTCTCCGTCGACGCAGTCGACGACGAGCGAGGCCATGAGCAGCACCGCCGCGAGCGACCAGGCCCACCGCGCCCCCGTGGCGGTCAGCGCACAGGCGGCGAGGCCGAGGAGCAGGCTGACGAGCGTCACGCCGTTGGGGCTCCAGCCCCGCCCCAGGCCCACGGCGGTCAGGCGCCGGGAGACGGGTCGGACCACGGCGGTCGAGAAGGCGCCGTCGTTGCCGCGCGAGGCCGCCCGGAGCCGCTGCTGCCAGGCTGAGCCCGGGAGGCCCCGGCGCTCGAGTCCGCCGCGGCGGACGGCATACGGTCCGTAGGGCGTGGCGCTGACGGGAACCCCCGCGCGGACGAGCGCGACGAGCGCGAGGTCGACCGGCTCCGCCACCGCGGCCCGGTCCGCCGTGTCAGCGGCCGCACGGGTGAGGACACGGGCGGCCAGTCCCCGGTCCCCACCACGGATCCGCAGGACCCCGACGGCATACCCCGTCGGGTCGGTCACGACGTGGTGGGCCGACCCGGCGGACGTGACGAGCCTCGTGCCGCGCGCGACCCGCACGAGGGCGGGGCCCACCGGGGCAGGCTCCGACGACGCATCGACCACGGCCACCGTCGTGCGGTCCGCCGCCGCGTCGAGCACGTCGAGCAGGGCCACCGGGCTGAGCTCCAGGTCACCGGCGACGAGCACCAGGGGGACGTCCCCGCGCAGGGCGGCGACCGTTGCCGCATGTCGCAGCGGCTCGAGCGCTCCCGGACCGGACCGGTCCGACGGGGCGGACCGGTCGGTCAGCCCGAACGGCCGCAGGACCTCCGCGATGCCCCGACCGGCCTCCCCGACCCGTGCCGCTGGGAGGACGACGAGGTCGCCGCCCGCAGATCGGCCGAGCACCGCTCGGGCGCAGTCGTGTCCGACGAGCGGTTGCTCGTCGGCGATCACGACGTCCGGCCCGCGTCCGCGTCGGCGTGGTAGTGCGCGAGCACCTCGTCGATCGGGCCGTCGTTCACGAGCTCACCGGTGCTGAGGTAGAGACCGCGGTCGGCGAAACGCTTGAGGTCGTGCTCGCTGTGCGACACGAGGAAGAGGGTCTTGCCCCCCTCGAGCATGCTCTCCATCCGCAGGTAGCACTTCTCGCGGAACGCCCGGTCGCCGACCGCCAGCACCTCGTCGACGAGCACGACCGGCTGGTCCAGGGTCGTGATCACGGCGAACGCCGCACGCACCTTCATCCCCGAGGAGAAGTGCCGGAAGGGCATGTCCATCCCCTCGCGGACCCGCGGACCGGCGAAGTCGATGATCTCGTCGTACCGCTCGTCGATCTGCCGCTTGGTCAAGCCGTGCAGGCCACCGGCGAGGTAGATGTTCTCCCGGGCGGTGAGCTCACCGAGGAAGCCGCCGGTCAGCTCGATGAGGGGCGCGACGCCGCCACGGACCTTCGCGTAGCCCTCGTCGGGGAGCAGGACGCCGGCGATCATCTTGAGCAGGGTGCTCTTGCCGCACCCGTTCGCGCCGACGAGCCCGACGGCCTCACCGCGCTTCACGTCGAAGGAGATGTTGCGCAACGCCCAGAAGGTGTCTGTCGTCGCTCCGCTCTTGCCCTTGAGCACCAGCTCCCGGACCGAGAGCCGGCGACGCCGCGAACGGTAGAACTCGATTCCGAGGTTGCGGACCTCGATCACGGGCTTGGCCATCTCAGATCTCCTTGAGGACCGCGGGCTCCAGCTTGCGGAAGACGCGCGAGCCGATGAACAGGAAGACAAAGGTGAGGATGACGGCGGAGATCACGGACATCTCGTTCATGTCACCGCGGAAGAACCCGGAGCGGAACAGCTCGAGGATGCCGCTCATCGGGTTGAAGGCGAGGACCGTCTGGAGCCGCGGGGGCGCGACGTCCGCGCTGTAGAGCACCGGCGTGGCGTAGAAGCCGAGCCGCATCGCGATCCTCACGACCCTCGTCATGTCGTTCACCAGCACGGTGATGGGGGCGAGGATCATGCCGAGCCCGATCGAGAGCAGGAAGACGAGGATCAGCGCGACGGGCATGAGGATGATCGTCCAGCCCAGGTGCGTCTGCCCCGTGACGACGTAGTAGAGCGTGAAGGCCGCCACGACGGGCAGGGTGAGCAGGAACTCGATTCCCTTCGCGAGGACGACCCGCACCACCCAGAGCTCGCGCGGCAGGTTGGTCGACTGGACGAGGCGCGACTCCTGCAGGAGTGCGCGGGATGTCTCCGACATGTTCTGGGCGAACCACTGCCAGAGGAAGAGTCCCGTCACGAGGTGGAGCAGGTAGGGCTGGTTGCCCGTCTGACGTGCCTGGAGGATGACGGTGAAGACGAGCAGGTAGATGAGCGACATCAGGAGGGGGTCGAGCACGGTCCACACCCAGCCGAGGGCGCTGCCTGCGTACCGGACGCGCAGGTCCCGCTCGACGAGCGTGCGCAGCACCCGACGGTGAGCCACCACCCCACGGATCTGAGCAACACCGAACATGGGGTCGACCACCTTCTCCTTCACTCGTGCACTCGACGACCTCGCTCGGATCGTCAGACCTCCGGGCAGTCTAGGGGGGAGGCCGCGGCGTCGGTTCGCCCCCGGCTCGCCGTCACGAGTCGGCCGCGATCTCGCCGTCGTCCACACCGCCCTCGTCCGCGGCGTCGGCATCCGCGCCGTCCGAGTGCGCCCCCCGCGAGCCGGAGCCGCCGGACCCGGCCGGAGCCGTGCTGAGCCGGGCGGCGACGAGCTCCCCCGCAGC
>JBBRGO010000002.1:0-42774 GCA_038224055.1 Actinomycetales bacterium
CCGGCCATGCCCGTGTTGATCTGCGGCAGGATCCCGGTCCGGGCGACCGCCGCGACGTCGATCCCCGTCGGGGTCCCACGGAACTCGAGGATCGGCACCTGGTAGGCCGTGTGCTCCCCCACGGTGATCTCGTACATCGTCTGCGTCGTGCGCAGCGCGAAGGGCACGTCGCCGCCGACGAACCGCACGATGGCCGGCGCGGCCGCCATGGCGAAGCCGCCGATGCCGGCGGTCTCGGTGATCGCGGAGTCACCGATGTCGGGGTTGGCGTCCTCGGGACCGTAGGAGCCGAGGAACAGCCCCTCCGGCGTGTTCGCCGGCCCGGTGAACCACGCGTCGCCGGTGCCGGACACCCGGATCCCGAAGTCGGTCCCGTTGCGTGCCATCGTCGTCACGACGCTCGAGCCCGGTATGCCGTGGGCCGCGAGCGTCGCGAGCTTGCACGCCGGCATGCCGAGGTTGAGGAAGAAGTGCTCGTTGGCACCCGAGAAGCGCACCGCCTCGGCGATGTCGCTGCTCGAGGCATCGGCCGTGATCATCGTCGGCAGCAGCTCGCGCAGGAGCATGAGCGAACCGGCCCGGTTGCGGTTGTGCCCCTCGTCGCCCATCTGGAGCATCGCGGCGATGATCGCCTTGACGTCGATGGCCCCCTGGTCGGCGACGCGGGCGCGGACCGCCTGCTGGAGGATCGGCCCGAGCACCGCGTTCATCCAGCGCAGCCGCTCGATCACCTCGGGCCCGTAGGCGCCGTAGCGCAGCACCTTGCCCAGCCCCTCGTTGAGCGAGCACCACTACGTGGCTCCGTGGACCTCGTCACGCAGCTCGTAGACCCACATCGACGGGCTGATGACCCCGGCCATCGGTCCGACGGCGTCGCGGTGGTGACACGGCTCGAGCGTGATGCCGTCGCCCCTCTCGAGCTTGGCCTCGGCCTCGTCCGCGGTCTCGGCGAGGCCCTCGAGGAGCATCGCGCCGATGAGCGCCCCGCGCAGCGGCCCCGAGGCCCGGTCGAAGGTGATCGGCGGGCCGGCGTGCAGGAAGGTCCCCCGCTCGAGCCCGAGCGCCTCGCGGGCCGGTCGCACGTCGACGAGGTCAGCGCCGGCGGCCGTCATCCGCGCCAACGCCTCGGCGTTGGCGGCGTCGCGGCGCGCGTCGGCCAGGACGCGGGAGAGGTCACCGGCCGTGCCGGCCATCGGCGGCTGCCATGCTGCCTCGGTCACCGTGACCGCCTGGGCGCGAAGAGCATCCGCGAAGAGCGACACCCCCGCCGATGCCACCGTGACGTCGGACGAGAGCAGTCCCTGCAGCGGCTCGGTGTCCGCGCCGGAGTCCTCACGGACCCCGCCGTCGGATGCCGTCGCGCCCGTCGCACTCGTCGCGCCCGTCGCACTCGTCGCGACCGTCGCGACGTCGTGGCCGAGCAGCTCGAGGGCGCGGCGGGTGGCCGCGGCGTTGGAGAGCACGACGTCGGCCCCGGCCTCGGTGAGCACCTGCGCGGAGCGATCGAGGCCCTGCGGGTCCGAGGACGTGCCGGTCACGGAGACGACGACGGGCAGGTGGCGGCCGGCCGCGGCCGCCACCTCCCGGGCGGACCGGACGGCCGACGCGAGCTCGGGCGCCGGGTCCGGGTGGGCGCCGTGACCGAGGACGAGGTCGAGGAGCAGCACACCGCAGGTCGGGTCGGTCGCCTCGAGGGCGATCCGCTCGAGACGCAGCGACGGATCGATCATCGGGTGGGCGCGGCCGCGCGTCATCGTGTCGTCGCCGAAGTCGATGACGACGTGGCCGGGGTCGCGCAGGTCGTGGCCGAGGGCCAGCTCGGGCCGGAGCGGGATGTTCGACCGGACGTCACCGAGCACCTCGCCCGCGACGAGCATCGCCTCGTCGGCGAGCGTCCCGCCGCAGAAGAGTCCACGGAGGCTGCCGCCCGTCACGTCCGACGGGGGCGACGGGGGCGACGAGGGCGACGGGGGCGACGAGGGCTCAGCGGAACCGTCGGCAGCCGACCACGTCGGCCACTGCGGGGTGGCGACCCCGACCGCGGACAGCACCGACTCGACCGCTTCCGTGAGGTCGGGTCGACCCGAGCCGAGGGTGGCCCAGTGGACGGGCTTGCCGAGCCCGGCGGCATACGCCTCGAGGTCAGCGAGCACCTCCGGGGCCGGCGGCTTGGAGACGACGACGATCGAGGTCGTCTCGGGGTCCGCCGCGAGGGCCGCGAGGGCCTGCCTCGTCGAGCGGGCGGAGACGGCGGACGACAGGTCGCGACCGCCCACGCCGAGGCAGTGGCTGATGCCGACCCCGGCCGCGTCGAGCAGGCACATGACCTGCTGGGCGCCCGTGCCCGAGGCGGCGACGAGGCCCACGGAACCGGGGCGCACGACGTTGGCGAAACCGAGGGCGACCCCGGCGACGACCGCGGTGCCGCAGTCCGGGCCCATGACGAGGACGTTCGCGGTCGCGGCGGCGTCCTTGAGCCGCACCTCGTCCTCCACCGGGACGTTGTCGGAGAAGACCATGACCGAGATGCCGGCCCGCACGGCGTCGAGGGCCTCGGTGACGGCATACTCACCGGGCACCGAGACGAGCGCGAGGTCGGCGCCGGAGAGTCGGATCGCCCCACCGAGGGTCCGGGCCGTCGGTGCCGCACCCAGGCCGCCGGATGCGTCGGCGACAGAGTGGCTCCGGCTCAACGCAGCCTCGAGTGCGGCCTGCCCGGCCGCGATGCCGGACGCGTCGCCACGGATCGCGACGATGAGGTCGTTCGGGGACGACGCGGGCACCTCGAACCCCATTCCGTGGATGACGTCGAGGTTGAGCTCGGTCGCCATCGCGACCTGCGCGGCCTCGACGCCGGGTGCGGCGGCAACGGTCCGGGAGACCTGCATGAGGGTCACGGAGTCGAGGTAGCTGCCGGTTCTCAGCTCGACGTGGTCAGCCACGGTGGGCTCCTTCGGTGGTGGGCGGGGTGGGGACGGGCTCAGCTGCGTCGACGGCGCGGCGTGCGCCGTCGACGCCGGCCCGCAGGTCACGGCCGGAGGTGTGCCCGATGGCGAGCACGCGCGCCGTGAGGTCCTCGAGGTGGTTGGTGCGGTGGTTGGTGAGGTGGTCGCGGGCGGGCCGGGCACCGGCGAGGAGGGTGACGAGGCGAACGACGTCGGGGACGCCGTACCCCGACCCCGCGGCGACGAGGAGCGCGGCCGACAGGCTCGTCGTCCGCGGCAGCACGCCGTGCACCGCGTCCCGCACAGCCGCCAGAGCCCGCCGCGACCGCGGTGCGTCGACGGCTGCGAGCGCGAGCAGGATGCCGCAGAGCGCGTCGTCACCGCTCGGCGTCAGGCCCCGGCCGACCCCGACCAGACCGCGGACGCCGGGATCGGCCGAGTGACCCGCGAGGGCGGCAGACGTGAGGTCATGGGCCAGGTCGGCGAGGACGCCGGGATCGGGCAGCCCGAGAGCGGGGTGGGACCTGCGGGGCTGCGGACGCACGCGCGCCGGTCGCAGCAGTCGCGTCGCGACGACGTCGGCGCGGGGCAGGCGGACTCGACCCTCCCCCACGACCACGTGCGCGCCCGGCTCGGTGCCCCAACGGACCTCGTGCGACGGAAGGACGAGACGCAGCCCGATGGGCAGGGCCACGGCGTCGGCGGCGAGCACGGCGAGAACCCGCTCGTGCGCGCCGAGGTCGAGGTAGAGGCACGTCGGGAAGGCCGCGAGCACCCGGCAGCTGCGCGGGGCGCCGCCCACCTCGGCGGCGACGAGCGGCGACAGGGCGGCCGGCAGCAGCGTCACGTCGTGGCCGTCGTCCATGTCGGCGACGCTATCGACGCTGGGTAGGGTGCGCTCATGGTAAATGTTGCCAACGATCCGGCCGTCCCTGAGGGCGACTTGCCAGCCGCCAGCCGTACGGACGCACCCGAGCACGAGGTGTCCGGCATCTCCCTGCGGCTCATCGCGGGCCTGGCCGCGACGGCCCACGGGGTCGTCCGCGCCGACGCGCCGCGCCTCGACGTCAGCGTCGACAGCACGTCGCCGCTCCGGTCCGCCCTGCGCGACGCGGCGGCCGGTGCCCATCTCACGCACCGGCTCGTGCTCGCCGACGCCGCCGCCCTGTCCACCGAGGTCGGTGAGGTCGGTGAGGTCGGTGAGCTCGGTGAGGTCGTGGCGACCCTCGACCGGGCCGGCGCGGCGGGCATCGTCGTGTCCGGGCTGGCAGCGGACGCCTTCGCCGCCCTGGTGGGCGTCGCCGCAGCCACGGGGCTGCCCCTGCTCGACGTGCCGCTCGAGCACCTCGCCACCTTCACGACCGAGGTGCTCAGCGCGATCCTCGCGCACCAGACCGCGACCCTGCGTCGGCTCGAGGACGCCGACCGGGCGCTCGTGCAGATCGTGCTGGCGGGTGGGTCGCTCGACGACCTCTGCGAGCAGGTCGTCGGCTTCCTCGACGGCGCGGCGATGGTGACGACCACCGACGGGCGCGTCATCGCCCGGGCCGGTTCCCAGCGCGAGATCGACCACGCGACGTCTCTCCCGTGCTTCGACCGCAGCGGCCGGCTGCTCACCGAGGCCGAGCCGATGGGTCCGCGTCCCGCCGGCCCGACCGCGGGGAGGGCCGCCGTGCGCATCGTCGCGGGCCATCTCGACCACGGCATCCTCATCGCGTTCTGCAGCCAGCGTCACCTCACCGTCGACGACGTGCGCCTCCTCGAACGCGCCGCCACCGTCGCCGCCCTCGCCATCACCAAGGACCAGGCGGTCTCGGCCGTCGAGAGCAAGTACCGCGCCGAGTTCCTCCGCGACGCGCTCGCCGGCCGGGCGGGCTCAGCCGTCCACGCCGTCGCCCACGCGAGCTCCCTCGGCTGGGACATCGACCGCCCCATGGTCGTCGTCGTCGCCGAGACGGACGAGGACGACGACCGTTCCATGCGTGACGCCGACGAGGTCCGCTTCCTCCAGCAGCGCTTCGCCCGGGCCTGGACCCACGCGGTCGCCGTGCGCGACGCGCGCTCTCCCGTCATGGGATTCAGCCGTGAGGTCGTCGCGCTCATCGGTGTCCCGGCCGAGGCCGAGACCGACCAGGTGATGCGGATCGTCGGGGAGTACGTCCGCGTCGTGCGCGGCGACGGCGGGGGCGGTCGACGCAGCTTCTCCGCCGGCGTCTCCCGGCCGATCGCCTCCGCCGCGGCCCTGCCGCAGGCCTATGACGAGGCACTCTCGGCGGTGACCGTCGGTCGCCAGATGCACGGGGACGGCGCTCTGACCCACGTGGACGGCCTCGGCATCTACCGTCTGCTCGCGCTCATCCCCGATGGCGCGGACCTGCGTCGCTTCGTCCGGGAGTCGCTCCGCGAGCTCGCCACCGACGACTCGCAGGAGTATGCCGGGCTGCGCCAGACCCTCAGCATCCTCATCGACACCAACATGAACGTCGCCGAGACCGCGCGCGTGCTCTTCTTCCACTACAACACCTTGCGCTACCGCATCGGCAAGCTCGAGAAGATCCTCGGTCCGTTCACGACCGACCCCGACCTGCGCCTGACCCTCGCCCTCGCGCTCAAGATCCACGCGATGCGCGGTATCTGACCCGAGCCTCAGCGCAGGCGCCGACCGAGGAAGAGCGTCGTGGCCGTCACCTCGAGCTCGGTGAAGCCGAGGTGCTCGTAGAACCCGCGGGCCCGGGCGTTGTCGGCCCCCACCCCGAGGTGCACCCCCGGTGACCCCGCGTCAGCGAGCCGTCCGAGCAGCGCCTCGATGAGCCGGCGCCCCCAGCCGCCTCCCTGCCAGCGCGGGAGGAGGTCGATGTGCAGGTGCGAGGGGTGGCGGGTGACGACCGGCCCGGGGGCGCGCGGTGGCTCGTGGATGAGCCTCACGAGGTGGGCGTCGGCCGAGGTCTCCGCAACGACACCGGCCTGCCCTGTCGGAGGCGCCGCGAACGGGTGCGCCGCGCGGAGGCGCGGCCACCACTCCCGCTCGCACCGGGCCTCGAAGTCGCGGGTGTCGAGGGCGCCGAGCACGTAACCCTCGGCGCCGGCGCCGTCGTCGAGCACGAGGGCGAGCTCCGGCTCGAGGGCGAGGTAGGGGCCCACCCAGACCTCGCCGATCAGCAGGGGGTCCGCGTAGCGGTCGGTCGCGTCGCCGCCGGAGTCACCGGTGCGCAGGCACACGTCGTAGAGCGCGGCCCGGTCAGCGGGCGCGTAGTCGCGGACGACGGAGTCGCCGGGTGCCGGCACGTCGTCGCCCCGGTCGTCACTCCTGGCGTCGCCCATGCCGACGACCGTAGCGTCCGCGAACCCGGCAGACGGCATACGTCATCACCTGCCAGTGGGGTGCCCGTGGCGTGTATCAACCTTTGACGAACTCAATCCCCCTGCGATGGGAGTAGTTTTCGCCCATCGCGGAGTGGGACTGACCCACATTCACCGCACGGGGCAACCACGAGGAGTCGGAATGGCATTGGGTTGGAAACTTCACGGGGACGGCAACCTCAGTGGCCCCGACGACGTCGTCGCACCCGACGAGCGTCTCGCGTGGGGCAAGACGATCGGCCTCGGGGCGCAGCACGTCGTGGCGATGTTCGGGGCGACGTTCGTCTTCCCGCTGGTCATGGGTCTCAACCCCCAGCTCGCGATCCTGATGAGCGGCATCGCGACGATCTGCTTCCTGCTCATCGTCAAGGGGAAGGTCCCGAGCTATCTCGGGACCTCGGCGAGCTTCGTCGGCGCCGTCGCGGCGATCCGCGCCCAGGGCGGCACCTCGCAGGAGGTGACCGGAGCGATCCTCGTGGCCGGCGTCGTGCTGGCTCTCGTCGGCGTGGCGATCCACTTCCTCGGCTCGTCGGTGCTGCACAAGGTGCTGCCCCCCGTCGTGACCGGCGCCGTCGTCATGCTCATCGGCTTCAACCTCGCACCGGTCGTCGCCGGTATCTACTGGCCGCAGGACCAGTGGGTCGCGCTGCTCGTGATGACCTTCACCATCGTGTGCGCGGTGGCGTTCAAGGGCTTCATCTCGCGCATCGCCGTCTTCCTCGCGTTGATCTTCGGCTACGTCATCTCGTGGCTCTTCGACAAGGGCTTCGGCCAGATCACCTCCTACGACGCGGGGGCGGGGAAGATCACCACGCACTTCCGGACGAGCTTCGACGCCATCTCGAGCGCACCGTGGGTCGGCTTCCCGCCGTCGACGGGCACGATCGGACCCGACGGCAAGGCGCTGGTCGGCGTCCACGCCCCCTCGTTCTCCATCGCGGCGATCCTGCTCGTCCTGCCCGCGGTCATCGCCCTCATCGCCGAGAACACCGGCCACGTCAAGGCCGTCGCCGAGATGACGAAGACCGACCTCGACCCCTACATGGGCCGCGCCATCGCCGCTGACGGCATCGGCACCGTCATCGCCTCGTCCGTCGGCGGCTCGCCGACGACGACCTACGCCGAGAACATCGGCGTCATGGCCGCCACCCGCGTCTACTCCACGGCCGCCTACTACGTGGCCGCGATCGTCGCCCTCATCTTCGGCCTGTCGCCGAAGTTCGGCGCGCTCGTCGCATCGGTGCCGGGCGGCGTGCTCGGCGGCATCACGGTCGTGCTCTACGGCATGATCGGCCTGCTCGGCGCGAAGATCTGGAAGGAGAACGGGGTCGACTTCGGCAACCCGATCAACCTCGTCCCGGTCGCCGCCGGGATCGTCATCGGGATCGGCAACGTCTCGCTCATCTTCAGCGACAACTTCTCGCTCGGTGGCATCGCCCTCGGCACCATCGTCGCGGTCGGCGCCTACCACCTCGCCCGCTCGCTCGCCCCGGCGGACCTCCGGATGCGCGCCGACGGAACGCTGCTCACGGTCGGCGACGCCAACTACGGCGACAGCGACGGCATCGACGACCTCTACCAGGACGAGCCGAGCGGACCCGACCTGCGCCAACGCTGACCGCTGCCCCGGCACTGTCGCGTGGGCCCTCGAGGGAATCGAGGGCCCACGCGGCCTTTTCCGGAGGGCGTTCCGGTCGCCGTCCCGGTCGCCTTTCCGATCGCCTTTCCGGTCGCCTTTCCGGGTGGCACCGGGTCCGTGGGGCACCTGGGCCGCGACCCACGGCAGAACTTGCCAAAACGCCACGCCCGCCGATGCACAACAACCTCTAGTCCGAAACACCATGCGGAAGGCAGGATCAGTTCGGTGAAGCCCGCCCCCTTCGTGCACCATGCACCCCGTTCCGTGGATGACGCCGTCGCCGCCCTCGTGGAGGCCGGCCACGACGGCAAGGTCCTCGCCGGCGGCCAGAGCCTGATCCCGATCCTCAACATGCGCCTCGCCTCCCCCGGCCACCTCATCGACATCAACCGCGTCCGCGGTCTCGACACGATCGAGGTCACCGCGGAGTCGGTGCGGGTCGGCGCCCTCGTGCGGCACGCCGGCCTCGAGCGGTCACAGGAGGCGTATGCCGCCCTCCCCCTCCTGCGCCAGGCCGTCGGCAACGTCGCCCACCCCGCGATCCGCAACCGCGGGACGACGGTCGGCTCCATCGCCCACGCGGACGCCGCGGGCGAGATGCCGGCGATCCTCGCCCTGACCGACGGGGTCGTCGAGGTGACGGGTCCGTCGGGTCGCCGCGAGATCCGCTGGTCGGACTTCTTCCTCGGCGCGCTCGAGACGTCCCTGCACCACGACGAGCTCGCCGTCGCGGTGCGCTTCGGCCGTTTCCGGGCCGGCACCGGCACGGCCTTCAGCGAGTCGGCGCGACGGCACGGCGACTACGCGATGGCCGGGGTGGCCGTTGCGGTCACCGTCACCGACGGGGTCGTCTCGCGGGCGCAGGCCTCCTTCGTGTCGGTGACCGACGCCCCGTCGGTGCTCGACCTCGCCCTCGTGCTCGGCCCGGTCGAGCCCGGGTCGGGCGGATGGGACGACGGCGTCGGCCGTGCCGTCGAGGCCGTGCTCGCGCACGTCGAGCCCGAGAGTGACATCCACGCCAGCGCCGACTACCGCCGGATGCTCGTCGGGGAGCTCACCCGGCGGACCCTGCCCGGCGCGGCCGCCGCCGCAAGCCACCCACCATCCGCTGCGTTCGCACCACCGGAGGGAGTCTCATGACCAGTTCGCCCGAAGGTGCGGAGCAGCTGCTCGACGTGACGGTCTCGGTCAACGGGGTCGCCCGCTCGGCCGCCGTCCCGGCCCGGCGTCTGCTGTCCGACTTCCTGCGCCACGACCTCGAGCTCACCGGGACCCACGTCGGGTGCGAGCACGGCGTCTGCGGCGCCTGCACGGTGCTCGTCGACGGCGCCCCGATGCGCTCCTGCCTCATGTTCGCCGTCACCGCGCAGGACCACGCGATCACCACCGTCGAGGGCCTCGGCGCCCGCGCCGACGCCCGGGTGTGCGCGACGGGTGAGTCGATGAACCCCGTGCAGCAGGCCTTCGCGGAGTGCCACGGCCTCCAGTGCGGCTTCTGCACCCCCGGCTTCCTCACCACGGTGACGTCCTACCTCGAGGAGCACCCGGACCCGACCGCGGAGGAGGCCCGCGAAGCCATCTCGGGCAACCTCTGCCGGTGCACCGGCTACCAGAACATCGTCAAGAGCGTCCTGCGGGCAGCCGAGATCCGGGTCGAGCGCCAGACGGAGGACGCGTCATGACGACCCAGATGTTCGGCGCGCCGATCAAGCGCAAGGAGGACCCCCGTCTCGTCACCGGCGGCGGCCGCTACCTCGACGACCTCGGGCACGACGCCCTCGCAGCGGCATTCGTGCGCAGCCCTCACGCCCACGCCCGCATCCTCGAGATCGACGCCGACGACGCGGTCGACATCGACGGGGTCGTCGGCATCTACGTGCACGAGGACCTGCCGGGGAAGGTGGGCGAGCCGCTGCCGCTCCTCATCCCCCACCCGGCGCTCACCCACGGGCGCACCGGTCACGCGCTGGCCAAGGACGAGGTCAACCACGTCGGCGAGGCGATCGTCATGGTCGTCGCGACCGACCGCTACGTGGCCGAGGACGCGTGCCAGCGCATCCGTGTTCGCTACGAGCAGCTGCCCGTCGTCGTCGGCATCGAGACCGCGCGTGACGGTGCCGCCCTCGTCCACGACGACGTCCCCGGCAACGTCGCGGCGCACATGCTCCAGCAGGTCGGTGACGTCGAGACGGCCATGGCGGCCGCGCCGCACACCCTCACCCTCGAGCTCGACTTCGAGCGGAGCGCTTGCATGCCCATGGAGGGCAAGGGCGTCTACGCCCGGTGGGACGCCGAGCAGGGTGAGCTGCGGATGTACTCCTCGACGCAGACCTCGACCGGGGTCCGCGCGGCGGTGGCGGCCAAGCTCGACCTGCCGCTCGCCAAGGTCGAGTGCATCGCGCCCGACGTGGGCGGCGGCTTCGGTGTCAAGATCATGCACCCCTGGCCGGAGGAGGTGCTCGTCCCGTGGGCGGCCCGCCTGCTCGGCCGCCCGGTGAAGTGGGCCGAGGACCGACGCGAGCACTTCACCTCCTCGGCCCATGAGCGCGGGCAGCTGCAGCGCGTCACGGTCGGCTTCGACGACGAGGGTCGGCTGCTCGCCCTGGACGTCGCGTTCTGGCACGACAACGGCGCCTACACGCCATACGGGATCATCGTCCCGATCATCACCTCGACCCAGCTGCTCGGGCCCTACAAGCCCGGCACCTACCGCTGCGAGTTCTGGTCGCTCTACACGAACACCGTTCTCGTGACGCCGTATCGGGGAGCCGGACGTCCCCAGGGCTGCTTCGCGATGGAGCGCACGATGGATGCCATCGCCGAGGAGCTCGGGCTCGACCGGGCCGAGGTGCGTTCACGCAACTTCATCCTCCCCGAGGAGATGCCGTTCGACCACGGACTGCTCTTCCAGGACGGCCGTCCGCTCAAGTACGACTCCGGTGACTTCCCGGCGTCGCTCGACAAGCTCAAGACCCTCGTCGGCTGGGACGACTTCGCCGCCTACCGCGAGCAGGCGGAGGCGGAGGGCCGCAAGGTCGGCCTCGGGATCGGCTGCTACGTCGAGGGGACCGGCGTCGGCCCCTACGAGGGCGGCCACATCCAGATCGAGACGAGCGGTCGGGTCAACGTCTCCACCGGCCTGACGTCGCAGGGTCAGGGGCACGAGACGGTCTTCGCCCAGATCGTCGCGCAGGAGCTCGGCGTCCGGATGGAGGACGTCTTCGTCACGACCGGTGACACCCGCAAGATGGCGTATGCCGTGGGCACCTTCGCCTCGCGTGCCGCCGTCATGAGCGGCAACGCGATCGCTCTCGCCGCCCGCAACGTCCGCGCCAAGGCGCTGCGGATCGCCGCCGACGCCCTCGAGGTGTCGCCCGACGACCTCGAGATCATCGAGGGCACCGTGCAGGTGAAGGGGGCGCCGACCACGTCGATGTCGCTCGGCACGGTCTCCGTGCTCAGCAACCCGCTGCGTTACGCCTTCGACGACGCCGCCAAGGCCGCCACGCAGTTCGCCGGCACGTTCGACCCGGACAAGCCGCCGGTGGCCGACGACGACGAGCCGGGGCTCGAGGGCCGGGACTTCTACTCCCCCACCCAGGCGACCTTCGCCAACGGCATGCACGCGGCGATCGTCGAGACCGACCCGGTCACGGCCGAGATCTCCATCCTGCGCTACTGCGTCATCCACGACTGCGGGACGATGATCAACCCGATGATCGTCGAGGGCCAGGTGCACGGTGGTGTCGCCCAGGGCGTCGGTGGCGCGCTCTACGAGCGGATGGTCTACGACGAGTCCGGCCAGCTGCTCAACGCCTCGTTCATGGACTTCCTCATGCCCTACGCCTCCGAGGTGCCGACCATCGAGGCCGACCACCTCGAGACGCCCTCGCCGCTGAACCCCTTGGGCATCAAGGGCGCCGGTGAGGCCGGTTGCATCCCCGTGTCCGCCGTCATCGCGTCCGCGGTCGAGGACGCCGAAGGCTTCCCGATCACCCGGATGCCGCTGTCCCCCTACGACCTCTGGGAGCTGCGGCGCCGCCATGCCGCAGGCGAGATCCCCTCCCTGCACCGTGCACCCTCGAAGGAGCCCACCCCATGAAGATCTCCGGCGCCGCGACCCTCACCTCCGACCCGCAGCAGGTCTGGGACGCGTTCCACGACCCGGCCGTGCTGGCCCGCTGCCTGCCGGGCTGCGAGCGCCTCACCGAGCTGGGTCCCGACCACTACGCGATGACGGTCACCGCCGGCGTGGCCGCGATCAAGGGCACCTACGAGGGTGAGGTCTCGCTGCGCGACCCGCAGCATCCCGACTCGTTCACGATGAAGGCCTCGGGCGCCGGTGCGCCCGGCACCGTCGATGCCGACGTCGTCGTGCGTCTCGCCCCGGCGGACGGCGGCGGGACCCAGCTCACCTACGACGCCGACGCGTCGGTCGGCGGCGTCATCGGCGGCGTCGGGCAGCGGATGCTCTCCGGCGTCACGAAGAAGATGGCCGGCCAGTTCTTCGCCGCCGTCGACGCCGACATCGCCGGGGTCCGCCCGGCCGCGCCCGTCGCTGCCGCCGCTCCCGGCGGGACCGTCCCCGCCGCCGAGGGCATGACCACGTATGCCGGTCGGCCGGCCACCGCGAACGCCAACGCGTCGTTCTCTCTCGACTCGGCCGCCAGTTTCGCCGCAGGGGTCGTCGTCGGGGGCCTGCTCGTCCTCGCCGGCGTCGCCGTCGGCGCCCGGCTGGGACGTCGGTCCTGATGCGCGCCTTCACTGCCGCCGCCGTGCAGGTCGCCCCGGTCGCGGGCCCGCTCACGGCCGAGTCGGTCCGAGCCAACCTCGAGCACTGCGTCGAGATGACCCGCAGGTGCGTCGCGGCCACCGGCGCCGAGCTCGTCGTGCTGCCCGAGTCGGCGACGACCGGCTTCACGCCGGGCTGCTCGAAGGAGGAGCTGTGGGACCTCATGAGCGAGCTCCCCGGTGAGATGTGCGAGCCGATCCAGCAGGTGGCCCGCGAGCTCGGCGTGCACATCTGCTTCGGCACCTACGAGCGCGGCCCCGAGCGCGGCGTCGTCTACAACTCCTCGGTCCTGGCCGACCCGCACGGCGAGGTGCTCGGCGTCTACCGCAAGACCCACCCCTTCTGCTCCGAGATCGTCAGCGGCGGCGGTTGGGTCACGCCCGGTGACACCGTCACGGTCTGCGACACCGAGCTCGGCCGGATCGGCATGATCATCTGCTTCGACGGGGACTACCCCGAGCTCTCCCGGATCCAGGCGGTCCAGGGCGCCGAGGTCATCTGCCGACCCTCCGCGCTGCTGCGCTCGGCCGACCTGTGGGACCTCACCTCCCGGGCCCGGGCCTACGACAACCACGTCTACGTCATCGGGGCCAACTCCGTCGGCGTCGACCCGGCCGGGGTGCTCTACTTCGGCAACTCCCACATCGTCACGCCGATCGGCCACATCGTCGCCAAGGCCGCGACGCACGAGGGCTGGGTGTCAGCCCGCCTCGACCCCGACGAGGCCCTCTCCTCGCTCACCCCGGGCTCGAACATCGGGCAGGCATTCGACCACCTGCGCGACCGCAACCTCGACCTCATCCGCAACCACCGCGCCGACCTCGAGCGCCCGGCGTCGACGTCCTTCCCCCACGCCCCCCTGGACCCCGGCTGAACGTGACCGGGGAGAGCGCGACCCCTGCCGACGAGCGCCTTCCGTCTGGCTCGCTCAGGCGCGGTCACGGGGTGACGGTCAGGACCCCTCGAGCGCCTCGTTCGGCGTCGGTCATGACGTGGGTGAGGAACGGGTAGTGCCCCGCCTCCCTGGGGGTGAGCTCGACGAACCCGCCTTGGGCCGCGGCGAGGTCGAGCGCCTGGCTGCCGCCACCAGCCTGGTCGAACGGGTCGACGCGGTCACGCAGGAGGTAGCCGCCTTCCTTCCACACGGTGTCGAACTGGGTGCCCACCACGTGGAAGCTCGAGCCCCTGTTGGGTCCGGCGGCGAGCACCCAGAACCGCACCCGGTCACCCAGGTGTGCCGTCAGGGGGCGCGCGACGTACTGGTTCGCGACGCCGTTGAACACCATGGCGTCCGGGGCGTTGGCCGCTGCTGCCGTGGCGTCGACCTCGCGCACCGATGAGCGGCCGTCGCCGTCGACGTAGACCTCGGACTGCACGAGGACGTAGCTGCGGTCGACGTCCGGCAGCCCCTTGGGTTCGATGACGACCGCGCCGTGCATTCCGGCCGCGATGTGTGCGCTCATCGGCATCGTCGAGCAGTGGTACAACCACACCCCGGCCCGGTCGACCGTGAACCGGTAGCTCAGGGAGGCGCCGGGCGCGATCGTGCGCATCGGGCCGTCGGGCGCCACCTCGCCGGCGTGGAAGTCGATGGAGTGCCCCATCGTGCCGTGGTTGACCAGGGTGACGACGAAGGTGTCACCGATGCGTCCGTGCAACGTCGGGCCGGGCACGGTCCCGTTGAAGGTCCAGCGCTTCTGGCGGACGCCGGGGGCCACGTCGAGCTCGACCTCGTCGATGGTGAGCGTGACGACGTGGGTGCGTGCGGCGTCGAGCGGCGGCAGGGCGGCGGGGGCGGCCGCGAAACCCGCGGCAGCAGTGCCGGACAGGTCGACGGACAGGTCATCACCGGACACCGCCCCTTTCGCGGCGGTCGTCGCCCCCGCGATGGATGCCGGTTCACCGGTGACGGACACCTCGAGCACCATGCCGATCTGACGGTGGCCGACGATGCGGCACCAGCCTTGCGTGCTCGCGCCGAGGACCCCTACCTCGAGGGTGGCCGACCGACCGGGCAGCACTCGACCGGTCTGGATGCCGTTGCCGAAGGTGAGGTCGTGAGGCGACCCGTCGTCGCGGTTGACGAGGTCGATGACGAGGCGGTCGCCGTACGGGACCGTGAGCGAGGAGGGCGAGTAGGACGTGTCGTGGGCCTGGACCGTCACCCGGGTCGTATGACCGGTAGGCCGCACGCCCGCCCCGGCGGCGACCCCGCCACCTGCCGCGAAACCGCCCGCGGACGGGCCCACCCCCAGCCAGGCGGCTGCGGGGTCGGCGGCGATACCGAGGACGACGGCGACGGCCACGCTGGCCACGGCCGTGAGCACCTGCGTCCTCGACCGGCGAGGTGATGCCTCGACCGTTGCCGCCGGCACCGGGGGCCTACCGTGTTCGTCGGCCTCGGTCACCGACGCGAGCAGCGCGCGACGGGCCGCGACGGCCGCGCCGACGGAGCGGAGCAGCAGGGGTAGAAAGGCGACGAGTGCGCCGAGCACGAGCACCGACACGGTGACCCGCACCGGGCTCGGCACCGGGAGCAGGCAGACGAGCAACCCCAGGTTGACCACGGTCACCCGCCAGAGCGCGCCCCGGTCGAGCCAGGCCGAGGCGACCTTCACCACGGCCGGCCCGCCACCGAGCACCGAAGGGATCAGGGAGGACAGTGCCCCGAAGAGCAGCTGCGCCGCGAACCCGACCACGACGACCGCCGCGACGGTGCCGTAGCCGTCAGCCAGGGCCGCCCATGACGCGCTGGTCGCCAGGCGCCACCCGAGCAGGGCCAGGGCGACCACCCACCAGCCCAGAGCCGCGGAGACCGACCAGGTAGCGAAGGCCTTCGGCGGCGCCTGGCGCGCCGGGGCGACCAAGGCGCGCCCCCACCACCCCAGCCCCGCGGCGTATCCGCCGAGCCCGGCGAGAGCGGCGGGTCGCGAGCCGAGCGCGGCGCCGGTGGCGAGCACGGCCAGCCCCACGAGCAGGACGGGCAACGCCTGGCGGGCGAGCCGCTCGGCTCGAGCGTCCATGCGGGTGCGCAGCATCGTGGGCCACAAGGTGATGAGCGTGCCGGTGACGGTGAGCCCGATCCAGCCGAGCACCATCACCATCGAGTGCGCGACGAGTACTTCGCCGTCCCGCTGGTCGTCGAGGCCGCGGGCGAGCCACGCGCCGAGGGTCGCTCCGACGGGCACGCACGCCGCGGCCGCGATGTAGTAGCGGACGGTGACGCGGAAGCGCCCCGGCAGGGCCCGCCGCAGTCGCTTCCACAACGAGATGCCGTGCCAGATCACTGCGGCCGAGACCGCGGCGGCGCCGGCCACGACGAGGGGCCACCAGCCGCTCGGCACGCCGACGAGGACGGCGCACACCCCGACGCTGAGACCGACGATCCGGCGGCTCTGCCGGGTGCGGTCGTCGAGCGACTCCGGGGTCTTCAGCAGCGCCTGGGTGAAGTGGGTGCTCCACACCATCGCCGAGTGGGTGAGCGCCCCGAGCAGCACCAGGTGCACGAGCAGCCAGGTCGACCCCGGCACCCACGGGTGCACCAGGGTCAGGGCCGCGGCGAGGCCGAGCCAGACCGGGCCGGGACGGTCGCGCAGGGCGAAGGTGCCACGGCGCGCCGTCGGAGAGGCGTGGGTCACGGGAGGGCCGGCCCCGAGCCCGCCCGGCACGTCGGGGCCCGTGGCAGCCGGAAACGGGTACCGCGCGCTCGCTCGCTCATTTCCGCACGGACACCTGATCCGGGGTGAGGGCGTCGACCCGCTCCCACTCGGGGCCGTCCAAGCCGATCGCGGCCGCGGGGAACAGCCCGTTCTCCTCTCGGTCGATGTGGGCTCGCAGCATCCTCTCGAGGTCCGGGAGGTGGGTGTGCGAGCCTGCCCCGACCCGGTCGAGCAGCTGGTGCAGCATGGCGTGCTCACGGCAGAGGCCATCCACCTGCGCGGTGAACTCCTCGTCCTCGGCGAGCACCGAGAACAGGCCGACCTCCTCGGCGCGGGCGTGCGGTTCCAGCAGGTCGTGCAACACGGCCACGGCCCGGTGCACCGTCGCCGGTTCGCCCAGGACGCACGCCCGGCGCAGGTCCCCGAGGGCGTTGATGATCGAAACGTGCTCATCCATGAAGCGCCCGATGACGGTGATGCTCTCGCACCCGCAGTAGCTGCACACGACCGGTCCCCGACGTCCGGATCAGCCGTGGGTGACCCGGAGCCGCCACGCGTCGGGTCCTCGGTGCAGGTAGGTGACGGTGATCGGGCCGAGCTCGGCGAGCTCGCCGAGCAGCGGCTGAGGGTCGTGCGGTGCGAGGAGCACGAGGGAGCCGCCCGCCGGGATGGCCGACCAGGCCCCGAGGACGGCGGCGTGCCGAATCGAGTGCGGGATGGTGCGCACATCCAGCTCGGGGGCCCCGGTCGCGGCTTCGCCGCAGCCACAGGCGCCGGCGTGGCCAGCGCCGGGGGCGCCGGGGGCGGCCTCGGTGAGGGGGAAGGTGGTTCGCGTGTCCATGCTGGCCTCCGGGCTCGATGTTTAATACAATCACGTTGTGAAAAACATAGCACCGATGGGCCCGGCGCTGACACCCTCTCGGGAGAGGCCCCCGACGCGGGCCCTGGACCCCTCTCGGCGGCGGCTGCTGGAGGTCCTCGGCGAGTCACCGGTCACCACGGGGGCCACGGGGGCCACGGGGGCCACGGTCGGGGACCTGGTCGCAGCGCTCGGCGGCCACCCCAACACCACGCGCCACCATGTGCGGGTGCTCGTGCGCGCCGGACTGGTCCGCGCGGAGCAGTCGCCGACGACCGGCGGGCGCGGACGGCCTGCGCTGCGGTATGCCCTGACGCCGGCGGGGCAGGTGGTGGTGCGTGACGCTGTCAGCACCGAGGGGGGCGCGTCCCAGGAGTACGTCGCCCTCGCAGCGGCGTTTGCCGAGCGCCTCGCTGAACGGGTCGGTGATCCCAGCGAGGATGCCCGCGCCATCGGAAACGCCTGGGGCACAGGCCTGGCCGTTCATGCTGACCCGGACGTGGGCAGGGCACTGCCGGGGCAACAGCGGGTCGTCGGCCTGCTCGGACGGCTGGGCTTCTCTCCGGTCGCCGAGCCCGAGGGCGGCGCCGGGTCGGGCACGACCGTGCTCCTGCAGACCTGCCCACTACTGGAAGCCGCGAGGCGCCATCCGGAGGTGGTCTGCCAGGTGCACTTCGGCCTCGTGGCCGGCGCCCTGGAGGCCAACGGCGAGCGCTCGGACGGGCTCTCGCTCGTGCCGTTCGCGCGCCCCGGAGCCTGCGTGCTCTCGCTCCCCCCCACACTGGTGCAATGAGCACTGGACACCCCCCGTCGACGGGTGACGTCACGGTCGTCGTGCTCGCCGGCGGCACCTCACGGCGGTTCGGCTCCGACAAGCTGGACGCCCGGTTTCACGGCTCGACCGTGCTGCAGACCGTCGTCGGGTCACTGCCGGAGCAGTGGCGGGTGGTCGTCGTGGGGCCGGAGCGGGACTGCGGCCGGACGGTCACCTGGACCCGCGAGACCCCGCCGGGCGGCGGGCCCCTGGCTGGTGTCGCGGCTGGCGTCCAACGAGTGCGGACCGCGATCGTCGGCGTCGTGGCGGGCGACATGCCGTATGCCGGCCCGGCCCTGGAGCGGCTCGTCGCGGCCCTGCGTACTTCCCCCCCGGAGGTGGGCGCCGCCGTGGCCACCGATGAAGGCGGGTTCGCCAACCCCCTGCTCGCGGCCTACCGGACGGCAGCCGTGCGCCAGGCCCTGCCCATCCCGGCGGTGAACCGCCCGGCGAAGCTGCTGCTCGCGGTGCCGCACCTCGAGGTCGCCGTCACCGGTCCGGCCTCGCGTGACGTCGACACCCCCACCGACCTCCGGGACCTCGAGGCCAGCCCCGGACCCACCTGACCGCCCCCGGCATCCGGGGCACCGGCAGCGCGGCAAACCTGCATCGAGTGCGGAGGCGGCGGGCGGGGCAACCAGTTCCGCACCCGAGCCGAGCGATTCGCGCGGCCGACGGTCAGCCGGGCTTGGGAGCACCCGGACGCGCGTAGCGCCACCAGGTGATCCCGACGCACATGACCGCCCAGGCGATGCCGATCGAGTAGAAGGCCACCGGGCCCAGGGTCGTCACTCCCACGCCGAAGAAGAACGGCCCGAAGGCCGCGATGGCTGCGGTCCACCCGATGACGCCCCCGGCCTGCCGGCGCTCGAAGATCATCGGCATCTGCTTGAAGGTCGAAGCGTTGCCGATGCCGGAGAAGAGGAAGATCGCGAGCATCCCGTAGAGGAACTGGCGGAAGCCGGCGTCGAGCGCGGCCGCCGAGCTGGTGTCCGGGGTGAGCGCGGGAAGCGTGTAGGCGATCGAGGCAACGAGGCCGAGGCCGGAGACCAGGGTCCAGACGGCACCGCCGGTGCGGTCGGTGAGAGGGGCGAACCCCACCCGCGCAGCGGCTCCGATGAGCGGGCCGAGAAACACGTACTTCACGACGTCCGGGACGGCGTAGCCGGCGACGAGCACCGTGGCGGAGGCACCGGACCCTTGGACGATGTCACCGTTGCCGCTGCCGTAGAGGTTGGCCATGAGCAGTCCGAACTGCGCGGCGAGTCCGGAGAAGGTGCCGAAGGTCATGATGTAGAGGAGCGTCATCCACCAGGTGTCCTGGTTGCGGAAGATGTCGAACTGCTGGCGGATGTTTGCCTTGACCGGCACCGACTTCAGCATCGTCCAGGCGAGGACCGCGCCCACCACCATGAGCGGGATCCACACGAAGGCGGCGTTCTGGTACCAGACGGCGACGGGGGGTTTGCCCGACACGGTCATCTGCTGGCTGCCGCCGAAGATCGCGAGGCTGGAGATGGCGATGAGGTAGGGCGTGAGCAGCTGGACGAAGGAGACGCCGAAGTTGCCGAGCCCGGCCTGCAGGCCCAGGGCCGTGCCCTGCTTGCGCTTGGGGAAGAAGTACGACGTGCTCGGCATGAACCCGGAAAAGGCACCACCGCCGATGCCGGCGAGGAAGGCCAGCACCATGAGCTCCCAGTACGAGGCGGTCGGTGACTGCACCCGCACGCCCCAGCCCAGGGTCGAGGCGATGAGCAGCAGCGAGGTCAGCGAGACCATCTTGCGGGTGCCCATGATGGGCGGCAGGGTCATCCACCCGAGGCGGAAGAGCCCGGCGGCCAAGCCCGGCATGGCGGCCATCCAGTAGAGCTGGTTCTTGGTGAAGTCGTAGCCGAGGGCGTTGAGCTTGGGGATGATCGCGCTCGGGAGGAACCACGCGACGAACGCGAGGGTCAGGCAGAACGTCGTGATCCACAAGGTGCGCCAGGCCAGGGACTGGTCCCAGGTCTCCTCGTTCTCCGGGTCCCAGGATTCCAGCCACTCGCCCTTTCGGGCCGGTGCGTGGGATGTGCTCATTGCGGTCTCTCCTTCGTCCCGGTGGCCGAGCCGCCCGTGATGCCACCGGCTCATCCCGCAGCCGGTTCGTCTCGTGTGGTCAATTTACTGAGATCAGTCATTTTTATCTGCGGCATCGGCACAGAAAACCCCATCGCCCTTCACCTCGAACAGGCGCGAACCACCGTCTACGACGGCCAGTAGTACTCCCGATTCGGCTATCCGTCAACCTGAAAACGACACTCCCCCAGGGCTGGCAACCACCTCGTGCGGTGTGCTTCGATGCAGAGGAACCGATTCCGGTTTTCTCGACGGGGAGGGCGACATGGCCGGCGATACGCTCCAGGCCGCGGTGCTGCTCGCGTCCCCCGTGCGCCGCCGGCTGGTCACCGCCCTGGCGCACGTCGATGCCGGGGCTCGCCCCGGACGCACGGCCGCTGAGCTGGCCGGCACGGTGGGCCTGCACGTCACGACGGTCCGCTTCCATCTCGACCAGCTCGTCGCAGCGGGCCTCGTGGAGTCCGGCTTGCGGCGCGAGGGCGGCGCGGGGCGACCGCGCAAGGTCTACTCGGTGGCCCCCGGCTCGCTGGACGACGTCGACGCCCGCGGGGAGGTCGACCACCTGAGGCTGCTCAGCGGCTTGCTCGCGTCGATCTTGACGTCGACCTTGACCGAGGGCGTATCGGGGCACGCGATGACCCCGACGGAGGCCGGTCACCGCTGGGCCGTGGAGCACGTCTCCGGCCGCGAGGGTTCCCCGCCCGCAGACACCCCCGGCCGGTGGCTCGGCAAGCTGGCCCAGATGGTCGATGTGCTCCAGGAATGGGGCTACACCCCCGAGCTGAGGACGTCCGACGGGGGGCGGGTGGCTGAGGTCACCCTGGCGCACTGCCCCTTCCGCGACCTGGCCCGCGCGCACCCCACGGTGGTCTGCGCCATCCATCGCGGGCTGATCGCGGGATCGTTGGCCCAGCTCGGGGAGCCGGCCACGCGGGTCAGTCTCGAACCATTCGTCGACGACACCACCTGCGTCGCGCACATCAGCACGACGACGCCCTTCCGGACCGCTGCACCAAAGGAGTCCCCATGACTGCCGGCCTCGACGGACCGCTGACCCACGCCCTCGTCGGCACCCGCCGCTTCTTCACCCGCTCGGAGGTCTCGCCCGACCAGCGCTCGATCCACGCGACCGGTGGCCGCTCGGGCGACGCGTTCTACCGGGACCGGTGGTCGCACGACAAGGTCGTGCGCAGCACGCACGGGGTCAACTGCACCGGGTCGTGCTCGTGGAAGGTGTACGTCAAGGACGGCATCATCACCTGGGAAGCGCAGCAGACCGACTACCCCTCCACCGGAGCCGACCGCCCCGAGTACGAGCCCCGCGGCTGCCCGCGCGGCGCGGCCTTCAGCTGGTACACCTACTCCCCGACGCGGGTTCGCTACCCCTATGTGCGCGGCGTCCTGCTCGAGATGTACCGCGAGGCGAAGCGCGCCGTCGGCGGTGACCCGGTCATAGCCTGGGCCTCGGTGGTGCAGGACCCCGAGAAGGCCAAGCGGTACACCTCGGCGCGCGGAAAGGGGGGCCTGGTCCGCTCCTCCTGGGAGGAGGTCGTCGAGATCATCGCGGCGGCCCACGTCTACACCATCAAGCGTTGGGGGCCCGACCGGATCGCCGGCTTCTCGCCGATCCCAGCGATGTCCCCGGTCTCGTACGCCTCGGGCTCTCGCTTCCTCGAGCTCATCGGCGCCCCGATGCTCTCCTTCTACGACTGGTACGCCGACCTGCCCAACGCCTCACCGCAGATGTTCGGCGACCAGACCGACGTGCCCGAGTCGGGCGACTGGTGGGATGCCGGCTACCTCATCATGTGGGGCTCGAACGTGCCGATGACGCGCACCCCCGACGCGCACTGGATGACCGAGGCACGCTACCGGGGCCAGAAGGTCGTCGCGGTCTCTCCGGACTACGCCGAGAACGTCAAGTTCGCCGACGAGTGGGTCGCCGCCGCGCCGGGGACCGACGGCGCCCTCGCGATGGCCATGGGCCACGTCATCCTCAAGGAGTTCTTCGTTGACCGGCAGGTCGACTTCTTCACCGACTACAACCAGAAGTACACCGACCTGCCCTTCCTCGTCGCCCTCGAGCCCGAGGTCACGGAGACCGCTGCAGCGGAGGGCGACCCGGTCTTCCGCCCCGGCAAGTACCTCGTGGCCGGCGACCTGGACCTCCCCGAGGCCTCCTCCGAGAACGCCATGTGGAAGCCGGCCGTGCTCGACGCGCGGACCGGCGAGGTGGCCATCCCCCGTGGGTCGCTGGGCTTCCGCTACGGCGACGAGGGTCTGGGCCAGTGGAACCTCGACCTCGGCGACATCGACCCGCTGCTGACGATGCTCGACAGGGCGACCGAGACGGTGCCGATCACCTTGCCGCGCTTCGACTCCTACGACGGCAAGGTCGCCCACGTCACGCGGGGCGTCCCCGTGCGCCGCATCGGTGGCCGCCTCGTCACGACGGTGCTTGACCTGATGCTCGCGCAGTACGGCGTGCAGCGCCCCGGCCTGCCGGGCACCTGGCCGGCTGGCTACGACGACCCCTCCACGCCGGCCACGCCGGCCTGGCAGGAGGAGATCACCTCCGTGCCGGCCGAGCAGGTCGTGCGCCTCGCCCGCGAGTGGGCGCAGAACGCGATCGACACCACCGGTCGCGGAATGATCCTGATGGGTGCCGGCACCAACCACTGGTTTCACTCCGACCAGATCTACCGGGCGATGCTGGTGCTCACCACGATCACCGGCTGCCAGGGGCGCAACGGTGGCGGCTGGGCCCACTACGTGGGCCAGGAGAAGGTACGCCCGCTCACGGGCTTCCAGCACCTGGCCTTCGCCCTGGACTGGCAGCGACCGCCTCGGCACATGAACCAGACCGCGTACTGGTACGTCAACACCAGCCAGTACCGGTACGACACGTTCACCGCCGACGACGTCGACGCCGGCACCGGAGTCTTCGCCGGCAAGGGCGTCATGGACCTGCTCGCCCAGTCGGTGCGCCTGGGCTGGACCCCGAGCTACCCCACCTTCAACCGCAGCAGCCTCGACCTTGCCGACGAGGCCGAGGCGGCCGGCCAGACACCCGCCGACTACGTCGTCGACCAGCTCAAGGCCGGTGCACTGAGCTTCGCCGTCGAGGACCCCGAGGCCGAGGAGAACCACCCGCGCATCCTCAGCCTGTGGCGGGCCAACCTGCTCGGGTCGAGCGCCAAGGGCAACGAGTACTTCCTCAAGCACCTGCTCGGCACCGACAATGCCGTCACGGCGGAGCAGGCCCCACCGGACAAACGCCCGGAGGGCATCGTCTGGCCCGACCACGTGCCCGAGGGCAAACTCGACCTGCTCATGACGATCGACTTCCGGATGACCAGCTCGACGCTCTTCTCCGACGTGGTGCTGCCAGCGGCCACCTGGTACGAGAAGCACGACATCAACACCACCGACATGCACCCGTTCGTGAACTCGTTCAGCCCGGCGATCTCGCCACCGTGGCAGTCCAAGACCGACTGGGAGGCCTGGAAGGCGATCGCGAAGAAGTTCTCCGAGCTCGCGGTCGACCACCTCGGTACCCGCCGCGACGTCGTCGCCAAACCCCTGTGGCATGACACCCCAGAGGCCATGGCGACCGTGCACGGCGTCGTCAAGGACTGGCGCAAGGGCGAGTGCGAGCCGCTGCCGGGCAAGACCATGCCCGTGCTCGCCGTCGTCGAGCGCGACTTCGCCGCCGTCTACGACAAGATGACGTCGATCGGACCGCTGCTGGAGTCGGTGGGCATGGCCACCAAGGGCGTGCCGTATGCCGTGAACCGAGAGGTCGACATCCTGCGCCACCACAACGGCGTCGCGCGGCACGGGGCCGGCGCCGGCCAGCCGCGGCTCGAGACCGACATCCATGTGGCCGACGCGATCCTGCACCTGTCCGGTACGACCAACGGCCACCTGGCCACCCACGGCTTCCGCAACCTCGAGAAGCGCACCGGCACCACGCTGGCCGACCTCTCGGCCGAGCACGAGGGCAAGCAGGTCACCTTCGCCGACACCCAGGCCGCGCCCGTTCCCGTCATCACCTCCCCGGAGTGGTCCGGCTCGGAGTCCGGCGGGCGTCGCTACGCGCCGTTCACGATCAACATCGAGCGGCTCAAGCCGTTCCACACGCTCACGGGTCGCCAGCAGTTCTACCTCGACCACGACTGGATCCTCGGCATGGGGGAGGCGCTGCCGGTCTACCGTCCGCCGTTGAACATGACCGAGCTGTTCGGCGAGACGGCGCTCGGCGAGCAGAACGCCCTCGGCGTCTCGGTGCGCTACCTCACCCCGCACAACAAGTGGTCCATCCACAGCGAGTACCAGGACAACCTGTTCATGCTCAGCCTCTCCCGGGGCGGGCAGACGATCTGGATGTCCGACCTCGACGCCGAGAAGATCGGCGTGCGCGACAACGACTGGGTCGAGGCGGTCAACCGCAACGGGGTCGTCGCCGCCCGGGCGATCGTCTCGCACCGGATGCCGGAAGGCACGGTGTACATGCACCACGCCCAGGACCGGCTGATCGACGTGCCCCTGACCGAGACCAACGGCAGGCGAGGCGGTATCCACAACTCGCTCACCCGGATCATGATGAAACCAAGCCACCTGATCGGCGGGTACGCGCAGCTGGCCTACTTCTTCAACTACATCGGGCCGACCGGCAACAATCGCGACGAGGTCACGATGATCCGCAAGCGCACCGCCAAGGTGGTCTACTGATGCGCGTCATGGCCCAGATGGCGATGGTCATGAACCTCGACAAGTGCATCGGCTGCCACACCTGCTCGGTCACCTGCAAGCAGGCGTGGACCAACCGGGCCGGCACCGAGTACGTCTGGTTCAACAACGTCGAGACCCGACCCGGCCTCGGGTACCCGCGCGGCTACGAGGACCAGGACGAGTGGCAGGGCGGCTGGGTCATGAACAACGGCCGGCTGAAGCTGCGGGCCGGTGGCCGGTTCAAGAAGCTGCTCACGATCTTCAGCAACCCGAAGATGCCCTCGATCCACGACTACTACGAGCCGTGGACCTACGACTACGAGACCCTGCTCAACGCCCCGGCGCAGAAGAACTTCCCCGTGGCGCGGCCGCACTCGCTGATCTCCGGAAAGCCGATCAACGTGTCGTGGAGCGCCAACTGGGACGACGACCTCGGGGGCTCGCGCGAGCACGCCGCCAAGGACGTCATGCTGCGCGGCATCGAGGACAAGGTGACGTTCGAGTTCGAGCAGACCTTCATGTTCTACCTGCCGCGGATCTGCGAGCACTGCCTCAACCCGTCGTGCGCGGCGTCGTGCCCGAGCGGTGCGATCTACAAGCGCGAGGAGGACGGCATCGTCCTGGTCGACCAGGACCGCTGCCGCGGTTGGCGGATGTGCATCACCGGCTGCCCCTACAAGAAGATCTACTTCAACCACAAGACCGGCAAGGCCGAGAAGTGCACGTTCTGCTACCCGCGCATCGAGGTCGGCATCCCGACGGTGTGCTCGGAGACCTGTGTGGGCCGGTTGCGGTACATCGGCTTGGTGCTCTACGACGCAGACAAGGTGCTCGAGGCAGCGACCGCACCGGACGACACGGACCTCTACGAGTCACAGCTCGGGGTGTTCCTCGACCCCGAGGACCCCGAGGTCCGTCGCGAGGCGGAGGCCGCCGGCATCCCCGGTGACTGGGTCGAGGCCGCCCGTCGCAGCCCCGTCAAGAAGCTGATCATGGACTACAAGGTGGCGCTCCCGCTGCACCCGGAGTACCGCACGATGCCGATGGTCTGGTACATCCCGCCGCTGTCTCCGGTCGTCGACGTCATCAAGGACACCGGTCACGACGCCGAGGACGTCGACAACCTCTTCGGGGCGATCGACACCCTGCGCATCCCGGTGGAGTACCTCGCGAACCTCTTCACGGCGGGCGACGTGGCCCCGGTGAACGGGGTACTCAAGAAGCTCGCGGCGATGCGGTCCTACATGCGTGACATCAACCTCGGCCGTGACCCTCGCGACGAGATCCCCGCCGCGGTCGGGATGGAGGGGGAGGCGATGTACGACATGTTCCGCCTCCTCGCCCTCGCCAAGTACTCCGACCGCTATGTCATCCCCACCGCGCACGCCGAGCAGGCGCACGCGCTCGAGGAGCTGGCCACCGAGTGCTCCGTCTCCGAGTACGGCGGCGGCCAGGAGATCTTCGGCGAGGGCTCAGGGGCCGCCCCGACGCCGGTGGCGGTCGAGAACTTCCGTGTGCTGCAGCAGAGCCAGTCGGCCGACTCGATGGAGGCGCTGCCCCCGGACAACCCGATGCGCGGACGGGTCAACCTGCTCAACTGGGACGGCCGCGGGATGCCCGAGGGCATGTTCCCGACCGACGCCCCCGGGTCCGATGTCGGGAGCGAGCGATGAGGTGGCGGCGGCACCGGGGCGCGGTGCCCGGCATCAGCGAGCAGGCCCTGGCCGACACCTGGCAGGTCGTCTCTCTGCTGCTCGACTACCCCGACGAGCTGCTCGTGTCGCGGGTGCCGATGCTGCGGTGCGTGGTCGCGGAGCTGCCCGGCCCCCAGCGGAAGCCACTGGGCGAGCTGCTCGACACCCTCGAACAGGCGAACCTGCGCGAGCTGCAGAGCGACTACGTCGACACCTTCGACGTCACCCGCAAGTGCTCTCTGCATCTGACCTACTTCACCGAGGGCGACACCCGCCGGCGGGGGGTCGCCCTGGTGGAGTTCAAGCAGGCCTACCGCAAGGCCGGCATCGATTTCGACTCCGACGTGGAGCTCCCCGACCACCTCTGCGTGGTGCTCGAGTTCGGGGCGGTGCAGGACTGGGCCACGGCGTGGCACCTGCTCAACCGCAACCGCGTCGGCATCGAGGTGTTGCACGCCGGTCTGGCACAACGCGGCTCGCCGTGGCTGCCGGCGGTGCAGGCGCTGCGGTCGACGCTGCCCGAGCTCGAGGGCGACGACCAGACGTCACTGATGCGGCTGGTCGCTGAGGGCCCGCCCCAGGAGACGGTCGGCTTGGAGCCGTACGCCATCGACCCGCGCCTCAACCCACGCCCCGACCCGGTGGACACCACCGCGATGCTCGGCACGACGATCCCCGTAGGAGCCCCCCGATGACCGTGTTCCTCTGGGTGATCGTGCCCTACGTCTGCCTCGCCGTCTTCGTCGTGGGGCACTTCTGGCGCTACCGCTATGACAAGTTCGGCTGGACCACCCGCTCCAGCCAGCTCTACGAGGACCGGCTGCTGCGCATCGGCAGCCCGCTGTTCCACTTCGGGATGCTCGGCGTCATCGCCGGGCACGTCATCGGTCTGGTCATCCCGCAGGTGTGGACCAACGCCCTGGGCCTGAGCCCCCACGCGTACCACGTCATCGCGCTGGGCGGCGGCATCCCAGCCGGCATCGCCACGTTGGCCGGGCTCGCCATCCTGGTCTACCGGCGCCGCACCACAGGGCCGGTCTTCCACGCGACCACGCTCAACGACAAGGTCATGTATGCCGTGCTCGGTAGCGTCATCGCGCTCGGTATGTGGAACACCGTCGCGGGGAGCCTGCTTCAGTTCGGCGGCGAGTACAACTACCGCGAGGGCGTCAGCGTCTGGTTCCGCAGCATCTTCCTGCTCCAGCCGAACCCCGAGCTGATGGCTGCTGCCCCCCTCGGCTTCCAGCTGCACGCCCTCCTGGCGCTGCTGCTCTTCGCGATGTGGCCGTTCACCCGGTTGGTGCACGTGTTCTCGGCACCCATCGGGTACCTCACCCGCCCCTACCTCGTGTACCGGTCCAAGGACGAGCGGCCCGGCCGGGGCTCGGGCAACCGGGCACCACAGCGCGGCTGGGACAAGCCCGAGCTCAGCCAGAAGTGAGCCAAGCCGGTCCCAGCCAACGTGTCCGACACGAGCACCGCCCCGACGGGAGTCGCGCATGACTGACCTCACGGCCGCCGAACAGCAATGGCACGACTGGATTAACGACGCCTGTGTGGCGGTCGACGTCGACCCGCGCGCCGTCGACGTCATCGGCATCCACGCCCTCACGAAGGAGATCGCGCACGACTTCGCCCGGCCGATGGCCCCCGTCGGTTCCTACATCCTGGGGCTGGCAGTCGGCAGCAGGGTTGCCACCGGGGAACCGGTCGACCCAGAGGCACTGAGCGCGGCCATTCGTGCGACCTTTCCTTCCGCCACCTGACCATCGGGACAACCGACCCCGTCCGGGCCCGACACCCAGCCGCAGGCAACGCCAGGGGCCGTGTCGAGAGTTGCCTGGACACAGCGGTGTGTCGGCACAGTGGCCGCGATCAAGGGCACGTACGAGGCCGAGGTCCCGCTCCGCGACCCGCAGCACCCCGACTCGGTCACCATGTGGGCCTCGGGCGCCGGTGCACCCGGCGGGACCGTACCCGCCGCGGAGGGCGCGAGCGCCGGAAACGTCGGCACCCGCGCCACTCTGGACCGCGCGTCAAGCGGACGTCTGACGAGACACGGCCGCAGTGCGGCTCACGGCCGGCCGCGGAAGCCCTACGGTTGGTCGAGCCGCATCCACCGCCGACAGGAGCCCCGATGAGCGTCACGGTCGCGAGAGCTGGCCCGGTGACGACCGCCCACCTCACGGGAGAGATCGACATCTACACCACCCCGGACGTGCAGGCTGCTCTCCAGGAGATCGAGGTCGCGCCGGGCGGGGTCGTCGTCGTGGACCTGCGGGAGGTGACCTTCCTCGACTCCTCGGGGATCGGGGCGGTCATCGGTCTCCACCGACGCGCCGCGCGTCACGGGGGGCACGTGCGGGTCGTCTGCGTCGGGGCGATCCTGCGACTCGTGCGGCTCATGCATCTCGACGAGGTTCTGGAGGTCGTGACGGATCTCGAGCACCCGCCGGGCACGTCGGTCCCTTCCCCGACGGACCCTTGACGCGCCGGCGTCCGGGTCGCGCTCAGGGTTCGGGCGTGAGGACGAGCCGGAGCCTGACGCTGGTGCGCGAGGGGCCGACATCAATGGTCAGGTGGTCGCTGAGCAGGTGCGCGATCCGCAGCCCGCGACCGCTCGGCGCCCCGTCGTCGATGGGGTTCAGCAGAGGCACCGAGCCGGTGCCGTCCTCGTCCTCGACCGTGAAGACGATCGCCTCGGGCGTCTCGTCGATGCGCAGCACGCCGCGTCCGGCCCCGTGGACGACGCTGTTGACCGCGACCTCGTGGACCGCCAGGACGACGTCGTCGACACGGTTGGGGAGTCGATCGGAGGCGATGGCCTGCACGACTTGTCGCACGCCGCGCAAGTCGCTCGGACCGAACTCGAACCGGCCCAGCTCCCGACCCCTTGCGTCCATCGAGCCCGTCACGAGTCAATGCTTGCACTTTCACGGCATCCGTAGGTGCTTGGACACCGCTGCTGTCAGGATGGCGAGATGAACGTGCCGTGGCTCAGCGCCGCAGACACCCCCGGGGCCGTTGCCCCACGGCTCGCTGCGCTGGCGCGGATCGTGGCGCGTGTGGCGTCGGCGACGACGATGGACGAGCTGACGGAGACCATCACGGAGCGGGCGGCGGAGGTGATGGGGGCGTCCCAGTCGGCGCTCGCGGTCCGCGACGGGTCTGCACGTCTTCGAACGATCGCCACACACGGTCTGAGCGACGCGGTGGCGCGGCGGTGGGCGACATTCGAGCTCGACAGCCGGTCCCCGCTCACCGATGCCGTCCGAACCAGCCAGGTCATCGCCCTCGCCAGTCGGGCGGAGGTGGTCGAGCGCTATCCCGACCTCGATGACGGGACGGAGCGTTCGTCCGTCACGCTCCCCCTCATCTCGCGCACCGACGGGCGGGCGTTGGGGGCCGTCGGTTTCCGCTTCGACAACCGCCTCGGGGCCGTGGATGCCGAGGAGCTGTCGGTGCTCGGGGTGCTCAGCGACATGTGCGCCCAGACGCTCCTGCGCCTTTGGGCAGAGGCCGAGAGCGCCTCTCGCGCAGCACAGCTCGAGTTCCTCGCTGACGCCTCGCAAGCACTCGCGACCTCGCTCGACTACCGCGAGACCCTGCGCCAGGTCGCCTCGCTCGCCGTGCCCACCCATGCCGACTGGTGCTCGGTCCAGATGGTCGACGACGGCGTGCTGCGCACCCTCGCCGTGGCGCACGTCGACCCCGACAAGGTGCAGCTCGCGAAGGACCTCGAGACACGGTGGCCCCGGGACCCGGACCGCCTCGGCGGCGCAGCCGAGGTGGCCCGGACCGGCAGCAGCGTGCTCGTCGAGATCATCACGGACGAGATGCTGGTCGCGATGTCCAGCGACGACGACCAGCTGCGGATGTCGCGCGAGCTCGGGCTGCGCAGCGCCATGTCCGTCGCGCTCACCGCCCGGGAGCGGGTGCTGGGGGTGCTGACGTTCGTCGCTGCCGAGTCCGGTCGTCGATACACCCGGCGGGACGTCGCCTTCGCCGAGGACCTCGCCCGCCGGGCCGCGCTCGCCATCGACAACGCCGACCTCTACTCGCAGACGCGGCGGGTGGCCGCGGTGCTCCAGGCGACGCTGCTGCCGCAGGAGCTCCCGGCGCTCAAGGGGTGGCAGATCGGCACCGTCTACCGGCAGGCAGGGCGCACCGACGTCGGCGGCGACTACTACGACGTCACTGACCTCCTGGACGGCCGGGTCGCCATCGTCCTCGGCGACGTCATGGGGCGCGGCGTGGAGGCTGCGGTCGGCGGGTCGAAGATGCGTGCCGCCACTCGGGTTCTCGCGACGCAGGACCCCGATCCCGAAGCCGTGGCCACGGCGATGGACCGGTTCATGGACGTCGATCCGCCGACCCCGATGGCCTCCGCCGTCTACCTGCTCTTCGACCCGCGCCAGGAGGAGGTCGCCGTCGTCGTTGCCGGCCACCCACCGCCACTGCTGCTGCACGACGGCCGCAGCCGATACGTCACGGAGTCCGGCTCACCCGTCCACGGTCTCGGGCCGCTCCCACGAGCGGCCTCGAGGGTGGCCTTCTGCCGGGGCGACCTCATGCTGCTCTACACCGACGGTCTCGTCGAGCGTCGCGGCGAGAGCATCGACACTGGCCTCGAGCGGCTGCAGTCCGCGGCCGAGGAGCTGCTCACCGACGTCGACGACGACGCCGATCTCGACGACCTGCTTGCGGAGCTGGCAGAGAACGTCTCGGACCCCGACCGGCACGACGACCTCGCAGTGCTCGCCTTCCGACGCATCGGCTGAGTCGGCCCGCATCTGCGCACGTCCGATCGGACCCTCGACGATGGGTGGGTGAGCCTCCTCGGGCGGGGCTCGAGGAACCGGTGGGGGGAAAGTGTGCCCACTCGACGCAAAGTCGAGTGGGCACTTTCACCCGCGCGTCAGGCGCCCCGCACTCCCCAACTTCGCGGACGTCGGCGGTCGCGTCCGGGCCGAGGATCATCGTGAACCCGTCACCTCGATCCCAGGCTCGGATGGGGTTGCGGTAGGCGCGCACGATGTCTTCCTGCTCGGAGCATGCCTGAGGGGGCCGTGTCGAGGGTTGCCCGCGAACCGGCCGTCTGTTGGCAGAGTGTGCCAACGCGGCGCGAGGCCACCTCCGGTTGACTCCTGCCATGACCGCTCGCATGACCGCACCCACCCGTCGCATCCGGATCGGCATCGACACCGGCGGGACGTTCACCGACGTCGTCGCCTTCGACGAGGACTCGGGCGAGCTGATCACGACGAAGACCCCGTCCACCCCGAGCGACCCGGCCGACGGCTTCATCACCGGCGTGCACAAGGTGCTCGACCTGCTCGGAGCGAGCGGCGCCGACGTGACCGCGGTCTGCCACGGCACGACCGTCGCCACCAACCAGCTGCTGGAGGGCAAGGTCGAGCAGCTCGGCTTCATCACCACCGAGGGCTACGAGTTCATTCTCGAGATCGCCCGCCAGGCCGTCCCCGACGGCTACGGCAACTCCTACTTCTGGGTCAAGCCTCCGCGCATCGTCGCGGCCGACCACGTCAAGACCGTCGGGGGACGCTACGACTTCGAGGGCACCGAGATCCGGCCCTTCGACGAGGAGGCCGCCGTCCGGGCCGCCCGCTGGTTCCGCGACCACGGCATCATGACGATCGGCGTCTGCTTCCTGCACTCCTACGCCAACGACACCCACGAGCTGCGGATGCGCGAGGTCCTCGCCGCCGAGCACCCCGAGGCGGTCGTCTCGATCTCGAGCGAGGTGCTGCGGGAGTACCGCGAGTACGAGCGCTCCATGACCACGCTCGTCGACGCGGCGGTCAAGCCGAAGGTCTCCCGCTACGTCGGGAACATCCACTCCCGGCTCGACGAGTTCACCGGCGCCACCGAGGGAGGGCGCGAGCGAATTCCCTTCTACATCATGAAGTCCAACGGCGGCGTCCTGTCGGCCGACGAGGTCGTGCACCAGCCGATCACCACGGTGCTCTCCGGGCCGGCCGCCGGAGCCCTCGGTGCCGGGCTCATCGCTAGCCGGGCCGGTTTCGACAAGGTGCTCACCTGCGACGGTGGCGGGACGTCGACGGACGTGTCGGTCGTGCTCGCCGGTGAGCCGACACTCACCACCGAGGGCACCGTGGGCGCCTACCCGAGCAAGATCCCGATGATCGACGTCGTCACCGTCGGGGCCGGCGGTGGATCGATCGCCTGGATCTCCCCCGAGGGCACCCTCAAGGTGGGCCCGCAGTCGGCGGGCGCCGACCCGGGACCGCTCTGCTACGGCAAGGGTGGCACCGAGCCGACCATCACCGACGCCCACGTCGTGCTCGGCCGCATCCCCCCGCACCTCCTCGGCGGGGAGATCCCCCTCGACGTCGACGCGGCCCGTGCCGGCATCGACCTGATCGCCGGCCGGCTCGGCATCGAGCCCGACCGCTGCGCGACCGGCATCCTCGAGATCTCGGCGTGGAACCAGGCCAACGCGCTGCGCCAGGTGAGCGTCAAGCGCGGCCTCGACGTGCGCGACTTCATGCTCACGACGTTCGGTGGCTCGGGTTCGCTGCTCGCCTGCCGCCTCGTCGACATCCTCGACCTGGCCGGGGTCGTCGTGCCGCAGAACCCGGGCAACGTGTCGGCCTTCGGCCTGCTCACCGTCGATGTCAAGAACGACTACGTGCAGACGATGGTCTCGAAGCACACCACACTCGACCACGCGGCCGTGCAGAAGACCTTCGACCACCTCACCGACAAGGCCACGAGAGCGCTTGACGGGGAGGGCTTCCCCCGCGACGCCCACCGCTACACCCGGACCGTCGACCTGCGCTACTTCGGTCAGGCGTTCGAGGTGCGGGTGCCGGCCCCCGAGGGCGAGGTCTCCGAGGCGTATGCCGCTGCCGTGGCCGACGACTTCCACGCCGAGCACCGCGCCCTCTACGGCTACGACTTCCGCGACGACCCGCGCCAGCAGGTCGAGTGGGTGAACCTCCGTGTCACCGGCGTCGGGCCGATCACCCGACCGGAGCTGCGCGAGATCACGGCCTCGTCGGGCGACGACGTCGGCGCCCGCGCACGCCGGAGCACCCGTCCCGTCTGCTTCGAGGCCGACTCCGGCTATCTCGACACCGACGTCTACTGGCGGCCCGAGCTGTTGGCGGGCGACACCATCCCGGGTCCCGCCGTCATCGAGGAGTTCGGCTCCACCGTGCCCGTCCACCCCGGCTTCGTCGTCCGCGTCGATGCGTTCGGCAACCTCGTCATCACCAAGGAGGCCTGAGATGTGCGTGTCCTGCCAGACCGCGACCGTCCGACTCGCACCGGTCGACGCGGCCGCTTCGAGCGGCAGCCGACCCAGCGGCATACCCGGTGGCGCTGACGCCCCCGTGGCGAACCCGGCCGGCCTGCCCACCGCCTACGAGCACGGGGGGCGCCTCACCGCCGAGGGGACGACCGTCGACCCCATTCTCGTCGAGATCGTCGAGGGCACCCTCGCGAGCGTCGAGATGGAGGTCGAGACGGCCATCGCCCGCACCTCGCGCTCACCGATGATCCGCGACGCCCACGACTTCCGGGCCGGCATCCACGACCGCCAGCTGCGCAAGCTCACCGGGCGGTCCTACAGCGCCCTCGTGCACCCGATCGTCCGCGACTTCCCGCTCGACGAGATGGGCGAGGGCGACGTTTACTTCCACAACGACGTGTACGAGTCGGAGGGCGGCATCGGTCACCTTCCTGACCTGTGCGTCACCGTCCCGGTGTTCTCCGGCGGCGAGGTCGTGGCCTTCGTCCAGGCGTTCGGTCACCATGACGACATCGGCGGCGCGGTGCCCGGATCGATGCCGAGCAACGCTCGAACCGTGTTCGAGGAGGGCCTTTCCGTGCCGCCGATCAAGCTGTGGGACAAGGGCGTTCCCAACCGGGCCGCCCTGCGCATCATGACCCGCAACAGCCGCATGCCCGACAGCCTCGCGGCAGACCTGGACGCCGAGTGCTCGGCCTGCCTGATGGGCGCCCGCCGTCTCGGAGAGCTCTTCGAGCGCTACGGCCGCGACACGATCGAGGCCGCCTTCGACGCGATCCTCGACAAGACGACCGAGACCTACCGCCGGGAGATCCTCTCGAAGATCCCCGACGGGGAGTACGTGTGGGAGGACTACGCCGAGCACGACGGCGTCGACGAGCCACGGCTGCACACGCAGCGGATCACGCTGACGAAGGTGTCGACGGGCGGCCCCGGGCGGTCTGACCAGTACCCCGACGGCGGCCCCAAGCTCATCATCGACTTCACCGGCACGGGTCCGCAGGCCAAGGGCCCGATCAACCACTGCGGCGACTACGTCGGTGGCAACTTCCTCAAGAAGTGGCTCGCCCCCGTGCTGCGCAACCTCGCCGACAGCCCCGAGCGAATGGCCGAGCTCGACGTCAACGAGGGCATCGTGCCGCTCATCGAGATGCGCTTCCCCGAGAAGGGCACCCTGCTCACGCCGATCTACCCGGCACCGACCAACGCCCGCACCTTCGTCATCCTGCGTCTGCTCGGGGTGCTCGCCGGCGTCGTCGCCAAGGCGGTGGACGGCAAGATGCCGGCCGACCAGGAGACGATCCGCTACACCGGGGTCTACGGGAAGGACCGCGACGGCAACGACTACCTCATGCGTGAGGTGCTCGGCGGGGGCTCGGGCGGCCGCTACTACGCCGACGGCGAGGACACCATCCACGTCGTGCCTGACAGCCGCAACCTGCCGACGGAGTTCACCGAGAGCCGGTTCCCCTTCCTCGTCGAGCGTCTCGGCCTCGCCGTCGACTCCGGTGGCGCCGGCCGCTTCCGCGGTGGCCTCGGCTACGAGAAGCAGATCCGCATGCTCAAGGACGCCAACTTCATGTCCATCGCCGACCGCTCGATCCTCGCCTGCTGGGGAGTCAAGGGCGGCAAAGCCGGTCATCCCTTCCAGGTGACGGTCGACCTCGGGGGCCCGGAGGAGCGGGTCGTCGACGCGCTCGCCGACGCCGAGGTGGTCAAGGCGGGTCAGGTCATCCGGATCCGCACGACCGGCGGTGGCGGCTGGGGTGACCCGCTCGAGCGTCCCTATGACGAGGTCGAGCGCGACCTGCGCTGGGGCAAGATCTCCTTCGACGGCGCGCGCCGCGACTACGGCGTCGTCGCCACCGGGGACAAGGACGCCCCGGTGGTCGACCCCGTGACCTCGGACGAGCTCCGTGGCGAGCTCCGCGACGCGCGCGCCGCTGAGCAGCCCTTCTTCGACCGGGGTCCGGGCTATGCCCACCTCGCCGAGGGCAGGTTAGCGGCCGATGTCGACTGGCTCTGACCGCGATGAGGCTCGTGCTCGTCATCGGCGCGACCGGCAAGACCGGTCGCGCCGTGACGCGCGCCCTGGCATCGCGGCACGTCGCCGCTCGCGCTGCCCTGCACTCCCCCACGCGCCACGAGCCGGCGTATGCCGCTGGGGCGCAGTCGACCTCGGTGGTTGACCTCGAGACCGGCGCCGGCCTCGAGGAGGCGATGCGCGGGGTCACCGGCGTCTACCACCTCGCGCCGAACATGCACCCCGACGAGGTGGGTATCGCCGAGCGGGTCGTGACGGCGGCAGTGGCGGCTCACGCCGACCGCTTCGTGTTCCACTCCGTGCTCCACCCGCACGACCCCTCGATGCCCCACCACGTCCGCAAGGCCGAGGCCGAGGCCGTGGTCCGGTCGGTGCTGCCGGCAGCGACGGTCCTGCGCCCCTCGGCCTATCACCAGAACCTCGTCGGCGCCGCGCACGGCGGCCGGCTCGACGTGCCCTACTCGGTCGACACGCCGTTCACGAACGTCGACCTCGGCGACGTCGCCGAGGTCGCGGCGGCGGTGCTGACCGACGGAGGCCACGCGGGACTGACGCATGACCTCGTCGGCGGGGAGTCGCTGACGGTGCGTGAGCAGGCCGAGATCGCCGCGCGCGTCCTGGGACATCCGGTCGGGGCTGCCGACATCGGCCTCGAGGCGTGGCGCTCCGGTCCCGGCGTCGGCCTCTCGCCACAGGCTCGGCACGACCTCATGGCGATGTTCCGCCGCTACGACGAGCAGGGACTCGTGGGTGACCCGACCACCCTGACCACCCTCCTCGGACGGCAGCCGACGACCTGGGGCGCCGTCCTCGCACGGTAGGGCCCGGCCCAGGCACCGCGGTCGGTTCGCGGTCGTCGACCCAGCCCGGAGCGGCAGCTCCGGGCGAACCGAACCTGGCAGCGGTCACGGCACTGGGCACGGCAGCGGGCACGGCACCGGGCACGGCAGCGGGCGCTGAGCCGGGCTCGAGCGGGGCACGAGTCAGCTCGCGTCGGAGGGCCGCGACCTCGGCGGCGAGCGCCGCCACGTCACGGCGGGTGGCGGCGCCGTTCTCCTGCTCCACCTCGCGCACCCGGTCCACGAGCGAGGAGGCGAAGGCGGCGGTGATGACGCCGAGGAGGGCGATCCCCGCGACCATGAGGGCCGCCGCGACGTAGCGGCCCTCCGTCGTCGTCGGGTAGCGGTCCCCGTAGCCGACCGTCGTCACGGTCGTGACCGCCCACCACAGGGCGTCTGCGAAGGAGGTGATGTTGGCCGTGGCGCTGTGCCGCTCGGCGTCGAGCACCGCGAGGGCGGCAACGAAGATCACGAGCGAGGTCGAGCCGAGGACGTAGGTCAGGACCCGTCCCCGCAGGGAGCTGCCCGCGTGCCGGATGAGCACCGACATGAGTGTGACGAGGCGCAGGGGGCGCAGCGGACGGAGCACCGGGAGGACGACGACGACGAGGTCGAGCAGGTTGGTCCGGAGGAACCGCCACCGGTTCCGCGCCAGCGAGACGCGCACGCCGAAGTCGAGTGCGAACATCGCCCACGTGACCCAGGTCGCGGCCGCGCACACGGCCTGCTGCCCCGGGGGCAGGTGGGGGTCGAGGATCGGCAGCGCGTACGCGACGAGGAACCCCATCGCCGCGGCGGAGAGGACCCAACCGGTGCGCGCCTCCCACCGCCTGACCCCCGGCTCATCAGCTCTCATCCGAGCCATGCTCCGTGCCGCACATGCGGCGACCCCGGCCCCCGGCTGTGAGGTCACTGGGAGGCCGCCCCGGCCCTGTCAGGACCGCGGGCTGTCAGGCTGCGCCAAACAGGCCGCTCGCTCTCCGGCAAGGGGTGCCAACGCCGTGCGCGCCCCTGTCGGGCACAGTGGGTGCATCCCGCGGTGCGCGTGCTGCGCAGCCGACCGCAGCCGACCGACGGGTGCCGAAGGAGCCACCGTGTCCGGACCGCTCGACGACATCGTCGTCATCGACCTGTCCCGCGCCCTTGCCGGGCCCCATGCCGGGATGATGCTCGGGGACATGGGGGCCCGCGTCATCAAGGTGGAGACCCCCGGGTCCGGTGACGACACGCGCGGCTGGGGGCCCCCGTTCGTCGGACCCGAGGACGACCCCATCTCGACCTACTACCTGTCGTGCAACCGCAACAAGGAGTCGATCACCCTCGACCTCAAGTCCGACGACGGGCGCGAGACGCTGGCCCGGCTCGTCGGTGCCGGCGACGTGCTCATCGAGAACTTCCGACCCGGTGTCCTCGACCGGCTCGGCTTCTCGGTCGAGCGCCTCCACGAGCTCAACCCGCGCCTCGTCGTCCTGTCGATCAGCGGCTTCGGCCACGACGGCCCCGAGGGCGGGCGCGCGGGCTACGACCAGATCGCCCAGGGCGAGGCGGGCCTCATGTCGCTGACCGGCCCGTCGCCCGACGAGCCGCAACGGGTGGGCGTGCCGATCGGTGACCTCCTCGCCGGCATGTACGGCGCCTACGGGGTGGCCGCGGCCCTCCACGAGCGCGCCACCACGGGTCGGGGCCGGGTCGTGCGCACCTCGCTGCTCGCCGCGATCGTGGGTGTCCACGCGTTCCAGGGCACCCGCTACACCGTGGCCGGTGAGGTGCCGGTCGCGCAAGGCAGCCACCACCCGTCGATCTCCCCCTACGGCCTGTTCACCTGCGCCGACGGCATCGTCCAGATCGCCTGCGGCAGCGAGGGGCTCTGGCAGCGGCTGGCCTCCGCATTCGGCATCGACCCGGCGACCCCCGGCATGGCCACGAACCGCGAGCGTGTCGCGCACCGCGAGCAGGTGGTCGCCGCGCTCAACGCGGCCTTCGCCCCCCACCCCCTCACCGAGCTGCTCGCCACCCTCGCGCGCGTCGGGGTCCCGGCGGGCGAGGTGCGCACCCTCGACCGGGTCTACGACTGGGAGCAGACCCGCTCGCAGGGGCTCGTGCTCGACATCGCGCACCCCGTGCTCGGCGACATCGAGATTCCGGGTCCGCCGATCCGCTTCGACGACAACGCCTTCGCCGGCGGACGGGAGACCCACCTGCACCCGCCGCTGCTGGGCGAGCACAACGACTCGGTCCGCGCTTGGCTCGACGGGCTCGACGGGCTCGACCGGCCCGAGCGGCCCGCCCACGACGGGGGGCCGACCGGTGCCTGAGAAGACGCTCCGCCTCGGCGCCCGCGAGCTGCTCGACACGGTGCTCGACGAGGGCACCTGGGTCGGCTGGGACGGTCCTCCCGACGGGCGCGCGACGGGCGGCTCACTGCCCACGGACGAGTCCTCCCGGTATGCGGCAGAGCTGGCCGACGCGACGCAGCGGAGCGGGTGCGACGAGTCGATCATCACCGGCGAGGGCCGCATCCGGGGCCGGCGGGTGGCCATCATCGCCGGCGAGTTCCGCTTCCTCGCCGGCTCGATCGGAGCGGTGGCGGCCGAGCGGATCGTGCTCGCCTTCGAGCGGGCCTCCCGGGAGGAGCTGCCGGTCTTCGCCGCGCCGAGCTCCGGCGGCACACGCATGCAGGAGGGCACACCCGCCTTCGTCGGCATGGTCAAGATCAGCGCCGCGTGCGCGCAGTTCAAGGCCGCCGGGCTGCCCTACCTCGTCTACCTGCGCCATCCCACGACCGGCGGCGTCTTCGCCTCGTGGGGGTCGCTCGGCCAGGTCACCGTGGCCGAGCCCGGAGCGATGATCGGCTTTCTGGGGGCGCGGGTCTACGAGGCGCTCTACGGCACCCCTTTCCCGGAGGGCGTGCAGACCGCGGAGAACCTCTTCGAGCACGGCCTCATCGACGCCATCCTGCCCGTCGAGGCGCTGGCCGAGACCGCGGACCGCGCCCTCAACGTGCTGATGGGCCCGCGGGAGGACCTCCCCGACGTGCCCGAGCTGGTGCGCGAGGAGCTGCCCGACCTGCCCGCCTGGGACTCCATTGTCCGCTCGCGCCGCGTCGACCGGCCGGGCGTGCGTGCCCTGCTCCGGCACGGAGCCACCGACGTGCTCCCGCTGCACGGCACCGGCCAGGGAGAGTACGACCCCGGCATGCTCATGGCCCTGGCCCGTTTCGGCGGTGCCCCGTGCATCGTCCTGGGTCAGGACCGGCGCGGTCAGACGCTCGACGACCCGTTGTCCCCCAAGGGACTTCGCGTCGCTCGACGGGGGATGGCCCTCGCCCGCGAGCTCGGCCTTCCGCTCGTGAGCATCATCGACACGGCCGGCGCCGCGCTCTCGAAGGAGGCCGAGGAGGGCGGCCTGGCCGGTGAGATCGCCCGGTGCCTCGCCGAGCTCGTCACGCTCGACGCGCCCACCCTCTGCGTCCTGCTCGGTCAGGGCACCGGGGGCGGAGCCCTGGCGGTCATGCCCGCCGACCGGGTCATCTGCGCCCAGCACTCCTGGCTCTCGCCGCTGCCGCCGGAGGGCGCCTCGGCCATCCTGCACCGCGACACGACCCACGCCCCCGAGCTCGCGGCGAGCCAGCGCGTGCGCTCCCTCGACCTCCTCGCGGACGGGATCGTCGACCGCATCGTCGCGGAGCACCCCGACGCGGCCGACGAGCCGGAGGACTTCTGCCGTCGGATGAGCCAGACGATCCAGCACGAGCTGGCGACGCTCGCCCGGCAGCAGCCGGCCGAGCGGCTCGCGGCCCGGCTCGACCGCTACCGCCGGCTCGGGTGGTCCTGATCCACCGACAGCCCGCCCCCTCCGCCCCCCGCACCCGGCGGCGGAGGGAGCACAGCGGCATACATCTGCCAATGACGAGCCCGCCGTTGGGCAGGACGTGCCAACGCGCGCACCCCGGCCCGGTCCCTAGGCTCGCGCCATTGACAGGCGCCATTGACATGCGCCATTGACATGCCGTCGATACGCACGAGGGCGTGCCCGATCCCAACGACCAATCCCAACCACAACATGAGGAGGTGTGCATGAGGGTTCTCGTCGCGCTCGGCGGCAACGCCATGACCGGCCCGGACGGCAGCGCCTGGCCCGCTGAGCAGCGCACCGCGATCGCCCACGCCATGGAGCACGTGGCCGACCTCGTCGCCGCGGGGCACGAGGTCGTGCTGACCCACGGCAACGGCCCGCAGGTAGGCAACCTCCTCGTCAAGAACGAGCTCGCCGCACACGTCGTGCCACCGGTGCCGCTCGACTGGTGCGGCGCCCAGACGCAGGGGACGATCGGCTTCACGATGCTCGACACCCTCGAGGCGGCCCTCGCCGCCCGCCACGTGGAGCGTCCCGTCGCGGCGATCATCACCCGGACCCTCGTCGACGCCGACGACCCCGGCTTCACCCACCCGACGAAGCCGATCGGCCGCTTCCTCCCGCGCGCTCAGGCCCAGTCCCTCATCGCCCACGGCGAGCGGTGGGAGGACCGCGGGGAGAAGGGCTGGCGCCGCGTCGTCGCCTCCCCCGAGCCCCGCGAGGTCCTCGAGACCCACACCCTGCTGACCCTGCTCGGGGCGGGCTACATCGTCGTCGCCGCCGGCGGCGGCGGCATCCCCGTCGTCCGCGGCGAGGACGGCGCAGCGCGCGGTGTGGAGGCCGTCATCGACAAGGACCTCACGGCCGCCATGCTCGCCCGGTCGGTGGGCGCCGACGTGCTCGTCATCGCGACCGACGTCGCGCACGCCGTCGCGGGCTGGGGCACTCCCGACGCCCACGACATCGGACGGGTCACGCTCGCGGAGATGGAGGCGTATGCCGCCGCGGGCCACTTCGCGTCGGGCTCGATGGGCCCGAAGGTCGAGGCCGCCCTGCGCTTCGTCCGTGCGGGCGGATCCCGTTCGATCATCACGGCCCTCGACCAGCTCGCCCCGGCCATCGACGGCAACGTCGGGACCGTCATCGAAAACCCAGAAAGAGAAAGGTGATTCACGTGCCCGAAGCCATTGAGGTGCGCAAGGTCCCCATCCACTCGGTCGCAGACGCGTCGGAGCTCGCAAAGCTCATCGACGACGGCGTCATGGAGGCGAACCGCGTGGTCGCCATCATCGGCAAGACCGAGGGCAACGGTGGCGTCAACGACTACACCCGGATCATCGCCGACCGGGCCTTCCGCGAGGTGCTCGTCGAGAAGGGCGCCTCGGCCGAGCAGGTCAAGCAGGTCCCGATCGTGTGGTCCGGAGGAACCGACGGCATCATCAGCCCCCACGCGACGATCTTCGCGACCGTCCCGGCCGAGCAGACCGAGGCCTCCGACGAGCCCCGCCTCACGGTCGGCTTCGCGATGAGCGAGCCGATCAAGCCGGAGGAGATCGGCTACGTCGCGATGGTCAGGAAGGTCGCCGACGCCGTCACGGTGGCGATGGAGCGGGCCGGCATCAGCGACCCCGCCGACGTCCACTACGTGCAGACGAAGACGCCGCTGCTGACGATCCACACGATCCGCGACGCGAAGTCCCGCGGCCACCAGGTCTGGACCGAGCACACCCACGAGTCGATGGACCTCTCCAACGGCACGACCGGGCTCGGCATCGCCGTCGCCCTCGGCGAGATCGAGATGCCGACGGACGCCGACATCATGCACGACCGCTCGCTCTTCTCGGCGGTCGCGTCGTGCTCCTCCGGGGTCGAGCTCGACCAGGCCCAGGTCGTCGTCGTCGGCAACACCCGCGGCATCGGCGGTCGCTACCGCATCGGGCACTCGGTCATGCAGGACGCGCTCGACGCCGACGGCGTGTGGGCGGCGATCAAGGACGCGGGGCTCGACCTGCCGGAGCGGCCGCACACCAGCGACATCCAGGGCCGGCTCGTCAACGTCTTCCTCAAGTGCGAGGTGAGCCAGGACGGCACGGTGCACGGCCGGCGCAACGCGATGCTCGACGACTCC
>JBBRGO010000003.1:0-38793 GCA_038224055.1 Actinomycetales bacterium
CACCTCCGGCGAGACGGCGGCCGCCCGGGCGGCGTGCGAGGTCATCCGGCGCATGTAGTGACGACGGCACAACACCTCGTACTCGACGACGCCCTCCGCGCCGGCGGACACGTCACCGACGACCACCTGCTCCCCCTCGACGACCATAGCGCCGTCGACGACGCGCGCATTCGTCGTGGCCCGCCGACCGCACCAGCACAGCGCCTCGACCTGGAGCACCTGGACCCGGTCGGCGAGCTCGATGAGCCGCTTGCTGCCCGGGAAGAGCTCGGTCCGGAAGTCCGCCGTGATGCCGAAGGCGAACACGTCGACGTCCATCTCGTCCACGACCCGGGCCAGCTGCTCGACCTGCTCGCCGGTGTAGAACTGCGACTCGTCACAGTTGAGGTAGTCGATCCGCTGACCCGCCGTGGCTCGGGCAACGATCCCCTCCCAGAAGTCGAGGTCGTCGGACACCTCGAGGGCACCGGTCGACAGGCCGAGCCGCGAGGACAGGACGTTGCTGCCGGCCCGGTCGAGCTTGGTGAAGATGAGCCCGACCCGGCCCCGCGCCGCGTGGTTGTGGTCCATCTGGAGGGCGAGGGTGGACTTGCCGCAGTCCATGGTCCCGGAGAAGAAGACGAGCTCAGCCACGGTCCACCACCCTAGGCGTCCCGCCGCGGAGGCACCACGACCACGGGTACGGCAAGCTCGGCCTCGCTCGTCGACCCGTGCTGACCGAGCAGGCCGACGACCTGCGGCCGCATCACACCGGAGTGCACGACGGCGAGGTCGTCCCCCATCAGCACGACGAGGTCCCCGATCCGGCCCAGCACCTCCGGACGCACCCTGCCGAGCCACCCGGCGTCGATGACCTCCTCGCGGGTCAGCACCCGCGCCCGGGACCCGAGCCGCTCATGCCACCGCTCGGCCACCGCGACCGTGGCACCGGGCTCGGTGTAGAGTTGTAGGTTGCGCGCCTCTCCCCCGAGGTGCCGGATGCCGGCCATGAGCGCACCCTCGTCGGCGAGGTCGATCCGCTGGTCGAACGGGATGTCGACCATGCCGTGGTCGGCGGTGATGACGATCGACGTGTCGTCGGGCACGCTCGCCGCGAGGCGCGCGAGGGCGCGGTCGACCGACTCGACCTCGTCGCCCCACTGCCAGGACTGGCACCCGTGGACGTGGCCGATCTTGTCGACCTCGCCCCAGTAGAGGTACACGAGCGCCCGCCGGCTCGCTCGCACGGCGGCGAGGGAGGCGTCGACGCGCTGGTCCAGCTCGCGACCCGCGCGGAACCGGGCCCCGCGCAACGCGGCCGTGGTCAGGCCCGAGCCGTCGAAGTACTGCGGCCCGACCATCGTCACCTCGACACCCGCGGCGGTGACCACCTCGAACACGGTCTCGTGGGGCTGCCACCGTCGCGGATCCGGACCGTCCTCCCAGGACAGCTCGTTGAGCAGCCGGTCGGTCTCGGGGTCGAGCACCTGCATCCCGACGAGTCCGTGCGCGCCGGGCAACAGCCCCGTGCCGAAGCTGCCCATCGACGTCGCCGTCGTCGTCGGGAAGCCGCACGGCACCCGGCGCGCCCGGGGCAGCATCCGCCTCAGGAAGGGGGCGTGCCCGCTGCGCTGGCGCAGCAGGTCGAAGCCGAGGCCGTCGATGAGCACGACGACGGTGCGCGGGACGGCGGGCAGGTCGAAGACGTCGCGTCCGGCATACCGCTTCACCCCGAGCGCTCCGGCGACCGACGGCAGGACGGAGGCGAGGCTGCCCGCCGACCAGTCCGGGGCCGAGGGTGCGCTTGGCACCATCGGGGCGGCAGGGACGCCGGTCACAGGGCCGGCCCGCCCCCGATGCTCGCGGAGAGCACCCGCGCGAAGCGCAGGGCACGGTCGACCGCGCGCTCGCCGTCGGCGGCAGCGCTGATGCGCAGTGAGATGTCGTCGGACGCGATCGTGCCCTCGAAACCGTGGTCGGCGGTGCAGTCCGGGTCGCCGCACTGGGCGGCGAGGAGGTCGAGGCGGCTCACGGCTCCCCAGCCGAGGGTGAGCGTGATGTCGCGAGCGTACGTTCCCGGGGTGAAGACCTCCGGATCGGCGACGACGTGGGTGACCATCACCCCGCGGACCGTGACGAGGGGCACCGTCTCCGTCGTCGCGGTCGCCATCGGGCGCTCGTCGCCCTCCGCGTGGTCGTCGGCGTGGGCGATCACGAGACGCTGCGGCGTCACGACGAGGACGGTCACGTGTCGGCGCACCGTGTCGTGGTCGAAGGTCGTCTCCTGGTGGACGAGGTGCGACACCACCTCCGAGCCCGCGATGGCGGACTCGACGACGTCGCAGACGAGCGCGGGGTAGTAGCCGGCATGGGTGATCGCCTCGGCGAGGTCCGGCGGCAGGGACTGGCCGGGGCTGGGCGTGACGCGTCGCATCCCCCCATCTTTGCACTCCCTGCTATGACCCCCGCGCCCCCGGGCCCCCCTGCAGGCCAGCGCCCGGGGGGTCATCGGCTCAGGTCACCGGCTCAGGTCATCCGTCGACGACCCGGGTCCTTGCGCACGAGCGCGGGGCGCACGGTGACCTCGGCCCCGAGCACGTCGACCCCGCCGGTCCACGCGTTGACGGGGTTGAGCACGACGGACGCGAGCTCGGGGTGGTTGTCGGCGAGCACCGACAACCGGGCGACGAGATCGGCGAGGGCGGCGCGGTGCACGGGGGCGGCGCCGCGGTGGCCGGCGAGCAGCGGCGCGGCCTTGACCCCGTCGATGAGGTCGGTGACGTCGACGTCGGTGAGCGGCGGGATGCGGTGCGCGATGTCCCCGAGCAGCTCGGTGGGCGGTCCGGCGACGGAGAAGCTGACGACGGGGCCGAAGAGCGGGTCCTCCCTCGCCTGGAGCACGCACGAGACCCCGGGGACGGCCATCCGCTGGACGACGAAGCGGTCGGCCCCGAGCGGCCCGAGACGCTCCGTGAGGGACCGGTGGGCATCGCGCACCTGCGTGGAGTCGGAGAGGTCGCTGCGCACGCCGACGATGCCGGGCTGGTGGCGCACCAGAGGTGAGGTGGACTTGAGGATCACGGGATAGGTGAGCGTCTCGGCGGCCGCGACCGCCGCGTCGACCCCGACGACCTCGATGGCCGGCCAGAGCCGGATCCCATAGGTCGACAGGACGTCCCGGGCCTCATCCCTGCTCAGGGTGCGGCCCTCCGGGTGGCCCTCGAGGAAGCCGTCGATGAGACCCTCGGCGCGGTGCCGGTCGATGCCGACTGGGGCGACCTGCGTGCCGTGGTCGCGGGCCCGCCACTGGGAGTAGCGCGTGACCGCGTTGAGCGCCCGGATTCCGTCCTCCGGCATCGCGTAGGAGGGCACCGTCCTGCGGACGCCGTCCGCCTGGACGTAGTCGAGGCCGACCCCCACTCCGTGCATACCGAGAAAGGTTGCTACGCAAGGCTTCTCGTGCTTGGCGACGACGGTCGTCACGGCCTTCGACACCTCCTCGTCCTGGGTGACGAGCGGAGGGATGAAGGCCGCCACGACGCTGTCGACCTCTGGGTCGGCGAACGCCGCCTCGAGAGCGACGGCGAACTCCTCGGCCGCGGCCTGCGGGAGGAGCGAGACCGGACCATGCGTCACCCGCAGGCCCCAGCTGACGCAGGCGCTCGCGCTGATCGAGCCGAGCGCGTCGGAGTTGCCGACGATGGCGACCCGGTCACCGCGCGGCGCCGGCTGGTGCAGGGTCAGCTGCGCGACGTCGAAGAGCTGGTGGACGTTCTCGACCCGGATCACCCCGGCCTGGCGGAGCAACGCGTCGAAGGCCCCCGCCGGGACGTTGGTGATGCGGGTCCGGTGGCCGGGCGGGGCCGCGAAGCTCGAGACGCCCGAGGAGACGACGATCACCGGCTTGACCTGCGCGAGGTGCCGGGCGATCCGGGAGAACTTGCGAGGGTTGCCCATCGACTCGAGGTAGAGGCCGACGGTGTCGGTCTCCGGATCGTCGATCCAGTACTGCATGAGGTCGTTCCCGGAGACGTCGATGCGGTTGCCGGCCGAGGCGAAGACCGAGATCCCGAGCCCGCGTCGGGCCGCCGACGCGAGGACCGCAACCGCGAGCGCGCCGCTCTGGGCGAAGAGCCCGAGCCGGCCCGCTGGTGGGATGACCGTCGCCAGCGTCGCGTTGAGGCGGATGGACGGGTCGTTGTTGATCAGCCCGAAGCTGTTGGGGCCGACGATCCTCATGCCCGCCCGGCGCACCCGGCGCCGCAACCGGTCCTGGAGCTTGGCCCCCTCCTCGCCGGCCTCGGCGAACCCGGAGGACAGGACGAGCAGGTCGCGCACCCCGGCACGCCCGCACTCCTTGGCCACCTCGACGGCCTGGGCGGCCGGCACGACGACGACGGCCAGGTCGACCGGACCGGGGGCGTCGGCGATGCGGCGGTAGGCGCGCAGCCCCTGGATCTCGTCGGCTTCGGGATGCACCGGGTAGATCTCGCCCTGGAAGCCCGCCTCGATCATGTTGCGCAGCACGAGGGCCCCGATGGACTCCTCGCGCCGGCTCGCGCCGATCACGGCGATCCGCGTGGGGAAGAGGATGGTGCGCATGCTCCGGGACTCGGCGCGGTGCTCGCGCGAGAGCTGAACCGCCTTGGACCGGTCGGTGGGGCTGATGTCGAACGCCACCTCGACGACGCCGTCCTCGACGTGGTGCGTCACCTCGTAGCCGGCCTCGCGGAACACCGTCAGCATCTTGCGGTTCTGCGGGAGCACCTCCGCCGTGAAGCGCGAGATCCCGAGCTCCTGCGCGATCGCGGCGAGGTGCTCGAGCATCACCGAGCCGATGCCCTTGCCCTGGAAGTGGTCGGAGATGTTGAAGGCGACCTCGGCCGAGGTCGGGTCGATCCGGTCGTAACGACCGATCCCGATGATCGCGTCGTCGAGCGTGGCCACGAGCGCGACCCGGTCGTGGTGGTCGACATGGGTGAAGCGATACAGGTCGCGCGGGCTCAGCTCGCGCAGTGGCGCGAAGAAGCGCAGGTAGATCGACTCGGCCGACTGCCGGCTGTGGAACGTCTGGATGCCCGGGGCGTCCTCGGGGCTGATCGGGCGCACGTGGGCCACGGTGCCGTCCCTGAGGACGACGTCCGCCTCCCACTCGACCGGGCCGCGCCCCGTCCTCGGGATCGGACCGGTCTCGGCCGGGTCGTCTCCGTCCGCCATGGCCACATCGTGTCAGACTCCGCTGGTCGCGGCGATGGTGAGAACCTGTCGCCATGGAGTTCGCCGACGTGGTCCGCCGACGCCGCATGGTCCGCCGCTACGACCCTGGCCGGCCCGTGCCCGACGCCGTCGTCCGGCGGTGCCTCGAGAACGCGGTGCGTGCCCCGAGCGCCGGCTTCAGCCAGGGGTGGGACTTCGTGGTCCTCCGGTCCGAGGACGAGCGTGGGAGCTTCTGGGGGGCCACGACCGCGGAGGGCGCCGACCCCGACCCGTGGCTGACCGGCGTACGGGCTGCTCCCGTCCTGATCCTCTGCCTCTCGGACAAGGACGCCTACCTCGACCGCTACGCCGACCCCGACAAGGGCTGGACCGACCGTGACGACGCGCGCTGGCCGGTCCCCTACTGGGACGTCGACACGGGGATGGCCGCCCTTCTCGTGCTGCTCACCGCCGTCGACGAGGGGCTGGGCGGGTTGTTCTTCGGGGTGCCGCCGCAGCGGCACGCAGCCGTGCGCCGGGCCTTCGCGGTGCCCGAGGGGCGACGGATCGTCGGGGTCGTGTCGCTGGGGTATGCCGTCCCGGGGCCCAGGAGCCCGAGCCTGAGCCGGCACCGCCGGGGCGCGGACGAGGTGGGCCACTGGGGACGGTTCGGCGTGGCAGGTGGGAGCGGTCCGGCACCTGCGGGATGATGAGGCGTTGACGCAGGACCCGGCTCGATGAGCAGACGATGAGCAGACACGGCAAGGAGCAGCACCCGGCATGGCCCGACGGAGCACCCCCCCGACTCCACCCGAGGACTTCGAGGAGAAGATCGTCGGCATCGACGTCGAGGAGGAGATGCAGAACGCCTTCCTCGAGTACTCCTACAGCGTCATCTACTCCCGTGCCCTCCCCGACGCGCGGGACGGCCTGAAGCCGGTCCAGCGGCGGATCCTCTACGGCTCCAACGAGCTCGGGCTGCGTCCCGACCGCGGGCACGTCAAGAGCCAGCGCGTCGTCGGCGAGGTGATGGGCAAGTACCACCCCCACGGCGACCAGGCCATCTACGACGCCCTCGTGCGGATGGCCCAGCCCTTCACGCTGCGGCTGCCGCTCATCGACGGGCACGGCAACTTCGGCTCCCTCGACGACGGCCCGGCCGCGGCCCGCTACACCGAGGCCCGGATGGCCAGCTCCGCGCTGCTCATGGTCGGTGGGCTCGACGAGGAGACCGTCGACTACGTCCCCAACTACGACGACACGCAGTGGCAGCCGAGCGTCCTGCCCGCGGCCTACCCCAACCTCCTCGTCAACGGCGCGGCGGGGATCGCTGTCGGGATGGCGACGAACATGCCTCCCCACAACCTCGTCGAGGTCATCGGCGCTGCCCGGCACCTCATCACCAACCCGTCGTGCTCCCTCGAGGACCTGATGAAGTTCGTCCCCGGCCCCGACCTGCCCTGCGGGGGCAGGATCGTCGGGCTCGGGGGCATCCGCGACGCCTACCTCACCGGCCGCGGCAGCTTCCGCACCCGAGCGACGGCACGGATCGAGTCGATCACCCCGCGCCGCAAGGGGATCGTCGTCACCGAGCTGCCCTACCTCATCGGGCCCGAGAAGGTCATCGAGAAGATCCGCGACCTCGTGCAGTCCAAGCGGCTGCAGGGGATCAGCGACCTCAAGGACCTCTCCGACCGGCAGAACGGCCTGCGCCTCGTCATCGAGATCAAGAACGGCTTCAACCCCGACGCCGTCCTCGAGCAGCTCTACAAGCTGACCCCGATGGAGGAGAACTTCGGGATCAACAACGTCGCGCTCGTCGAGGGTCAGCCGCGCACCCTCGGCCTCAAGGACCTGCTCCGTGTCTACGTCGACTTCCGGACCGACGTCGTGCGCCGCCGGACCGCCTACCGGCTGCGCCGCCGGGAGGAGCGCCTCCACCTCGTCGAGGGGATGCTCGTCGCGATCGTCGACATCGACGAGGTCATCCAGCTGATCCGGGGCTCCGACGACACGGCGATCGCCCGGACCCGGCTGATGGAGGTCTTCGAGCTCTCGGAGCTGCAGGCCAACTTCATCCTCGAGCTCCAGCTGCGCCGGCTGACGAAGTTCTCCCGGATCGAGCTCGAGACCGAGCGCGACGAGCTCCAGCGCGCCATCGAGGAGCTCCGCGCCCTGCTCGAGAGCGAGAAGCTGCTCCTGCGGCTCGTCTCGACCGAGCTCGCGGACGTGGCGAAGTCCCACGGCACACCGCGCCGCACCGTCCTGCTCGAGAGCTCGGGCGTGAGTGCGGCCGCCACCTCGGCCGCTCCCCTGGAGATCGCCGACGACCCGTGCTGGGTCCTGCTGTCCTCGACGGGCCTTCTCGCCCGCACGGGCAGCGCCGAGCCGGTCACGGCCGACGGGTCCCGCTCCAGGCACGACGTCGTCGTCGGGGCGGTCCGGACCACGGCTCGGGGGGAGTTCGGGCTCGTCACGAGTGCCGGGCGCATGGTGCGCCTCTCGGCCCTCGACCTGCCCACTCTGCCGCCGACCAACGGGGCACCGAGCCTGTCCGGCGGCGCTCCGCTCGCGGCCTACGTCGACCTGCCCCGGGGTGAGGAGCCGGTGACCATCGTGCCGATCGGCTCCGGCGCGCCCGGCACGCCCGGCGCGCCCGTCGTCGCGCTCGGCACGGCGAGCGGTGTCGTCAAGCGGGTCACCCCGGACGCGCCCAAGGGCGGCGAGTGGGAGGTGATCAGCCTCAAGCCCGGCGACCGGGTTGTCGGGGCGGGCGTCGCGGACCGCGAGGACCTCGACCTCGTCTTCGTCACGAGCGACGCCCAGCTGCTGCGGTTCCCGGCGCAGGCCGTGCGGCCCCAGGGGCGTGGCGCGGGCGGGATGGCCGGGATCAAGCTGACCACCGGCGCCTCCGCCGTCTTCTTCGGTGTCGTGGACCCGACGCGCGACGGAGTCGTCGTGACCTCGAGCGGCTCGTCGTCGGCGCTGCCCGGCACCGAGAGCGGCTCGCTCAAGGTGACACCGTATGCCGAGTACCCCCCGAAGGGCCGCGCCACCGGGGGCGTGCGGTGCCACCGCTTCCTCCGCGGCGAGGACACGCTCGTGCTCGCCTTCGCGGGCAACGAGCCGGCCCGGGCGGCCGCCGCGAACGGTGTCGCTGTCGAGCTCCCGAAGGCGGACGGGCGCCGGGACGGCTCCGGGGTCTCGCTGACGACGGTCATCGCCGCGGTCGCCGCGCCCCCGCCGACAGCAGGCGTCGGCACCTCCGATGCCGATGAGGCGACCGCCGCAACCGGAGAGCCGACGGAGAACGGGCCCGACGCATGACCGAGACGCCCGGCCCACCCCACCCCTCGACGAGCGGGCACGGCACGCCGGACGTGCGGGCCTGTTCGGTGCTCTGGGACGACGACGGCACGAGCGCGTTCGGCACCGCGGCCCGCGCGGGGTTCTTCGTGGTGCTCGAGCAGCCCGGGCCCTGGGGCCGCGACGCTGCCCGCGACTCCCACCTCGACCCGCAGGTCGGCGCTGAGCTCGATGCCCGGTGCGCGTCGGGTGGTGGCCGGTTCATGCTGATCCGGCGGCCGGGTGGTCATCCGGCCCGTGACCATCCCCACCGGGCGCTCATCGCCTGGGCCGGCGGCGAGGCGACAGGTCCTGGTTCGCCGACGCGGTCGGATCCGTGGCTGCTCGGGGCCGACCTCACCCACCCCGGCGAGCTCCTCTCGCTGGACTGGGCGGCCCTGTCGCGCGGCTCACGGGGTCTCGTCGCCGCGTCGCTTCCCGACGCCGCGGAGGTCGACCCGACGCTGCTCGTCTGCACCAACGGCCGCCGCGACGTGTGCTGCGCCGTGCGCGGGCGCCCCCTCGCCGCTGCCGCTGCGCGCCTCGCCCCCGGGCGGGCGTGGGAGGTGTCCCACACGGGTGGACACCGGTTCGCCCCGACGGCGGTGCTGCTGCCGTGGGGACAGACCTACGCGCGTCTCGACGAGCAGGGCGTGGAGTGGGTGCTCGGTGCCTCGATGTCCGGGCACACCCCGATCGAGCTCCTCGGCGCCGAGCACGACCGTGGGCGCTCGAGCCTCTCCCCCGATGCCCAGTGCGCGGAGTCGCACGTGCGGGAGCGCCTCGGTGAGACCCGGATCCGTGCCCTCAGCTCGAGCGAGCTCGGGTCGCAGATCCCCGAGCTGCTTCCCGAGACGACGGCCGTGCGGGTGGCGCACGAGGACGGTCGCACGTGGCTCGTGCACGTCATACGTGAACCGGCGGGCCGGTCGCGTCCGGAGTCGTGCGGGAAGAAGCCGGTGCCCGTCGTCGTCCGCCGCGCCACCGTCATCGGCGCCACGACCGCCTGACCCCCGTCGAGTGGGCACTTTCCCGCCCGACCCCCCGTCGAGTGGGCACTTTGCACCGGGGGGCCGCGCGCGGAGGAAAGTGCCCACTCGAGGCGTGGATGGGGGGAGGAGTCACCAGGGCTTGGGGACGGTCGGGCCGGCGTCGCCGGGATCGCTCCGGTCCCCGGTCCCCAGCTGCTCGTTGCGCTCGACCGTGTTGCGCCGCTGCATCTCCTGGAGCAGGTCCTGCTCCTGCTGGCTCGGCGTGCCGCGGGGGTCGGGGGTCGGCTCCGGACCCGGTGATGGCTGCGGCGGCGGGTCGCTCGGCGGGGAGTCCGCCGACGGGTCGTCCGCACTCTTGGACTCCAGTCGTTGCTGGGCATCCTGTAGCTGTCGACCGCTGCCCAGGCCCTCCGGAGCGTCGCAGAGAGCGGGGCGCCCGGCGGCGAGAGCCGTGCCCTTGGCGTAGAACTGCTTCCACTCGTCGGTGCGCTCCGCCGCCTTGGCCGCATCGCCGAGCGCCTCGTAGGTGAGGGCGAGGTTGACCCGGACCCTGCAGTCGTCGAGGCCCCCCTTGGGCACGAGGACGAAGGCGTCCTCGAACGAGGGGCGAGCCTGCTCGAAGCGACCACCGAGGACCGCGGCGTCGCCGAGGGCGAACGGGGCCCGGAAGCGCTCGACGACGTTGACCCAGCCCTGCCGCGCCGCCCAGGCACTCATCGTCGTCCGGTCACCGGCGGTCCAGGCGGACAGCGAACGGTCGGCGACCACGTTGAGGGTGAGCAGGCGCAGGGCCAGCACGGCGACGAGCACGACGACCGGCGCCGAGGCGAGCAGCAGTCGGCGGCGGCGTCGGCGCAGCCGGGGAGGCAGGGTGCCGCCGCGGGGCGTTCGGCCTCGGCGTCGTCCCCGCTGCGACCCGGTCAGGGGGTCGGTCAGGGGGTCGGTCAGGGGGTCGTCGAGCGACGCGGATCCCGGGTCGTGGCGCCGGGCGGGCGCAGGGGCACCGGGGGCTCCGGTTGCCGTCGTCACGATCGCGCGCCCGGTTGGCGTCGCATCGAGGCCAGGGCAGCGGAGCTCGCGCCGACCTCCCACACGGCGATCCCCGCCAGGGCGAGCAGCAGCGGCCAGTAGAGCTCGCGCCGAGCCCGGACCTGCTCGGCCTGGATCTGCGGGCTCGTCCCGAAGCGGGCGAGGTCGATCCCGTCGACCACGGGGCCGATCGGGTCGCCCGACTCCCGGTGGACGTAGGGCAGTCCGAGCTGGGTCCCGATCGCGGCGAGCTGGGCCGTGTCGATCATCGACAGCGCGTCCTCTCCCGTGGCCGGGTCACGCACGTAGGTCCCGGTCCGGTCGAACCGGGACCGGTAGGTCAGCATCCGGCCACCCTCGGCGGAGCCGTAGCCGAGGACCGCTCCCCCACTGATGGTCTCGGCCGGCACCGTGAACGGTGCGGCGGGGGCACCACTGGTCTGCTCGCCGTCGCCGAGGTAGTAGACGAACCGGGCACGCTCGGGGTGGCGTTCCCGGGACTGGGACAGCAGGGTGGTCAGCCGCTCGTTCGCGTCGGTCACGGACGAGCCCTGCGACACCTCGGACGGCTCGGGCAGCAGGGTCTCGAGGGCGGCGCCCATCGCGGTCGTGTCCGTCGTCAGGGGCAGCCGCACGCGGGCGGCCTGGTCGAAGGTGAGGATCGAGTAGCGGGCGCCCGGCAGGGCCCGCGCGATGGCAGCGATGTCCCGGCGCACCCCCGTGAGGCGGGGGACCCCGGCGCCGTAGTCCTCGGCGACGATGCTCGTCGTCGTGTCGACGACGAAGTAGACGTTGAGGTTGGCCGCGCTGGCCTCGGCGGTGTCGCCCGGCACGGCCGGACGGGTGGCGGCGACGGCGAGCAGGAGCACGGCCGCGGTGCGTCGCCAGTGCGATCCCCGGGACTCCCCCGGCGCCGAGCGCGAGCTGGGGTTCCACCACACGGCGCAGAGCGCGCCGACGGCGAGCACGAGCAGCACGGGCCAGGCAGCGACGGGCAGGAAGGTCACGACGACCACCTCCGGCCGGCCCCGAGGAGCCCGAGCAGGCCGACGCTCGCGAGGGCAACGGGGATGCTGGGGTTGTCGCTGTAGAGGGTGCGCGAGGCCGCGTCGATGAGGGTCGCCTCCTGCGCCTGAACGGAGTCCACGATGCCCTTGACGGCGCCCTCGTCGCCCATCGCGTAGTACCGGCCCCCCGTCGCAGTGACGACCTGACGCAGACCCTGAGCCTCCACGTCCTCCCCTTCCTCCTCGGGGTTGAGCCCATAGACGCGGATGCCCTGCGAGGTGGCGAGGGCGCCAGCCTCGTCGATGTCGACGAGGGGGCGCCCGGCGAGGTGGTTGTCCGTCGCGAGCACGATCGAGCGGGCCCGGGTGGTGTCGATCCGGTCGAAGCTCGCGGCGCACGTCGCGAGGCCGTCACCGATGAGCGAGGTCCCGCGGCCGTTGTAGGTGCCGGCGAAGAACGCGTCGAGACCGGGGTCACCCGACAGGGCCCGTGAGGCCGTCTCGAGCTCGCCGTTGATGAAGTCGTAGTCGTCGGTGAGCGGGAAGACCGTCGCGGCGGACGAGTTGAAGATGACCAGGCCGATCCGCTCCCCCTGGAAGCGGTCGACGAGGGTCCGGAAGGTCGAGACGAGTGCGGCGTCGTAGGACGCCATCGACCCGGAGATGTCGAGGCAGAGCATGATGTCGCGGTTGCGCGTCTCGGGGGTGTCGACCGTCGTGTCGAGCGGGCGGGCGGCCCCGAGGAGCGCGGCGCAGGCGAGCAGCACGGAGCTCGTCCCGAGCACTGCGAGACGGATCCGGTGGGCACGCAGCGCCCGCTGGTACTCCGGCAGGGCCGTGAGCGCGGAGGAGTTGGCGACCGCGGCGCCGGCCAGGCGCCGGCGCCGGCGGAGCGCACGGTGCACGGCAGACGCACCGACGGCCGCGACGAAGAGCCCGACGGTGAGCACGAGGGGGAACTTCAGGTCCATCGGGCGACCACCTCCTTGGCCACCGTCGCCGCGCCGTCGAGGGTCCGGGTCTCTCGCGGGCCGAACTCGCCCGGATAGAGCGTGCCGACGACGTTCGCCACCGGGGTGAGCCGCACGCCCGACCCGGTGAGGTCGGTGAGCGTCATCGTCGGCGCGTCGATGCCCGAGACCTCCTGCACGAAGTGGCGCACGAGCACACTGATCTGCTGGTGGGCGCTGCGTTGGGTGATCTCGCCGCGTGCGGCGCGCTCGAGCACGACGTCGATCTGGCGTCGGTAGTCCGACCGGAGCCGGGTCAGCCGGTCGGCGCTGATCCGCGGCGGCACCCGGACGGGACGCACCCGGGTCGACCAGAGGACCCACGCGTACCAGAGCGCGACGACGACGAGCGCCCCGGCACCGACCCACACCCACCCCGAGCCGTAGGGATCGGGCGGGTAGAAGCCGGGCGGCGGGGTGTCAGCGGCGTGCACGACGCTGCCTCTCGAGCAGGCGGAAGACCGCGTGGACGACCTCCCGCGTCGAGCCCACGCGCACGTGGCCGACCTCCCGCCGGTCGAGCAGCGCGGCGGTGGCCCGGACGCGGTGCTCGACGGAGGCCGCATACGCCGCCCGGACCCGGGGGTCGAGGCGGACCGAGGTGGGCAGCGACTGCACGTCGGCGACGTCGTATGCCGTCCGCTCCCCGCCGATGGCCGTGGGGTCGGCGTCCTCGACGGTGATCCAGAGGATCTCGTGCTGGACGTGCAGGCGGCGGAGCAGCTCGTCGAGGTCTGGGTCGAGCTCGCGGTCGTCGGCGACGATGAGCAGCACGAGGCGCCGGCGCACGTTGGCGATGATCCAGCGGAGCTGGGTGGCGAGGTTGCTCTGCTCACCGGTGAGGGTGGTGGCCGCGTCGACGGCCCGCAACAGCGTCTCGAGGTGGGTCTCCGTGCCGCGCAGCGGGTGGGCCACGGTCGTGTCGGCCGTGCCCCGGACGAGCCCGACGAGGTCGCCGTGCCGCTGCGCGAGGTAGCCGACGAGGCCTGCCGCGTGGATCGCGACGTCCTTCTTCGTCTCACCGCTCGTGGTGAGCGCGGCCATGCCGCGCCCGGTGTCGACGACGAGCATGAGGTTCTGCTTGCGCTCGGCGACGTAGCGCTTGACGAGCGGCGAGGTGTGCCGCGCGGTCGCGCGCCAGTCGATGTCGCGCACCTCGTCCCCCGGCACGTAGTCGCGCAGGTCGTGGTAGTCGAGGCTGCGGCCGTGGAAGACCGAGGCGTACTCCCCCTCGAGCAGGCTGCGCGAGCGGCGTCGCGCCGCGACGAACAGTCGACTCTTCACCTTCTGCAGCAGCATGGTCATGACGGGTTCCGGGCCCGTCAGGGGGTCCGGATGCCCCCGATCATCGCGTCGATGACCTCCTCGACCGGAACGTCGTCCGCGGCGGCGTCGAAGCCGAGCGTGACCCGGTGGCGCAGCACCCGGTGGGTCAGCGCCTTGACGTCGTCGGGCACGACGTGGTTGCGCCCGTCGATCAGGGCCCGGGCCCGGGCCGCGCTCGTGAAGGCGATGCTCGCGCGTGGGCTCGCGCCGAAGTCGACGTAGGCGGCGAGCCGGGGCTCGATGTAGTCGCCCGGGTGACGGGTCACGTAGCTGATCCCGACGATGTAGTTGGTGATCGACGGGTCGATGTAGACCCGGCCGACGAGGTCCTGGAGTCGGCGGACCTCCTCCATCGAGACCACCGGCTCGAAGGACCGCTCGAGGATGCCCGAGTCGATCCGGCGGAGGATCTCCGCCTCCTCCGCGGGTGAGGGATAGTCGAGGACGTCCTTGAGCATGAAGCGGTCCATCTGCGCCTCGGGCAGCGGGTAGGTGCCCTCCTGCTCGATGGGGTTCTGGGTCGCGAGGACCACGAACGGGTCGGGCAGCGGGTAGCTGCGGTCGCCGATGGAGGTCTGGCGCTCCTGCATCGCCTCCAGCATCGCCGACTGCGTCTTGGCGCTGCTCCGGTTGATCTCGTCGAGCAGCACGACGTTGGCGTGGACCGGCCCGAGCTGGGTCTCGAAGGTCCCTTGGTGCTGGTTGTACACCTGGGTCCCGACGATGTCGCTCGGGAGCAGGTCGGGCGTGCACTGGATCCGGTGGAAGCGGCCCCCGACCGCGGTGGCGATGGTCTGCGCCGCCGTCGTCTTGGCGAGGCCCGGGACGCTCTCGAGCAGCACGTGACCACCGGTGAGCAGGGCGATGAGCAGGGTCTCCTGCAACCGGGCCTGACCGACCACCCGGGCCCCGAAGGCCGCCGAGATGCCACCGATCCGGTCCCGGGCCCAGGCCAGCTCCTCCGCCCCGAGGTGGGCGGTCAGCGCCGGGGTGATCGTGCTGTCGTCGAGCAGGCCCTCCACCGCCACGTCCTCGCCGTGGCGGCCGGGGACCTCGACGGCGAAGTGCGGCTCGTCACGTCCAGGACGGTCGCCGTCCGGTCCCCCGGCGGTCTCCTCGGCGCTCGCAGCCACCGTCGATCCCCTCTCGATGCCGAACCGGACGACGTGGGTCGGTCCGGGACCACATGGTAAGCACGGGGCACCGACGGACGTCGGAGCCGGTCCACAGCGGCCTCGCGGGCACCCACACCGGGCGGAAGGTGAGGCGGCCCGTGAGGCGGCTCGTCAGGCGTCGATGCGCTCGCGGTCGATGTCGGCCGCCGAACCGATGATGAAGTCCTTGCGCGGAGCGACGTCGTTGCCCATCAGCAGCTCGAAGGTCCGCTCCGAGGTCGCGAGGTCACGCATCGTCACCTTCCGCAGCGTGCGGTGGCGCGGGTCCATCGTCGTGTCGGCCAGCTGGTCGGCGTCCATCTCACCCAGGCCCTTGTAGCGCTGCATCGGCTGCTTGATCCGCTTGCCGGACTTCTCCAGGCGCCCCAGCGTCCGGCGCATCTCGGCCTCGCTGTAGGTGTAGATCAGCTCGTTCTTGCGCGAGCCGGCCCCGATGACCTCGAGACGGTGCAGCGGCGGCATCGCCGCGTAGACGCGGCCGGCCTCGACGAGGGGACGCATGTAGCGGAAGAAGAGGGTGAGCAGCAGGGTGCGGATGTGCGCGCCGTCGACGTCCGCGTCGGTCATGATGATGACCTTGCCGTAGCGGGCGGCGTCGAGGTCGAAGCTGCGGCCGGATCCGGCACCGATCACCTGGATGATCGAGGCGCACTCGGCGTTCTTGAGCATGTCGGCGATCGAGGCCTTCTGCACGTTGAGGATCTTGCCGCGGATCGGCAACAGCGCCTGGAACTCCGAGCTCCTCGCCTCCTTCGCCGTGCCCATCGCCGAGTCACCCTCGACGATGAACAGCTCGGACCGCTCGACCTCGCTCGTGCGGCAGTCGCGCAGCTTCGTGGGCAGGGTCGAGCTCTCCAGGGCGTTCTTGCGGCGCTGGGTCTCCTTGTGCTGCCGGGCGCTGATCCGAGACTTCATCTCGGAGGTGACCTTCTCGAGCAGGAGCGCGGACTGCCCCTTGTCGCCGCGCTTGGTCGAGGTGAGCCGCTCGGTCAGCTCCTTCTCGATGACCTTGGCGACGATGGCCCGGACCGCGTTGGTGCCGAGCACCTCCTTGGTCTGGCCCTCGAACTGCGGCTCGGCGAGGCGCACCGTGACGACCGCGGTCATCCCGGCGAGCACGTCGTCCTTCTCCGGCTTGTCGCTGCCCACCTTGAGCCGGCGGGCGTTGATCTCGAGCTGCCGACGGAAGACCCTGAGCAGGGACTGTTCGAAGCCGGTCACGTGGGTGCCGCCCTTGGGGGTGGCGATGATGTTGACGAAGGACTGCATCCTCGCGTCGTAGCCCTGACCCCAGCGCAGGGCGACGTCGACACCGCACTCGCGCTCGACGTCGGTCGCGGTCATGTGCCCACGGTCGTCGAGCACGGGCACCGTCTCGGTGAACGAGCCGGATCCCTCGAGCCGCCACACATCGGTGATGGGTGGGTCGGGGGCGAGGTACTCGACGAACTCGGCGATGCCGCCGTCGTGCTGGAAGACCTCCTCGACGGGGCCGGCCTCCCCCGGGGTGCCGGGCACACCCCGCTCGTCGCGCAGGACGAGGCGCAGCCCGGGGATGAGGAAGGAGGTCTGGCGGGCGCGGGCCGCGAGGGAGACGTAGTCGAGCTCCGCGCCCTTGAGGAAGATCTGCCGGTCGGGCCAGAAACGGACCCGCGAGCCGGTGACGCCGCGCTTGGCCTTGCCCACGACGGCGAGCTCGCTGCGCGTCTCGTAGGGCGTGAAGGCCGAGTCGGGCGAGTGGACGGCGGTGGCGTCGGTGAACCGTCCCGGCTCACCCCGCCGGAAGCTCATTGCGTAGGTCTTGCCGACACGGTCCACCTCGACGTCGAGCCGGGCCGAGAGTGCGTTGACGACGGAGGCGCCGACGCCGTGGAGGCCGCCGGTCGCGGCATACGACCCGCCGCCGAACTTCCCGCCGGCGTGCAGCTTGGTGAAGACGACCTCGACACCGGACAGGCCGGTGCGGGACTCGGTGTCGACGGGGATGCCGCGCCCGTTGTCGCGCACCTCGATCGAGCCGTCCGACCCGAGGATGACGACGATGTCGGTGCAGACCCCGGCGAGCGCCTCGTCCACCGCGTTGTCGATGATCTCCCAGAGGCAGTGCATGAGACCGCGCTGGTCGGTCGAGCCGATGTACATGCCGGGACGCTTCCGCACCGCTTCGAGGCCCTCGAGGACCTGGAGGTGGCGGGCGGTGTAGTCGCCGCTTGCGGAGGGGGTGCTGCGAGAGGCGGAGGCCAAGGCGGTGCATCTCTTTCGGTCGTCGTCGTCGTCCCGGCCGGGCCGGGACGGGACCCCGGTGTCGCTTGGGGGGTGTCCGCAGCCTAGCCACGCCCGGTGACCACGCCCGTGAGGCTCGCGGCAATCTGAGTCCATCGGGGCGACGAACACCGGGTATGAGCCAGGTGCACGACGAAACGGCCGGTAACGATCCGGGCGTCAGCGAGATCCGAGGGACCCCGCCTTCACGCGGGGAAGGTTTTGGCGTGATTCACTGTTGCAACGTCCGCGAGGCACGATGGGACCGACACCGGTCCGGGTTCGACACCCGGATGGCCCCCTCGGGTGTCGCAGGTACATGGCAGGGTTACCCCCAGGGGGACCCCCGAGGGAGGAAAGAAGGCGAGCACAATGACGACAACACTGGCACCCGAGATGACCGCGGCTGACCGCTGCGACCGATGTGGGGCACAGGCCTACATCCGCGCCCGCCTCGAGTCCGGCGGCGAGCTCCTCTTCTGTGCGCACCACGGTCGCGAGCACCTGCCGGCGCTGATGGGAAAGGCCGTCGACATCGTCGACGAGACCGACCGCTTGACCCCGACACCTGCCGCCGAGGAGCGCTGAGCCTCCGCCAGGAGTCGGTGAGCACCCAGCGGTGATCACCGGCAGCAACCTCGTCGTCCTGCTCATGATGATCGTGGGCACCGTGGGCATCGTCGTCCCCGTTCTTCCCGGGCTCCTGCTCGTCTGGGCGGGGACGCTGCTCTATGCCTACGAGGTGCACGATCCCGCCGGCTGGGTCGTCTTCGGCGTGGCGTCGCTGGTGTATGCCGCGGGGCTCGTCTCCCAGTACGTCCTGCCGGGGCGTCGGTTGCGCGCGGCGGGGGTGGCCACCCCGGTCATCGGGGCGGCCCTCGTCGTGGCGGTCATCGGCTTCTTCGTCGTGCCCGTCATCGGCGCCCCGATCGGCTTCATCGGCTCGATCTACCTCGTCGAACGGATCAGGCACCGCGACCACGCCGCTGCCTGGCGCGCCACGACTCAAGCGCTGCGGGCGGTGGCCCTCAGCATCGGCATCGAGCTGGGGACCGCTCTCGCCATCCTCACCACCTGGGTCGTCGGCGTGGTGGTCCGAGGCTGACCCGCGATGGGTTCATCGGGTGGTGGTCGTCACCACTGGTCGCGCTTGCGTCGCTCCCAGCGTTCCTCGATGCGCTCCATGAACGTCCCGCTCTTGGGGGTGCCGCCCTTGGCCGCGCGGCCACCACGTCCCCGGCCGCTCGTCGCCGCGGTGGGCGTCCCGATGCTGCCGTCCTCGCCGACGGCGGACAGCTTCGTCTTCGACGGCGTGATCGCGTAGACGATGCCGGCCACCATGACGGCGAAGCCGACGGCGCCGATCCACAGCGTCGAGATCATCGCCGACACGACGACGAGCGCGAGACCTGCGACACCGACGACCGCGCCGATCACCATCCGTCCGCGCGCGCCCGCCCGCGACTTCGTCTTTCGGATTCGCGAGGCGAAGCGCGGATCTTCGGCGTAGAGGGCCTCCTCCATCTGCTGGAGCAGTGCTTCCTCGTGTTCCGAGAGTGCCACTCGGCACCTCCCTGTGCGGTCGTGTCGTTCTTCCCCGATCGTAGTCCGATCGGGGCGAAGCGGCGTGTTTCCCTTCAGGATAAGTCGCGCCGACCCCCATGTGAACCCGAGGGTCTTTCAGGCATGAGACTGGCAGGCCGGACCGACCCCGCCCCGAAGCGCGAACTGGCCCGGTCGACAGCCCGGTCGGCCTCGCGCCAACCGTGCTCCGGCTCGTCCAGCCGTGCTTGGATCGGCGCGTTCTCGGCCTCGATGAGGCCTTCGAGGCGCACCCCGACCAGCCGGATGCGAGCGCGTTGGAGGCCGAGCCGGTCGTAGAGCTCCCGCGCTGTGGCGAAGATCTCACGGGAGACGTCGGTGTGGTGGCGCAACGTCTTGGAGCGCGTGATCGTCGTGAAGTCGGCGAAGCGCACCTTGATCGAGATGGTCCGGCCGGTCATGCCGGCGGAGCGGGCCCGGGCCGCGGTGCGGTCGGCGAGCCGGAGCAGCTCGCGATGGATCCGGACCGGGTCGTCGATGTCGTGGGCGAAGGTCTCGTCGGCGCCGATCGACTTCTCCCGGCGCTCCGGCACGACGGGCCGCGGGTCCCGTCCCCACGCCAGGTCGTGCAGGTTTCGGCCCGCGGCGTCACCGAGGGCCCGCTGGAGGGTCTCGAGGGGGGTGTGGGCGATGTCGGCGACGGTGCGCAGACCGAGCCGGTGCAGGTGCTCCTCCGTCTTGTCCCCGACGCCCCAGATCGCCGCGACGGGCAGCTGGTGCAGGAAGGAGACGGTCTCGTCCCGGGGCACGACGATGAGACCGTCGGGCTTGGCCAGGGTCGAGGCGAGCTTGGCGACGAACTTCGTCGACGCGATCCCGACCGAGCAGGTGATGCCCTGCTCGTCGGCGATGGTGTCGCGCAGCTGCTCGGCGATCTGGGTGGGCGAGCCGAGCCGTCGGAGGGCGCCGGCGATGTCGAGGAAGGCCTCGTCGAGCGAGAGCGGCTCGACGCTCTCGGTGATCGTCGCGAAGGTTGCCATGATCGCCTCGGAGATCGCGGCGTAGCGCCGGTGGTCCGGCTCGATGATGACCGCCTGCGGGCACAGCCGTTGTGCCCGGGCCATCGGCATCGCCGAGGTGACCCCGAACGTGCGGGCCTCGTAGGTCGCGGAGAGCACGACCGAGCGTCCGCTCGCCCCACCGATGATGACGGGGCGCCCCCGCAGCTCCGGTCGGGAGATGAGCGAGGCCGAGGCGTAGAACGCGTCCATGTCGACGTGCAGCACGGTGCAGCCGGTGTCGTCGGGCGGCCCGGCCGCGATCCGGTGGGGAGCGGTGAACTGGCGCCGGCTCATCGCGACCCCCTCACGCGCTCGACCTGCTGCACCTGCATCCTCAACCGCATCATCCTCAACCGCATCGTGACCGGCATCCCGACCTGCACCGCACGAGTGGCCTCAGCCGCGACGAGCGACCACGTGCAGGCCGTTGCCGAGCATCCGGAGCAGCTCGCGGCCCGGCGCGGCGACGAGCAGCTCCTCGAGCTCGGTGACGGCGGCGCGGTCCGCCTCGGAGTCGAGATGGGAGGCGGGCACGAGGTGCCCGAGGATGTTGGTGCCACGCGACTGGAGGGTCGTGAAGCCGGTCCGGGTGAGCAGCTCCTCGAGCTCCGCGAGGTCGAAGCGGCGCGGCAGGGGGTCCGCACTTCCCCACCGACCGGCCGGGTCGGTGAGGGCCGCCCTGGCCTGGCCGAACTCACCGGCGATCGCCTTGGCGAACACGACGGCCAGACGCCCCGACACGAGCAGGGACAGGACCCCGCCCGGGGCGAGGGTCGTGGCGATGGCTCGCAGCGTGGCCTCGGGGTCGTCGACGAACTCGAGCGTGCCGTGACAGCAGACCAGGTCGATCTCGCGACCGGCGAGCGCTGCGCCGAGGTCGTCGGCGTCACCCTGGACGGCCACGACACGGTCCGGCACGCCGGCCTCACGGGCCCGGCGAGCCAGCGCGGCGAGGGCGTCGGCACTCGGGTCGACGACGGTGACCCGGTGACCCGCCTCGGCGAGCGGGACTGCGACGCCGCCCGTGCCACCACCGAGGTCGAGCACCTCGAGCGGACGACCGAGCCCGGCCGCGTGCTCGTCGGCGATCCCGCACACGGCGGAGACGACGGCGGAGGGCCGGACGGCTGCCGCACGGCGGATCGGTCGCTGCTCGTCGGGCACGGGGTCCTCCGGGGGTCGGCGCGGGCACCAGCGGAGCGGTCGGCGTCGGCGCCACGGTCGGGCACGTCATCGACCGCGTGGCCGATGACGTGATCGACCCTGTGATCAACCGCGTGATCGACCCTGCGGGTGCCATGGGTGATGACGCCGGTGCGGATCTGGTTCTCCTTCACCCTAGTGCCCCGAGCTTCCCGGACTCGCGTGCCACAGCTTGCGCGGCGGCCCCGCCGGCCCGGGGTCGGGGACGAGCGATCCCGACCCCCGAGTGCCCTGGACGTCCGCCCCCGCCGGTCGCACGTCGGCATACGGCGACTGCCTGAAACCGGAGGCGTGGACGAGGACCCGGCGTCCCTCGGGGGACTCCCCCACCCCGAGGGGGGCCTCGCCCGCGTCGGTGATGGCAGCGGCCCGTTCCCTGGCCGTCGCATCGGCCGCGTCGAGCGCCTCGTGGACCGCGGCGATCCCGCCCGAGGTCCACGCCTCCTGCAGGGCGCCGAGCTCCCACGCACCGGTGGCCCGGATCGAGATCCCGCGTGGACCGGTGCGGCGCACGACTCCGCGGCAGAGCAGCAACCACGAGTGGAAGACGGTGACGGCATACGGCCCTTGGACGTCCTCGAAGAAGGTGAGGTCGATCGGGCCGGTCGCGTCGTCGAGGGTGAGGAAGACGACCCGGCGCCCCGAGCGGATCGGTGGTGTCTGGGTGGCCACCTTGACCCCGGCGACCCAGACCTCGCGGCCGTTGCGGCCGGCGAGCAGGTCCCGGCCCCGGGTCACCCCGAGCGCGTCGAGCATCGGGGCGTAGAAGTCGACGACGTGGCCGCTCGCGTCGAGACCGAGCACCTCGAGCTCGGCCCGGACCCGCTCCGGACCGGTCATCTCCGGCAACCCGCTCGTCGCGGTGAGGTGGGGGGCGTCACCGAGGTCGAGGGTCAGCTGGGTGCTCCGCTGCTCGGGGACCGCCGCCGGGCCCTGCCCCTGGGCTGCGGCGAGCGACCGGATGTCTCCGGTGACCGACACGGACGTGACCCGCCCGCGACGGCTCGCCGCGGAGACCCGGCGAGAGGAGCGGCGCTGCGAGGCCGACCACCGGTCGAGCTCGGCGACGTGCAGCAGCAGGTCCCGGCGAGTGATCCGGCCCCGTCGGCCCAGGCCGGTGCGGGGCTGGCGGGCCGCTCCGTCACCCTGACGCGTCGGTCCACCCGCGTCGATGTCGTGGAGCGCGTCGAAGCCGCCGGCGAGGACGAGCCGCTCGCCGACCGGGCGGGAGACCTGGGCGCGCTGCCAGAAGTCGGCGAGGCTCGCGTAGGGCTGCCCGGCGACGATCCGGGCGACCTCCGCGTCGCTGATCCCGTGGACGTCGGCGAGCGAGAGCCGGATCGCCGGCTCCGCGTCGTCGGTGCGCTCGAAGCGGTAGACCCCGGTCGAGAGGTTGACGTCGAGCCCGAGGACGGTGATGCCGAACGAGCGGGCGTCATCGAGGATGAGGCGTTTGGGATACATGCCCGGGTCGTGGGTCAGCACCCCCGAGAGGAAAGCTGCCCCGTGGTGCGTCTTCAGCCAGGCGGACTGGTAGGTCGGCAGGGCGAATGCCGCAGCGTGCGCCTTGCAGAAGCCGAAGGAGGCGAAGGCCTTGAGGACGGCCCAGATCCGGTCGGCGTCGGCCGGGGCGTACCCCCGGGCCAGGGCGGCCGGGCGCCACCACTGCTCGATCCGCAGCTGCCCGTCGGGGGTGCCGAGGGCCCGGCGCACCTCGTCGGCCTGGGCGAGGGTGACCCCGGTGGTCTCCGCGACGATCTTGAGCACCTGCTCGTGGAAGACCACCACCCCCTCGGTCTCGCGCAGGGCGGGCACGAGGGTGGGGTGGAGGTAGGCGGGGTCCTTCCAGCCCTGTCTGGCGTTGAGGAACGGCACGATCATGTCGGACTTGACCGGGCCCGGCCGGAAGAGCGAGATGTCGATGATGAGGTCCTCGAAGGTCTGCGGGCCGAACTTCCCGATGAGCTCGCGCTGGCCCGGGCTCTCGATCTGGAAGCAACCGAGGGTCCGGGTCGTGCGGATCAGCTCGAAGGTCCTCGTGTCGTCGAAGGGCACCTGGCCCTCGTCGTCGAGGTCGACCCGGATGCCGTCGACCCGCTCGACCTCCTCGATCGCGTGGGCCATCGCCGACTGCATGCGGATCCCGAGGATGTCGAGCTTGAGCAGGCCCATCGTCTCGACGTCGTCCTTGTCGAACTGGCTCATCGGGAAACCGAGCCAGCTCGCCTCGACCGGGGTGCGGTCGAGCAGGGCGGAGTCGGACAGCACGACACCGCACGGGTGCAGCGCGATGTGCCGGGGCAGCCCGTCGAGCCGCTCGACGATGTCGAGCATGAGCTGCAGACGAGGCGCGTCGATGCCGCTCGCGCGCAGCTCGGGCAGCTCGGCGAGGGCGTTGCGGACGTTGCGGGCCGCGATGTGCGGGAAGGCCTTGGCCATCGCGTCGACCTCGGGCGGCGGGAGCCCGAGCGCAGCCCCGGCGTCGCGGATCGCGTGGCGCACCCGGTAGGTGTCCATCATCGACACGCAGGTGACCCGCTCACCGCCGAAGTGGTCGAGCACCTTCTCGTAGATCTCGGTGCGCCGGGCGGACTCGACGTCGATGTCGATGTCGGGCAGCTCTGCCCGGAGCGGCGAGCAGAAGCGCTCCATGAGCAGACCGTGACGCATCGGGTCGACGCCGGAGATGCCGAGCAGGTAGTTGACGAGCGACCCCGCCCCCGAGCCCCGGGCCGCGACCCGGACGTCCATCTCGCGGATGAGGTCGCAGACCCGGGCGACGGTGAGGAAGTAGGTGGCGTAGCCGAGGGTCTCGATGACGGTCAGCTCGTCCTCGAGCCGGTCACTCACCGCCCGCAGCTGGTCAGGGGCCTGGTCGGGGTAGCGGCTCGCGATGGACTCCCGGCACCGTCGCGCGAGGACGTGCTGGGGGTTGGTGCCCTCCTTGATCCCGAGGACGCTCGGCTCGGGCAGGTGGACGGACCCGACCCCGAGGTCGGCCCGGGGGTCCTGGACGCACTCGGTCGCGAGCGTCGTCGTCCGCGCGACGAGCTGTTGGGCGGCCTCCTTGGCGAGGGTCCCCCCGCCGACCAGCCCCGGCCCGGAGACCTGGACGATGTCGCGGGCGAGCGCGTGCATGAGCGGGGTCGGCGAGAGGTGTCCGGCCGTTGTCACCCGGTCGAGGTGGCGGGTGTCGAGGGCGACGAGGCGCCGGGCCGCGTCGAGGACGTCGACGATCGCGGCATCCTGCGGATCGGTGTGGCGCACCGCCGCGGTGATGACGCTCGAGACCCCGACCTCCCGGGCCAGGGCGAGCATCCGGCCGGCCTGCCCGAGGCTGCCGGGCAGGTGCTCCGGGCCGCCGTGGCAGACGACCTCGACGACGACGCCGTCACGGGGCAGCAGCGATCTCCACCGCTCGAGCGCGGCCTTCGCCTGACCGTGGCGCTTGGCGAGGACGGCGCGGCCCACGTCGGAGTCCGGACCGAGCAGGACGACGAGCCGCGAGGGGGCGGTGGACTCGGACTCGGGCTCGGACTCGGAGAACGCGTGGTCGGCGATGAGCCGGGCCGAGGTGACCGGGATGCCACGCTCCCCACGCAGGTGGGTGGCCGTGACGAGGCGGCACAGCGCGCCCCATCCGTCGCCGGGCCGCAGCCCGGTGCGGCTGCCCCGGGCGAGAACGGTGACCCGCGGCAGCCGCTGGTCCACGAGGGCACCGCCGCGCACCGGGGTCCGCGGCCCGCGTCCGGAGCCGGCCGGACGGCCGGGGTGGTCGCGCGGGTCAGGCCCCAGGGCGAGGTCGACCCCGAGCACCGGGGCAACCCCGTGGTCCATGCACGACCGGACGAACTTCACTGCGCCGTAAAGACCGTCGCGGTCGGTGAGGGCCAGCGCCGGCTGGTCCCACGCCGCGGCCCGCTCGACGAGCTGCTCGGGCGTGGCCGTGCCGTAGCGCATCGAGTAGCCCGAGGCGACGTGCAGGTGGACGAAGCTGTCGGTCATCGCGTCCTCGACACCGGCGGGATCGACTCGGGCAGTCGGGTCGTCAGCGGCACCCCGAGGAGGTCGCGGACGATCTCGAGGAACATCTCGGCCTGGCGGAGCAGGTCGTCGGCCTCCCGGGCCGGGATCCAGCCGCCCCGGTCGAGGACCGAGCGCTGGGCCGAGCAGGCGGCGAAGAAGCTCGCCCACTCCCCCAGCTCGGGGGCGAGACCGGGGAGCACCTGCCAGACGCTGCGGGGTCGGGACCGCGCGGCGGGGGCGGTCCGGGCCGCGACGAGCGCGGCAGCGGCCCGCAGCGCACCGAGGTGGGAGTCGCGGTAGCGCTCCTCGGCGTCGGTGGTGCGGCACGCCCCCTCCAGGGTCGTGTGTGCCCGTCCGAGCAGCTCGAGTACGGCCGGTGAGGCGGTTGGGACGGGCGGGCGGCGCAGGGGTGCGGCAGTCATCGGGGGGCCTTTCACGGATCGTGACGGGGAGCGTGCTGGAGCAGGTCGAAGGTCGGCAGGTCAGTCGGCGACGCGGACGAGGGACCACTGCTCCTCGCCCGCCGAGGCGTCATGGGCGAGGTCGTAGACCCCCGGGGTGAAGGACCAGCCGGGGCTCGCCTCCACCCGCCAGACCTGTTGCTCGTTCGCCGCGGCCGCGAGCGCCGTGCCCGGGCCCACCGGCGCACCACCCGGGGTGCCGTCGGGGCCACCCCCGCCCTCCGGACCGGAGGAGTCGAGCGCGTCACGCCACCACGCCCGGCGCTCGCGCCACTGGCCGAGCACGCCACGGACGACGTAGAGCCGGCCCTTCCAGATGAAGGCCTCCGGCCGCTGCTGCGGCCCGTCGGACGGACGGACCTGCACGGAATCACTGAACCTACGCACCACGACACGTCTCCTTCGGACACGTCGAGGCCGGAAATCACGACCCCGGTCACGCCCCGCTGCCCCACGCGAGCGGACCCGACACCCAACCGACGACTGATCTGTTTGGGACGAACACCCAGATCGAGTGTTCGAACACTTGTTCTATGTCCAGCAGCGTAACCCCGACCTCCGACACCGTGTCAAGACGTCTCGGCGGGTCGTGCCCGACCCGCCGTCAGGGCCGCCCGACCGGAAGGAGCAACCCCGACCTGAGTACCCGTGCTCACGACGACGGCTCCACCCCCCCGAGAGGATGGGTCTCGCGGGTTCGGTCCGCGAACGGAGGGGTGCAGGGGTCCCGTCCGCTCGCGGATCGGACCCTCCCCACGTCGCCGGCCCAGCGGCATACGCCCCAGGGGTGAGCGGGAGCCGGCTGCGCTTGCGACAGCGGCAGGAACGCGGGAGCGTCAGACGTCGTACCGAGCCTCGGGGCACTCCGCCGCCGGCAGGTCCACTGGCGGGCCGCGGGCCGGGAACCAGTTGCAAGGAGTGTCATGGGCACCGAGCTCACCCCCCTCGTCGGTGCGACGATCGGCTACCTCGTCGGCGACGAGGGATCGAGCCTCGCGACCGCGACCGCGACCGCGATCGGGGCCGGCACCGGCGGGGTCACGGCCCTGCTCTCCCACGGGGTCGAGGCCGGGCTGCGCACCATCGTCAGCACCTCGCCGGAGCCGGCGAGGCCCGCCGGTTGAGTGCCCCGGTGTCGCAACCCTGCGATCAAGCGGCGGATCAGTCTGCGGATGGTGTCGCCCTGGCAGCAGCAGACGCCGACTGATCCGCAGATTGACCCCTGCGGCCGATCAGTCTGCGGATCAGTCTGCGGTTAGGCTGCGGTTAGGGCTGCCCGCGCCGCGGTGTGCAGTCCGTGCAGTCCGTGGGCCCAGGGGCGCGAGCCGGGCCGGGCAGAGCTGGCCGGTCAGAGGTTGCCGAAGACCTCGAGCGTGGCCGACGACCGGTTCATCGTGATGAAGTGGATGCCCGGCGCGCCCTCGTCGAGCAGGCGGCGGGCAGACTCCGTCGCGATGGCGAGCCCCTCCGCGCGCACGCCGACCGCGTCGTCCCCGTGGCGTTCGAGGCGGTCGGTCACCGCTGCCGGCATGGGCTGCCCGGCCAGCTCGGCCATCCGGAGCACCTGGCGGGCACTCGTGATCGGCATGATCGCCGGCACGAGCGGCAGCTGCGAACCGCGCTGGGCGAGCTCGTCACGCAACCTGAGGTAGTTGTCGACGTCGAAGACCATCTGGGTGACCGCGAACTCCGCACCCGAGGCCTCCTTGCGCACGAGCGTCTCGACGTCCCGCGCGCGGTCGGCCGACTCGGGGTGGCCATCGGGGAAGGCCGCGACACCCACCGTGAAGTCACCGAGGGACCGGATCAGGGCCACCAGCTCGTTGGCGTGGTCGAGGCCCTCCGGGTGCCGCTGCCACGGCTGGCCGAGGCCGCCCGACGGGTCCCCCCGCAGGGCGAGGATGTTGCGCACCCCCCCGGAGGCGTAGTGGCCGACGACGTTGCGCAGCTCGGTCACCGAGTGGCCGACGCAGGTCAGGTGCGCGAGTGGCGTGAGCGAGGTCGCCTCGAGGATCCGCTGGGTGACCCGCACCGTCCGGTCGCGCGTCGAGCCGCCGGCGCCGTAGGTGATCGACACGAAGCTCGGAGACAGCTTCTCGAGGCGCCGGATCGCCTCCCAGAGCTGCTCCTGGGACGCGTCGTCCTTGGGGGGGAAGAACTCGAAGCTGAAGCTCGGCGCGATCGCGCGCACCTGCTCGGGGATCGAGCGGGTGAAACGCTCCGCCCGGGTCATCGAGGAGGCCGTGCCGTGTGACATGCCGACCAGCGTAGGTGGCCCGTCGCCGGTGCGGCGGTCGCATCCGAGGAGCGAACCCGCGCCCGCGTAGGCTGGCCACCACATCCCGACAGCTGGAGGACCCCGTGCAGACCCCGAGCGACCTCGACGCCCTGCGCCGGCGGGTCCAGCTGGCCGTCGACGCCCAGATCGCCGACTCGGTCTCGCTCCTGAACCAGATCGGCCCCGAGACCACCCCCCTCATCGAGGCGGTGACCTCCCTCCTCGCCGGGGGCAAGGGTCTGCGGGCGGGTTTCCTCTACTGGGGCTACCGCGCGGTCGGGGGGCCCGACTCCGACGCGCTGGTCCGCCTCGCCGCGAGCATGGAGATGTTCCAGGCCGCCGCGCTGCTCCACGACGACGTGATGGACCGCAGTGACACCCGACGGGGTATGCCGTCAGCCCACCGCGCGCTCGCGACACTCCACGACCAGCGGGGCTGGCTCGGGGACGGGGACCGCTTCGGCGAGGGTGCCGCGATCCTGGCCGGCGACCTGTGCCTCACCTGGTGCGACCAGATGTTCGCCACGTGCGGGCTCGCGGAGGCGGACCTCGTCCGCGGCCGGACCCTCTTCGACGGGATGCGGACCCAGCTCATGGGTGGGCAGTACCTCGACCTGTTCGAGTCGGTCCGCGGCTGGGACGGGCTGTCCGTCGAGGACCGCGTCTCCTCGGCGCGGAAGGTGATCCGCTTCAAGAGCGCGAAGTACACCATCGAGCACCCGCTGCTCATCGGGGCGTTCGTCGGTGGTCTCGAGGACGACCTGTCGGCTCCCCTCTCGGACTACGGGCTCGCCCTCGGCGAGGCCTTCCAGCTGCGCGACGACCTGCTCGGCGTCTTCGGCGACCCCGAGGCGACGGGCAAGCCGGCAGGGGATGACCTTCGGGAGGGCAAGCGCACCGTGCTGCTCGCCTACGGGCTCGACGCCGCGTCCGACTCCGACCGCGGCGTCGTGGAGCGGCTGCTCGGCCGCGACGACCTCGACGACGACGGGGTGCGCGAGATCCGTCGGGTCCTCACCGACACCGGCGCCGTGGAGCGCGTCGAGACCCACATCACCGACCTCGCGGCGCAGGCCCGGCAGGCACTGGACCACGCGGCCCGGACGGAGCGCTTCGACCCCGCGGCGCTGGGCGTGCTCAGCGACCTCGTCTCGGTCTCCACGGCGCGCCGTGCCTGAGCCGACCGCTCGCCCAGCCCGGATCCGTCACCGAGGCGGTTCGGCCGACGACCGTCTCAGAAGGCGAGCTCCTGGGCGCGACGTCGCACCTCGGTCTTGAAGCCCGCGCGCATCGCGTCGATGGGGGCGCCCGGTACCGGCAGGGTGAGATCCTCGGTGAAGAGCCACTCGATGATCTCGTCGTCGTCCATGCCGCCGTCGGCCAGGACGGTGAAGGTGCCCCGGAGGTGGGTGTGCGGCCCCTCCTCGTCGAAGAACTTGGCGGGGATCGCGACGACTCGCCGCGCGCCGATGCGAGCGCTGAGCAGCTCACGGTCGGTGAGGTGCTGACGGATCCGGGACATCGGGACGCCGAAGCGCTCGGCCGCGTCGGGCACGGTGAGCCACTCGTCCACGAGGCGCTCGAGGACTGCGGAGGGCCCGGCGCCGGGCCCGGCATCGGGGGCGGCGGCCGCCTCGGTCGGGGGCAGGGTTGCGGAGTTGTCGGTCACGTCGAGCAAGTCTGCCAGCCGCCGCGCCCGATCCCCAGCGCCCGCGTGGTGCGCGGTCGGTGGGAGGGGTGTGAGAGCCGTCGTGACGGGGCGCGCGGCCGGATCCGGGAGGTCAGCGGATAATTACATCGTTGTGATTATGCTTTAGCACTGAAATATGCACTATTGTCTCATTCGCCGCACCACTCACGGCTGCCCCACCATCCTGCTCCTCCCTTGTCGCTCAAGCCTGCCCGCCCAGCTGTCGCCGCTCTCCGCATCCCCCTACCCGGGGCAAGGAGACGGTGACCGGGTCCCACGAAAGGACCAGTTCCATGCCGCTTCCCGCCGAGGTCGCTGCCCTGACCCCGCCCGCCCACGTCCTCTTCGCCCCCGCGGCGGCGTCGGACTGGCGCAGCATCACCGTCCGCGGTGGCGACACCCTGTGGCACATCGCGATCGCGAACCACACCACGACACGCGCGCTCGTCACGAAGAACCAGCTCCCCGGCAACGGTTCCCTCATCCACATCGGACAGAAGCTCCTCGTGCCCACCGGCGCGGCCGCGACCACGCCCGCCCCCAAGCCCGCCACCACGAAGCCCGCCACCACCAAGCCCGCCACCCCGCCCGCAGCGACGACCAGCGCGACGGTCCACGTCGTGCGGGCCGGTGACACGATGTCCGGCATCGCAGCGCGGTACCAGGTCAGCCTGTCCCGGCTCATCGCCGCCAACACGCTGACGAACCCCGCCTTCATCCGGATCGGGCAGAAGATCATGGTCCCGGGAACCGGCGGGACGACGACCACCCCCGCCCCGAGCACGCCGACCCCCCCGACCCCGACCAGCTCGACGCCCGTCCCGGGGTGGACCTACCCGGCCACGACGCTCGCCACCGCGGCCGCGAGCAGGGCGGCCCTCGCGACGATCCCGGTGCCGAGCCGCACCGACACCGCGGCCCTCATCCGGACGACCGCCCTGCGCCATGGGGTCGACCCCAAGCTCGCCCTGGCCATCGGCTGGCAGGAGTCCGGCTGGAACCAGCGCGCCGTCTCCTACACCAACGCGATCGGCGTCATGCAGATCATGCCGATCTCCGGCACGTGGGGCTCCCAGCTGGCCGGGCGCACCCTCAACCTCTACAAGGTCGAGGACAACATCACCGCCGGGGTGCTCATCCTCCGCGCGCTGCAGGGTTCGGCCGAGTCGAAGGAGCAGGCCATCGGCGCCTACTACCAGGGCCTCTACTCGATCCGCTCCCGCGGGATGTTCACCGACACGAAGGCCTACGTCGCCTCGGTGCTCGCGATCTACGACCGGATGTGACCTCGCCGCCGACCCTGCGCCTCCCCGGGTTGACGGGATTTGCCCCGTAAACTTCCGGGCGTGACGTCCAGCGTGGCGGACGCGCTCGTCGGTCGGTTGATCGACGGGCGCTACCGCATCCTCTCCCACCTCGCGGACGGAGGCATGGCCTCCGTCTACCGCGCGATGGACGCACGCCTCGAGCGCGAGGTCGCGGTGAAGATCATGCGGCCCGGCCTCGCCACCGACCACGTCTTCGTCGAGCGATTCCGGGCTGAGGCACGTTCCGCGGCGCGCCTCAGCCACCCCAACGTCGTGGCCGTGTTCGACCAGGGCGAGGACGATGGCGACGTCTTCCTCGCGATGGAGCTCGTCGAGGGTAAGACGCTGCGTGACGTCATCCACGAGGAGGCGCCACTCACGGCACGGGAGTCGCTCGCGATCCTCGAGCCGATCCTCGGGGCGCTGCGGGCCGCCCACGCCGCCGGCATCATCCACCGGGACGTCAAGCCCGAGAACGTCATCGTCCGCCGGGACGGAGAGGTCAAGGTCGCCGACTTCGGGCTCGCGCGCGCCATCACCAACCAGACCACGACGAGCCAGACCGGGGTCCTGCTCGGCACGGTGTCCTACCTCTCCCCCGAGCAGGTCGAGCGGGGCAGCGCCGACCAGCGCAGCGACGTGTATGCCGCTGGGCTCGTGCTCTTCGAGATGCTCACCGGGCGCAAGGCCGTCACCGGGGACACCCCCATCCAGATCGCGTACAAGCACGTCCACGGGGGGGTCCCCTCCCCCTCGTCCGTCGTCACGGCCGTCCCGGCCGATCTCGACACCCTCGTCGCCATGGCGACCGCGGTCGAGCCCGACGACCGTTTCGCGTCGGTCGCGGCCTTCATCGAGGCCCTCCGCGTGGCCCGGCGGGGGCTGACCCCCGGTGAGCTCGACCGTCGGGGTACGGCCCCGGCCACGGCGGGGTCCGCCTCGGGACCGGGCGCCGAGCACACCCGTCCGGTCGGGGACGCCCGGGCCACGGCGGCCGGTCGGCCGGAACCGCACGCGGCGCGAGGCGGCCGGCCGGTCACCAGCAGGACCCTCCCGTCAGCGCTCCCGCTCGGGTCCCGCCCCGAGCCGGAGCGGGACCCCAGCCGGGACCGGCCGGAGGTGAGCCACACCACGGCGTTGCCGATCGCCGCGAAGCAGGGCCGACGTCGGCGACGGTGGCCGTGGTGGATCGCCGCCCTGCTCGCCGTCCTCTCCGTCGGGGGCGCGGGCTGGTGGTTCACCGACGGACCCGGTGGCACGACCGTGGTCCCCTCCGTCGTGGGTCAGTCGCTCGACCAGGCGGTCGCCGCCTTCGACTCCGCCGCGCTCCGGTCGGACTCGAGCGAGGCGTTCTCCGAGGACGTCGCCAAGGGGCGTGTCATCGACGTCGACCCGGTCGCCGGCACCGAGCTGTCCAAGCAGTCGAGCATCAACGTCCTCGTCTCCAAGGGCCCCGAGCGCTACCGGGTCCCGAAGCTCGTCGGCACCAAGGCGACCGACGCCGCGGCCACGCTCGCAAAGGTCAACCTCAAGGCCGGACCGACCACCACCGCCTACGACGAGACGGTCAAGGCCGGGCTCGTCCTCTCCCAGGACCCTGCGCCGGGCACCTCGGTCCGTCGCGACGTCGCCGTCGCGGTCGTCGTCTCCAGGGGGCGTGAGCCGATCACCCTGCCCACGGTCACCGGTTCGACGGCGGACGCCGCCGAGTCCGCCGTCACCGGTGCCGGCCTGACCTACCGGCGCGCCGACGACGTCAACAGTGACACCGTGCCGGCCGGTCGCGTCGTGTCCCAGTCCCCGTCCACGGGCACCCTCTTCAAGGGTGACCGGGTGACGGTCGTCGTCTCGAAGGGCCCGGTCATGGTGACCGTGCCCAACGTCGTCGGGATGCCGGTGGCCAAGGCGGAGGCAGCGCTCACGGCCGCCGGGCTCAAGGTCGAGTCGACCTATCCCTTCGGCGACCTCTTCGAAAAGCTCGTCCGCGTCCAGAGCGTCGACGCTGGCACGTCGGTCCGCAAGGGCACCGCGATCCGTCTCACGATCGTCTGAGCCGAGATGCACGACTCGGCGCGCTCGCGCCTCGCCACGATCCTGCTCGTGTGCCTCACCGCCGTCTGGGGCTCGACCTTCTTCCTCATCCACGACCTGCTCGACCACCTCCCCGCCGTCGACTTCCTCGCGGTGCGGTTCTCCATCTCCGCCGTCGTCATGGTCGCGATCTTCTGGAGGCCGCTGCGCGCGCTGAGCCGCCGTCAGGTGCTCATCGGTGCCGGTCTCGGTGGCCTCTACGGCCTCGCCCAGATCCTCCAGACCCAGGGCCTGGCCACGACTCCGGCATCCGTCTCCGGTTTCATCACCGGCACGTACGTCGTGCTCACCCCCGTCTTCACCGCCCTCATCCTGCGCGAGCGCGTCCCCGGCTCGACGTGGGCCGCGGTGGGCCTCGCGACGGTGGGGCTCGCCCTGCTCTCGCTCAACGGCCTCACCGTCGGGGTCGGTGAGGCGATCACCCTGCTCGCCGCCGCCCTCTACGCCCTGCACATCGTCGGTCTCGCGCGCCACAGCGCCACCTCGATCGCCGCCGGGTTGTCCGTCGTCCAGATGATCGTGATCGCCCTCCTCTGCGTCGTCGGCGCGCTCCCGGGCGGGATCCAGCTGCCCGACACCCCCGGCCGCTGGGCGTCGGTCCTCTACATGGTCGTCTTCGCGAGCATCCTCGCGATCTGGGTGCAGACCTGGGCCCAGGCTCACATGTCGGGGACCCGCGCCGCGATCGTGATGACGCTCGAGCCCGTCTTCGCCGCGTTCTTCGCCGTGACACTTGGAGACGAGGCGGCGACGTGGCGGATGCTCATCGGCGGGGGCCTCGTGCTCACCGCGATGTATGCCGTCGAGCTGCTCGCCCACCGGCGTCCGGACGAGCTCCCCGTCGAGGCCCTCCACCACGAGGTGTGAGGATCGGCCCCGCCTACGCTGGAGCCACCCCCGTCCCGACCGCCCCGTCCCACCCAGGAGCTCCCGTGTCCTTCAGCGCCAACCGTCGACCGACCTCCAGCGCCGCTCCGGCGTCCACCGGGTGCCTGCGATGACCGGTCCCACGCGGATCGGCGTCGTCGGTACCGGCTGGCGTGCCGAGTTCTTCCTCCGGTTGGCCGCGCTGCTGCCCGAACAGCTCGCCCTCGTCGGGGTCACGACCCGGCGCCCCGAGGCCGCCGAGGACGTGACGCGGCGCTGGGGAGTGCCGACCTACCCGACGGCCACCGAGCTCGTCCGGGCGCAGCGCCCCGACCTCGTCGTGAGCGTCGTCGCACCGCACGCGAACGCCGAGGTGGTCACCGATCTCGTCGAGGCCGGCGCCAAGGTGCTCTGCGAGACGCCACCGGCCCCGGACGCGGCGGGGCTGCGGCGGCTCTGGGACGCGGTCGGGAGCCGCGACGCGGTGCAGGTCGCCGAGCAGTACCTCCTGCTCCCCGGCCACGCGGCCCGCCTCGAGCTGGTGCGGCGCGGCGCCATCGGGGAGGTCAGCTCGGTCCACGTCTCCTCCACCCACGGCTACCACGCCGTGTCGATGATGCGCGGGCTGCTCGCTGCCGGGGACGGCCCGGCCACGGTCTCGGCCGTCCGGCACACCGCTCCGCTCGTCGACCCGCTCACCCGGGAGGGCTGGACCGACGACGACACGGCGAAGCCCGCCGGCACCGTCCTCGCCACGATCGACTTCGGCGACGGCCTCAGCGGCCTCTACGACTTCACCGACAACCAGTGGCACAACCGGCTGCGGCTGCGGCGGATCCTCGTCCGCGGTAGCCGCGGGGAGATCTCCGACGACGACGTCGTCCGCCTCACCGGGCCCCGCACGATCCTGCGGTCGCGCCTCGTGCGCTCCCAGCTCGGGCAGGACCTCAACCTCGACGGACACGACACGGAGCACGTCAGCTTCGAGGGGGACGTGCTCTGGCGCAACCCGTTCCTCGGCTTGCGGCTGATGGACGAGGAGATCGCGATCGCGGTGATCCTCACCACCGCCGCCGCCTGGGCGCGCGAGGACGGGCCGGCGCCCTACCCGCTCGCGCGAGCCTGCCAGGACCATCTCGTCGCCCTGGCCATCGACGAGGCCGTGCGGACCGGTGGCCCGGTCCGCACCGAGGTCGAGCCCTGGGGTCGCTGACGGGCGGGCCCTCGCGTGGCAGCATCGGTGGCATGAGCACGCCGGACGACGTCTACACCCACGGCCACAGCGAGTCGGTCCTGCGGTCCCACCGGTGGCGGACGGCAGCGAACTCCGCCGCCTACCTGCTCCCCCGCATCACGCCGGACGCCCGGATCCTCGATGTGGGCTGCGGACCCGGCTCCATCACGCTCGAGCTGGCCGCGCTGGCGCCGGACGGGTCGGTCCTCGGTGTCGACCGGTCGGAGGAGGTCGTCGCCGAGGCCGCGGCGGCTGCGCGCCGCGGCGCCGTCGGCAACGTCGGGTTCGTCGTGGGCGACGTCTACGCGCTGGCCCAGCCGACGGGCACGTTCGACGTCGTCCACGCACACCAGGTGCTCCAGCACCTGAGCCACCCCGTCGCGGCCCTGCGCGAGATGGCCCGGGTCTGCAGACCGGGCGGACTCGTCGCCGCACGCGACAGCGACTACTCGGCCTTCACGTGGTGGCCGGCCGTGCCGGAGCTCGACGAGTGGCTCGCGCTCTACCGAGCGGTGGCCCGGGGCAACGGCGCCGAGCCGGACGCGGGGCGCCGGCTCGCGAGCTGGGCGCGGGAGGCCGGGCTCGAGGTCGTCAGCTCGACGGCCGGGGTCTGGTGCTTCTCCTCGCCGGAGGACGTGGCCTGGTGGGGTGGCCTGTGGGCCGAGCGGGTCGTCGGGTCGGGTCTGGCCCAGCAGGCGACGGACCGAGGCCTCGCCTCAGCTGCGGACCTCGAACGGCTCGCGGAGGGGTGGCGGCGGTGGGCGGCATCACCGGACGCGTGGTTCGTCGTCCTGCACGGCGAGGTCCTCTGCTCGCCGTCGCGGTCCTAGCCGGTCGCCCACCGGCCACGCGCGTGCAGACGCTCAGGCCGAGGCCGGACCCGTCACGAGCAACCGGGTGAGGACACCGATCGCGTGGTCCGTCGCGGCGTCGTCGACGTCGAGGTGCCAGACCAGGCGCACTCCCCGGGGGCTCACGGCATACGACCGCACCCCACGCTCGAGGGCGGCGGCGACGAAGTCGCCCGAGACCCACCCGGCGGCCGCGACGTCGACGACGAGGATGTTGGTCTCGACCGTCGCGAGGTCGATCACCCCGGGCGCCGCCTCGGCGAGGGCCACCGCGGCCCGGCGGGCCCGGGTGTGGTCGTCGGCGAGGCGCTCGACGTGGTGGTCCAGCGCCCAGAGACCCCCGGCGGCGAGGATGCCTGCCTGGCGCATCCCGCCGCCGAAGCGTTTGCGCCAGATCCGGCTCTCGGCCATCATCGCGGCGGAGCCGACGAGCACACTGCCGACCGGTGCTCCGAGGCCCTTGCTGAGACACACCGAGACGGTGTCGAACTCGCGGCCGTAGTCGTGGAGCGGCACCCCGGTCGCAACGTGCGCGTTCCAGAGCCGGGCCCCGTCGAGGTGCATCGCCACGCCGCGCTCGCGGGTCACCCTCCGCGCCCGGCGGATCTCGTCGAGGGACTGCACCGTGCCGCCGCCGAAGTTGTGGGTGTTCTCGACGACGACGAGGGCGGTGCCCACCTGGTAGGGGCCCGCGCCGGTGATCATCAGCGCCTCGGCGTCGGCGGCGCGGAACCGCCCGCGCTCGGCCACCCAGGTGCGCGAGGAGATCCCCGAGAAGACGGCGGCCGCGCCGAGCTCGGCCCGCACGACGTGGGCGAGCGAGTCGGCAACGAGCTCCTCACCGGCCTTGACGTGCAGCCGCAGGCAGAGCTGGTTGGCCATCGAGCCGGACGGCGCGAAGAGGGCGTCCTCGTGACCGAGGAGGTCGGCGACCCGCTCCTCGAGCGCGCGCAGCGTCGGGTCCTCACCGAAGACGTCGTCACCCACCTCCGCCGACGCCATCGCGGCGCGCATCCCGTCCGTCGGACGGGTGAGGGTGTCGCTGAGCAGGTCGGCGCGGATGGCGGTGGCCGCCACCTCAGGCCTGCCCGAGCATCTCGGCGACGAGGAACGCGAGCTCGAGCGACTGCTGGTGGTTCAGCCTGGGGTCGCAGACCGACTCGTAGCGCTTCTCGAGGTCGGAGTCGATGATCTTCTCCGCGCCGCCGAGGCACTCGGTGACGTCGTTGCCGGTCAGCTCGACGTGGATCCCGCCGGGAACGGTGCCGAGGCTGCGGTGCACCTCGAAGAAGCCACGGACCTCTTCGACGATGTCCTCGAAGTCGCGCGTCTTGTAGCCGGACGGCGACTCGAAGGTGTTGCCGTGCATCGGGTCGCAGATCCAGGTCACCATCGCGCCCGAGGCGGTCACCTTGTCGACGAGCGCCGGGAGGGCGTCCCGGATCGTGCCGGCACCCATCCGGGTGATGAAGGTGAGGCGTCCCGGTGTGCGTGCCGGGTCGAGCTTGTCGACGAGACGCAGCACCTCGTCGATGTCCGCCTTGGGGCCGAGCTTGACCCCGATCGGGTTGCTGATCCGCGAGACGAAGTCGACGTGGGCGCCGTCGAGCTGACGGGTCCGCTCGCCGACCCAGACGAAGTGGCCGGAGGTGTCGTAGAGCCGCCCGGTGCGCGAGTCGATCCGGGTGAGGGGCCGCTCGTAGTCGAGCAGCAGCGCCTCGTGCGCGGCGTAGAACTCGACGGTGCGCATCGCGTCGAAGTCCGCGCCGCACGCGTCCATGAAACGCATCGCCTTGTCGATGTCCTTGGCGATCTTCTCGTAGCGCGCGTTGGCCGAGTTCGCGACGAAGCCGCGGTTCCAGTCGTGGACGTGGCGCAGGTCGGCGAAGCCACCGGTCGTGAAGGCTCGCACGAGGTTGAGCGTCGCCGTGCTCGCGTGGTAGCCGCGGACCAGCCGGTCCGGGTCGGGCTGGCGGGCGGACTCGTGGAAGGCGAAGTCGTTGACCATGTCACCGCGGAAGGCCGGCAGGGTCACGCCCTCCCGGGTCTCGACCGTCGAGGAGCGCGGCTTGGCGTACTGCCCCGCCATCCGGCCGACCTTGACGATGGGGACGGAGGCTCCGTAGGTGAGCACGGCCGCCATCTGCAGGATCGTCTTGACCCGGTCGCGGATGTTGTCCGCCGTCGCGGAGGCGAAGGTCTCGGCGCAGTCGCCACCCTGGAGCACGAACGCCTCGCCGATGGCGGCGGACGCCAGCCGGTCGCGCAGGATGTCGCACTCACCGGCGAAGACGAGCGGCGGATAGGACGCAAGGGTCTCGATCGCCTCGGCCAGGGCGGCGGTGTCGGGCCAGCTGGGCTGCTGGGCGGCATCGAGCTCGGCGGCGGCCGCGGTGAGCGCGGCGAGGGCCTCTGACCCGTCGACAGGGTCGAGACCGACATCGGAAGTGGCGGTCCTCGTGTTCACCCCGACAGCGTAGGCCCCGCCCTCCGGCCCCCCTGCCGGGGTCCGCATCCCGAACAGGCCGAAGGCCACGGTCAGCGGGACCCACGACCGCGCCGCAGCGCGCCCGCCCGGGACGTCGCGCCTCAGTCGCCGACGCGCTCGGCGGGGTCGATCCCCCGGTCGATCGCGAAGCGCACCAGTTCGACCCGGTTGTGCAGGTGCAGCTTGCCGAGGACGTTCTGAACGTGGTTCTGGACGGTGCGGTGGGACAGGAACAGGGCCGCCGCGATCTCCTTGTAGCCCATGCCCGTCGCGACGTACTTGAGGATCTCGGTCTCACGCTCCGTCAGCTCCGGGACCTCCCTGGTCCCGCCCGTCGTCCGCACCCGACGGAACTCCCCCAGCACGAGCCCGG
>JBBRGO010000004.1:0-35206 GCA_038224055.1 Actinomycetales bacterium
GTCGGTGCCGGTCAGCGGCTCGTGGTGCGAGTGCACTCCCAGGAGCTGCGCCGTCCACATCTGTCGCGCGTCAGGCACTCGGCGGTACACGCCTACGTGTTCGTCGGCGAGCTCGTCCGCGAGGCGGCGGTGCAGAGCCACGGTGTCCCCCGAGACAAGACCGTCGTCATCCCCAACCCCGTCGACGTCGACGCCCTCGACCGGCCCAAGCACCCCGATGCCTCATGCGCGCTGGGTCTCGTCGGCATCGTGCCGCGGTCCAAGCGCCTCGACCTCGCCCTCGACGTGCTCGAGGGTCTGCTCCTGCGCGACAGCGGCTACCACCTGCGCGTCAAGGGCCGGACACCCGAGGACTTCCCGTGGATGCGCGAGCGCCCGGAGGAGATGGCCTACTACGAGGAGCAGTACGCGAGGGTAGACCGGATCAATGCGCAACACGCGTCCGCCGTGCGTTTTGACGGACAGGGCGACGACATGCCGGAGTGGTATCGCCACGTCGGTACGGCCCTGTCGGTCAGCGACTTCGAGTCCTTCCACCTCACCATTGCCGATGGGGCCGCTTCGGGCGCACTGCCCGCCCTGCTCGCCTGGCCCGGCTCCGACCTGATCTACCCGCGAGAGTGGATCAGCGCCTCAGTGGACGATCTCGTCGAGCGGATCGCGACCACCGAACCTGACCCTGCGGCATACCGCCAGGTGGCTCGCGGGCGCTTTGCGCAGGGGCCGGTGCTGCGGACCCTCCTCGAGGTCCTGGCGGGGCGCCGGGGAGCGGGCCGTGGCTGAGACCGGGCCCGACACTGGGTCGGCCGCTCGGGAGGACGCGACGACGGGTGTGCTGATCTTCGGCAGCTGCGTCTCCCGTGACACCTTCGCGTTCCTTCCAGACTCCTTCCGGCTGCTGTCCTACGTCGCCCGCCAGTCGGCGATCAGCGTCGGCGCGCCGGCTGCGGGGGTGCAGGAGCGACTCACACGACTGCCGTCCTCGTTTCAGGACCGGGTCGTGCGCGGGGACGTGCGTGGCGACTTCCTCGAGACGGTCGAGCGGCTCTCCCCGAAGGTCGACCTGTTGCTCATCGACCTCATCGACGAGCGCGGCGGCGTCGTCCACGTCAACGGGGGATATGTGACCAAGCTCGCCGAGCTGTGGAACGCAGGCGGAGCGGCGGCGACGGCGCGTGGACGCCGGATTGCCTTCGCCACCGACGACCATTTCGCACTGTGGTCGGCCGCGACCCACCGGATCGCGGAGCGGCTGCGTGCCCTCGACCTGTTTGACCGGACACTCGTGCTCCGCACGCCGTGGGCCAGCACGATGCCGTCAGGAGCAGACGTCCCGGTGCCGTCGTGGATGACCCGGCCGGACACGGCAAACGCCCAGTACGTCCGCTACTTCGCGCACCTCGAGGCCCTCGGCCACCGGATCGTGTCGCTCCCGGAGTCACAGGCTCAGTCGACGGAGTCCCATCGGTGGGGTCCGAGCCCTTTCCACTACACGGACGAGGCCTACACCTTCCTCGCTGCCGAGATCAGGGCACGCGCCGGACGCCCCGCCTCAGAGAACGCGTAGCGGCGGGCTGACGATCGGCACCCGCTCGCCGTCGGACTGCAGCACGAAGACCCGGCACCGGTAGATGTCCGGCCGGGCGACGGTGAAGGAGTGTGTGGCGGCCCGCTGGTAGGGGGTGAGGCTGAGCCGTTCGCCGGAGGCATGCAACGAGAAGGCACACGACCGCATGCCGGGCGCCGTCACGCTGGCCGTGACCTCGAGGGGACCGGTCTGGGCGAGCGTGACCGTCGGTGCGCCGGTGGTGCCCGGCCGGCGCTGGGCGAGTGATGGGATCCGCGTCCGGTCCTGTGGATCGCTCTCACCCCAACCGAATGGCCGGCAGAGCCGGCCCGCGGCAGCCGAGATCTCCGTCGCGAGGGATTCGTAGGTCGCGTCGTCGTAGTGGAAGGGGGCGACTCCCCACTGGTGCGTCGCCAGCGCCCGCGGATCCGGGAGGGAGCGGCCGACGACGTCGACGCCGAGCACCTCTGCCGCCCTGGTGAGGTAGGGCTCGGTGAGCCGGTTGGCCTTCTCGGCATCCAGCCCGAAGCTCGTCGGGGTCGGCTCCCCGTTGGCGTCGAGGCTCGCCCACGGCGGCGCCACGAGGACCGTCCGCGAGAGCAGTCCGAGCTCGGAGAGCAGGTCGTGCCAGCGCGGGAGCGCGGCCGTGAACCGCTCGAGATGCGCGGGCGTCCCGAAGTCCGTGGGGGTGAGACCCGCGGGGCGCTCACCCCGGAGCTGGGTGCGCAGCTCGACCGAGTCCGTGCTGACCCCGCCGCCCGGGTGGTCGAGCACGCCGAGCCGCTCGTCGACGAGATCCCACAGGAGCAGGTCCACCTCCGGGGCGGCGACCCGGAGGGCCTCGGGGAGGGATGAGCCGGCGTCGGCCTCGAGCATCCTGCGTTGGAAGGGGCTGGTCAGCAGGGCCGGGTCGACGGGGGGCGGGGCCTCCGGTCCGAAGGCGCTGATCAGGCTCTGTCGGGCGAGGTAGCCGCTCAGCTCGAAGTGGGCCGGGTCGAGGAACTCGAAGGTGTCCCGCGACACGCAGCTGCCCACGACGTAGGTGCGCAGCCGGGCCGGGACGGGCCGGACCGTCGCGTCCAGGCGGAAGAGCTCGTTGAGCAGGCCGTCTCGAACGCGGGCGCTCACATGCTCGACCTGCGACTCCGGGTCGAGGACGAGCACGGCGTTCTGGCGATGGCTGCGGGTGAAGGGCGCACCCGACCCGGAGAAGTCGAACGCCGTGCTGACCCCGCCGTAGCGGTTGGGCAGGCCGTCCCAGACGAGCGTGGCCCACAGCCGACCCGCCTCGTCACGGGTCGCACGCAGCGTCAGGCACCCACGCACCTGCTCGACCTCGCCGCGGAGGTCTCGGGGGAGCGTCTCCAGCGCGATGCTCGACAGGAGCTGACGTGCCTGCAGGTCGTCGACGACGTCGGCGGCGCTCGTCGAGACGTCGAGCAGGGCGCGCAGTCCCTCGACGAGGACGTCCCGGGGCGGGGGGTTGTGTCCGTCGCTGAAGTTCGACACGAGCACCAGGACGCCGTCGTCGTCGACGTAGCGGCCCCCGCCGACGTGGCGCAGGCCGTTGTCCACGACGAAGGGCGCCGCATGGTCGATGACGTGGGCATCACCGGCGTTCTGGAGGAAGAGCACACGGCGGCGGCCCCGCCCGGGCCGGTCCGGGACGACCTGGTGCTCGACACCGCCACCACGCAACGCCGTCGAGCGGTCCTCCGTCGGCATGGCCGCAACGACGTCGTCGGTGACTCCGAGCGCCGTCGTGAGGTACTGCGCGACGGCGCGTGGCTCGTAGCGGAGAAGGTCGGTCTGCGCGTTCCAGACCAGAGCCGAGACGGGCACGTCGAGCCGGGCCGCGTTGAAGAGCGACGCGAAACCGCCACCGGAGCCCCCCACGAGCACCAGCTCCCGGTCGAAGCGCCGCTGGAGCGCGGAGAGGAGGGTGAGCGTCGCCTCCTGGAGGCCGTCACCGCGCCGTCCGGCATACCAGGCGAGGGCGAGGTCGCGGTCGGTGTTGAGGGTGGCATCGCTCATCGCGACGAACGGTGAGTCGATGCTCTTGCCGAGCCCGATGCCGGAGAAGAAGGGCCCCGGGTTGCCCGCTCGCTTCGAGACGGCGCCGGAGAAGATGACCGGGAGCGCACTCCCCGGCTCGATCGTCGACGGGTCGCCCCCGACGTAGAGGTCCACGTGAAGGCCGCTCGCGAGCAGGACGACGTGGACACCCGGGACCCACCCGGTCGCGCTCGCGAAGTCCTCGACCGACGCCCACAGGGTGACGGCAGGCAAGAAGGTGGTGTAGTCGCTGTCGCGGGGAAGGTCCTCGACCTGCGCCCAGCGGCGTTCGGGGCCGGTAGGGGCCGCGGTCTCCACCAGCCCGGCGCCTGCTTCGAGCGTGCGACCCGCCACCGCGACCAAGCTGTGACGCTCACCGGACACGACGAATCGCTCCTCACCGCTCGTGCGCACGAAGACGCGGCACCGGTAGGCGCCCGGCTCCAGGCGCTGGAACGTGTGGCTCTCGCTACGCACGTACGGCGTGGACTCGTGCAGGTCGCTGCCCCGGTAGAGGTGGTAGCTGTAGAAGGCTCCGTCAGCCGCGTGCACTCGCACGCTCAGCCCGTCAAAGCCCGACTGCGCCATCTCGACCGTGGCGGTGCCGGCGGACTCGTCAGCGCTCATCGCGGTGTCTCCTCACAACAGCAGTCCTCGAAGAATCGTCGGTCGTCGGCGCGCGGTGGCATCCGGGGGAGGTGAGCCCGTCGCGCGCAGGACGTGCGGCGCTGCCGGGCGCTCGGTCACGGCACTCTACCCGCGCCCGCCGCTGCTGGCCCACCAAGGCTCCGGCGGGGCTTCACCGAGGCGTCGCCTTCATCAGGACCGAGCGAGACGGGAAGTAGAGGACCCCGCCCACCGCGCGCACCCGCGGCGGCGAGATGCCCGTGGCCGCGATGGTGCTCACCTGCAGCGTCTCGATGTCCACGGAATGGAGCGCGCCCTGGGCAGCCACGACGACGTGGCCGTCGACGACGGCGAGGTCGACGGACCGGTAGGTCGGACTGTCGGGTTCGACTGCAGGCAGCAACGGGATGCGACGCAGCACCGTGCCGTTCGTCGGGTCGAGCTCCACGAGCGTGGCGCGGGTGGCGGCCCACAGGCGCCCGTCGGCGACGGCGACGGCCGCGAACGCCTGGGCGCCGCCCACCGGAGCGACGTGCCACAGGGGCGTGCTCGAACCGAGGTCGTAGGCGAAGACCTCGGCGCTCGGCGTCGTGGGTTGCACCCCGAGGCCACCCCAGCGCGAGGTGCCTCCGTAGACGACGGATCCTTCGCCCGAGAGGGCGACGACGCTCTGGTCCGCGACGGGCGACCACACGGTGTGCGGCACCGTCTCTTCGCCGTCGAACCACCCCAGTACGCCACCGAGTCGGCCGTACTGCGGAATGGTGCCGAAGACGGTGCGGGATCCCGCGGTGGTCCAGGCGATCGGACGGTCCTGCCCGAGCGAGGGTCCCAGCTTCGTCAGCATTCTCGGGTTCTCGCCGTCCACCCAGGGCTGAGTGGAGTCACGGCGGAAGATGCGCGCCTCGGTGTAGCTGCCGAAGAAGTCGAAGCGACCGTTGGACACCATCCCCTCGACCTCTCCGAAAGCGTCACGGCCGATGGGGTCGGAGATGAGCGGCGTCAGCTGAGGGCTCTCGTCCCGGGGGTCGAGCACCGAGAGGTTGGAACCGCCGAAGCCGCCGACGAGGACCTCACCGCTCGACCCGATGGCGAGCGACTTGATCGGCACGGGGCTCGCGCGCAGGCGCAGCGGGAAGGTCCTGATCAGCGGGCGGGGAAGTGTGGCGGTGGCGGTGGTGGGGGGACGGTTGACGGTCGACAGCGCGCTGACCTCGAGGGCGGTCACCGTGTCGATGCCGTCGAAGGAGATGATCCAGTCGCCGAGCACCCCGCTGATCCGGGTCCGCACCACCGCCCGGTCGCGAGCCACCTGAGTCGGCACGATCGCGACGGCTCGTTTGGCTCCGGAGCCGGTGAGACGGGGGTCGGCCTGCCAGAGCAGGCCACCGGTGAAGAAGTAGAAGGGCGCTCCGTCCACCGCGGTCACGGTCGGTGGGTGGCGCAGCTCGTGTCCCTGCTCGTCACGGGCCAGGGGCACGTCCCAGGTGCCAGCCAGCGTGTCGTACACGCCTCGGCGCCCCTCGGGCAGCCGGGCAGCGAGGTAGCGCCCGTGAAGATCGAGGTCGACGACGAAACCGGTGTCCACGGGGTCGGGGAGCGTGATCGTGGTGCGCTGGGTCGGGTCGGCCACCGAGATCCGGACGATGTCCGGGCCGGTCGAGCCGGTGCCGACGTAGACCCAGTCCTTGTCGACTGCGATGCTCCGCGCATAGTCGTGTCCCGACCCCAGCGGCTCGAGCACGCGAAAGCCTCCCGCCGGGGCCCAGGACCATACCTCCCCGGCCGGGTAGCTCGCGCCCCAGATACGACCGTCCGGCCCCGTCGCGAGATCGAACACCAAGGTCGACCGCGGGGTCGCCCGGCCGAGGTCGGTGAGCGACCGGGTCACGAGGTCGTAGCGGGCCAGGTGTCCGGCCCCCGCGCCGACGAAGACGGAGTGCCGGTCGCTCCCCTCGGTCAGCCCCCAGCCGTGGACGAGTCCGGGCAGGGGGCTGCTCTGCTCGACCGTTCCCGTCTGCACATCGGCCACCTCCAGCGTCGCCGGGTCGCCGGAGACCACCGTGACGAGCTTGGGCCGGCCTCGAAGGTCGACGATGCGAGACGTCGTCGTGGTGGCGAACCCGTCAAGCCGGGCGAGCTGCTCCGTGTCCCACTCACGACGGGCGCCGCCCTCGGCCGGTGCGACGGCCAGGTCGTCCCAGAGGAGCTCGCCGGTGCCGGTCTCGCTCGTGGCGAGGTCGATGCTCACGTATGCCGCTGCGTCCGGCGACGTCCGAGTGACCTCCAGTCGACGCCACGTCGTGTCCCCGGACGAGCGCCCGGGTGGGCCGCCATCCCCGATGAGGTGCCGTCCGGCGTCGTACCACCGCACCGTCATCGTCGGTCCCGGTGTCCCGCCGTCGATCCGGAACCACGCCGTCACGGTGTGACCGACGGAGGGCGTCACGGGCACGAGACTGGTCCTGGCCCAGGACGCGTGGTCGGTGGAGGAGTCGGTCAGGAGCAGGGCCGCGGTGCCCGAGCGGTGCCGGGTCGTGGTGCGCTCGGCCCGGGCACCCTCGGAGGCGCCACACGTCCACTGGACCGGGCAGTCGGAGTCGCGCGCTGGGGTCTCGAGTCCGCCGTCCGGGACGGCGCTGGACACGAGGGCGAGATCGTCCCAGTTGACGATGCTGCGGTCGCCGACCGACGCCGCGAGGGTGACCGCGGCAGACACGGCCTGCTCGGGGGCCCGGGCGGAGAGGGCCACTCGAGACCACGCGCCGGTGGTGGCTCCGGTGGCCGACGATGTCGTGGCAAGGGCCCGGCCCCGCAGGTCACGGAAGGTGAGGGACAGCTCCTGGCGGCCGGAGGCGACGAGCGAGAAGGCGCCCAGGGCATAGCTCTGGCCCGGGTTGACGGACACGGGGGCCGAGGTCGCTGACGCTCGGGGTCCGGTGGACCCACCCACCACTCTGAGTGAGGAGCTGCCGGACCGGGCGCGGGTCGCAGTCAGGGAGACGGTGCCGGCCTCCGGCGACAGCCGCCACCCGGCGGTCGTGAGGTCGTGCTCGAAGTCGCCGACCACGAGCGAGCTCGGCGCGGGAGGGGCCATGACCCCGCCCCGCCCCGCATCGTCCGCTCCCCGGTCGTCGAGAAGCAGCACCACCCCGGCCCCAGCGGTGACGAGGAAAGCAAGGGCGAGCGTCGCCAGCACGCCGCGGTGCGCCCTCCGGGGATCGGTGGCAGCCACGGCCCCACCGGCCCGGGTCCAGCGAGTCAGTGGCCGAAGTCCGGCAGTCGCGTCCCGACGCCGAGCAGCTGCTCGATCGCCGCCACGGACCGCGCGGCAGCGGATCCGTCGCCATAGGGGTTCACCGCGTTGGCCATCGAGGCGTAGTGGGCCGGGTCGGTGGCGAGCCGGCCCACCTCGGCGACGATGCGCTCCTCGTCGGTGCCGATGAGCTTCACCGTGCCGGCATCAACCGCCTCGGGCCGCTCGGTGTTCTCGCGCATGACGAGGACCGGTTTGCCGAGTGACGGCGCCTCCTCCTGCACGCCGCCCGAGTCTGTCAGCACGATCGTGGAGGCGGCCATCATCCGGGTGAACTCCCCGTAGGCGAGCGGCTCCGTCACGAGGACGTTGTCGAGGCCGTCGAGCGCGGGGAGGACCGCGTCGCGGACGATCGGGTTCCGGTGCGCAGGGAGGACGACGGCATACCCCGGTAGGGCACGTGCGAGCCGGGCGACGGCGCGACCCACGACCTCCATGACGTGCCAGTTCTCCCTCCGGTGCGTCGTGACGAGCAGGATGGGCCTCCCCGAGGCCTCGATCTCCCGGAGCGCGGGGTCGCTGAACGGGATGTCCTGCGCCACCGTGTGCATGAGCGCGTCGATGACGGTGTTGCCCGTGACGGTGATCGCAGCGGGGTCGATGCCCTCTCGCCGCAGGTTGTCACGGGACGTCGACGTCGGGGCGAGGTGCAGGGCCGTCACCTGCGAGGTGATCTTGCGGTTCCCCTCCTCGGGGAACGGCGAGTGGATGTCACCGCTGCGCAGACCTGCCTCGACGTGAACGACGGGGATCTGGCGGTAGAAGGCCGCGATCGAGGCCGCGGCCACGGTCGAGGTGTCCCCCTGGACGACGACGGCGTCGGGGGCCACGGACTCGAGGATCGGGTCGAGACCCTCGAAGACCTTGGCCATGAGCGCGTTGAGTGTCTGTCCGTGGGCGAAGACGTTGAGGTCGTGGTCGGGGATGATCCCGAAGATCTCGTTGACCTGGTCGAGCATCTCGCGGTGCTGTCCGGTGACGACGGTGACCGACTCGAGGACCTGGCTCGCCTCGAGGGCCTTGATCACCGGGGCCACCTTGATCGCCTCGGGACGTGTCCCGTAGACCGTCATGATGCGTTTCGTCATGTGCTCATCCCTGTCTCGGCCGGGCGCTCGTGCGCGGGGTCGGGTCGGTCACGTTCGGGGGTCGTGGTCGTCTCGCTGAGCCTGGCGCGCGCGTCCTCGAGCAGACCGGCAGCCTTCGCCGTCTCGCCCTTGGCGATGTTCCACGCCCACCAGCGGTAGGCACGGGCTGTCTCGTAGGCAGGCCCGTCCGCGACGAGCTGCCCCTCGTGGAGCCAGATGGCACGGGTGCACATCTCCTCGATGGTCTGTGCCGCGTGGGAGACGAGGAAGACGGTGCCCGCGTCCGCCCGGATCTCGGCCATCCGTCTCTCGCTCCGCTCCTTGCTCGCCGCGTCGCCGGTGGCCAGTGCCTCGTCGATGAGCAGGATGTGCGGCCGCGCTGCGGCGGCGATGGCGAAGCGCAGTCGTCCGGCCATGCCGGAGGAGTAGGTCTTCATCGGCAGGTGGATCGAGCGGCCGATGCCCGCTAGCTCGAGCACCTCGGGGACCGACGAGGCCGCCTCGCTCGGTGTCTTGCCCATGGCGAGCAGGCCGAGCCGGACGTTGGCCATGCCGGACAGCTCGGGCAGCAGGGCCGCGTTGACGCCGAGGAAGGACGGGGTCTCGGTCGCGAGCACGGTGCCGTGCGTCGGGGTCTCCAGCCCGGCCATGACGCGCAGGAGGGTGCTCTTGCCCGACCCGTTGTGCCCGACGACGCCCACCGACTCACCCGAGCGAGCGACGAACGACACGTCGTCGACCGCCCGGACGGTGACGTTGCGCGACCAACCGAGCCGGTCGAGCAGACGGGCCCTCGCGCTCCCGGTGTGCCGTTCCGTGCTCGGCACACGGTAGTGGACGGAGAGGTGCGAGACGACGACGGAGGGCCGGCCGAGGGGGACCTCGATACCCTTCTTCGGCTCGGTCGGGTCCTGCTCCGGCTCGTCGGCGTTGGGGGACTCGCGGTCCGAGGAGGCGAGGTCGGCCCCCGTCACGAGGTCGTCACTCACGGGCGTAGTCCTCCTCGGCCTGCCAGAAGTAGAGGAAGCTGAGCGCCGGCGTGATGACGGCCCAGGCGGTGAGGGTGAGCCACAGCTTGGGGTCGGGCGTCGTCCCGTAGAGCAGCAGCTCGCGGGACAGCTCGAGCACGCAGTAGGCCGGGTTGAGCTGGAGGATCTCGAGCACCGTCGGGTGGGTGACGAACTTGTCCAGGGAGAACATCACGCCGGACCCGTAGCGCCACAGCATGGTGAAGAATCCCATCAGCATGCGCAGGTCGGGAATGGCGCTGGTGAGGCGCCCCGCGTAGAAGACGAGCCCGGTGTTGAAGAGCACCTGGAGGAAGAAGACGACCGGGAAGAGCAACCACCGCCACGTGATCACTGCGTGGGGCGGGATCGCAATGATCAAGACCATCATGGTCACCATCACCGGCAGCATCGAGATCGCCTCGCGGATGACGAGCCCCAGCGGAATGGATGCCCGCGGGAAGGAGAAGGCGCGCATCAGCGTCTTGCCGCCAGTCATGACGGTCGAGCCGCCTGTGAGCGCCCGAGATGTGAACGAGAACATGAAGACACCGATGAGGAGGAAGCCGATGTAATTCGGGACCCCCCGGGACGCGCCGAGGAGTAGACCGAAGATGACGTAGAACATCAGGCCGTCGAGCAGGGGGCGCCCCACGAGCCAGAAGCGGCCGAGGATCGTGTCCCGGTTGCCGCTGAAGGCTCGCGCGCGGGAGTCCGCCCAGATGAAGTGACGACGGCCCCACAGCGAGGCGACATACGGACCCAGCGGCTGGCGCTGCCCCACCGGGCGGAGGCGGCTGAGGTCGGTCTCGTCGAACGTGGCGGCGTCGAGTTCCGCAAGGGCCGCCTGGACCTTGTTGCGTCGGCGCATCAGCGCTGGCCCTCCAGGTGCTCGTAAAGATTTCGGTAGCGCGCGGCCATGCCCTGCCACGTGCGCGTCGCCGCGAAGTCACGCCCGGCCGCTCCGAGGCGCAGTCGCAGGGCCTCGTCGTCATGCAGCGCCTGAAGTCTAGTGGCCAGGTCCTGAGCGTCGTCTGGGCGCGCCAAGAGCCCGGTGCCGGGCACGGCAACGATCTCCGCGAGCGCGGGCAGGTCACTCGCGACGACGGGTCGACCCACGGCCATCGCCTCGATGGGCTTGAGCGGAGTCACCGACCGGCACACGTCGACGTCCTGTCGCGGCACGACGAAGACGTCGAGCGCTCGGTGCCAGGCGGCCGCCGCGCCCCGGTCGACCCGTCCGGGAAGAAGGACCGCGTCGCGCAGACCCAGACGCTCCACCTGCGCGAGCAGCGCCGGGCGGGCCACGCCGTCACCGACGAGCGCGCAGCGCACGTCCAGCCCACGGCCTCGGAGAATGGCCACGGCATCGAGGAGCACGTCGAGGCCCTCGTAGGCGACGAGCGAGGACACCGTGCCCACCCAGAACCCGTCGGTCGGAAGGCCGAGCACGTGTCGAGCCTCGACGGGGGCGGTCGCCGTCCCGAGCAGCGCCGAGTCGACGGCATTGGGCACGACGGTGATCTGGCTCGCAGGGACTCCGCGGGAGACGAGGTCGTCGCGGAGGGCGGCCGACAGGGCGACGACGTGGTCGGCCGCACGGGCCATCTCCGTCTCCATGTCCTGCCAGAGCCGGAAGCGCTCGCTCAGCAGGGTGGCCTCCTGCTCGGCTGCCGGGCGGGAGGCCATCCATGTCTTCTCCAGCTGCCCACGCACCTCGTAGACCCACGGGAGCCCGGTGGCCCCGGCGACCGCCTCAAGGACGAGTGCGTTGGTGAAGTGCGTCGTCGTGTGGAGCACGGTCGGCTGGAAACGCACGACGTGGGCCACGAGCATCTCGGCCGTCTGCACGAGGCGTCCCTCGCTCGTGGGAGCCAGCTGACCCGGGACGAGTCGTCGATAGGTCACGCCGTCGACGACGTCGACCTCGCGGGCGCCCGGCCGGCCGATCGTCACGGGGTAGCCCAGACGGGTGAACGCCTCGACTGCCAGCCCTTCGTCCCGCTGCGCCCTGAGGATGGAGTGCGAGCGCAAGGCATATCCCGAGCTGGTCTGCGGGAGCGAGTTCGTCAGCAGGTGGAGGACTCGAGGTGTGGGCGACGGCGACCTGGGCCGCGGCGGTGCACCCGCGTTTGACCGCGCGGTCGACCGGGCCGGGCCGGCGGGGGGCGGCACCCGGTAACCGGGCGTCATGGTCATCCGGTCGGACGCGAGACGTGCTCGCTGTCGGGCCACGGCTCGACCTCGAGCCGTCGACAGGATTCCCAGTGCGGCCGCGAGGTCCCCCCGGCTCCACTCCGACCGGGCCCTGGCCGAGGGCGGTGCACCCGCGGGGAGCTGGACTCCGACCTGGATGGCGAGCTCGACGAGCAGCCTGCTGCCGAGCCCGGTGCGGGGCCGGGCGTCGGCGAGCAGCGCCCGCACCTCGTCCGGACGGTCGGCGAGGAAGAGCCCGAGGGCCCGGAGCACATCACTGGAGCCTCGGCGCAGAAAGAGGTTGGCGACGCGGTCTCGTGCGGCGGAGGGGAGGCGCCGCATCGCCTGGACGGACAGCAGGGCCGGGTCGTCCTGCACGTGCCGCCACGCGACGTTGGCGAGGAGCACGGTCTGGCGCAGGCGGCGTGCCGGCGCCACGGGGTGACCGGCGTCCGTCGTCACGGGCTGACCACCGACTCGAGCACCGACAGGTAGTCGCTGGCGAGGCGGTCATCGCTCGCGTGCTCACGCACCCACGCAGCCGCGGCGGGGCCCACCTCGAGGCGGCTCCGGTCATCCGCGAGCTCCGTCCACAGGCTGGCGAGGGCGTGCTCGTCGCCGGGTGGGCAGACGTCACCCGCGGCGGTCTCGCGCACGATCCGCGCGGCCTCACCGGAGACCGAGGCGGTCACGTGCAGCCCGAGGGACATCGCCTCGTAGAGCTTGGATGGCACCGTGAGGGACAGCCCGCGCCACGGTCGCAGCGCGACGAGCACCGAGTCCGCCCAGCCGTAGTGCTCGACGAGCTCGGCTCGGGGGACCGGTCCGCACACGTCCACCGGGGCGCCGAGACGACGCGCGAGGGCCCGGAGCAGCTCCTCCTCGGCGCCGGTGCCGAGGACCCGCACCTCGAGCCGCGTCCCGGCGCGGGAGGCGATGCTGGCGGCCTTGACGACGGTGGTGAGGCCCTGGGCGCGCCCGATCGTCCCGGCATAGAGGACCCGGAGCGTGCCGGCCGGGCCGGGCCCGGACCCCCCGGTCCACCCATCGATGGGGTGGGCACCGTTACGCACCACGTGCACCGGCTCGACCCCCCGGTCGCGGAGGGTCTGGGCGAAGCTCTCGGTCGTCGTCACCACCGCGGCGCTGCGGCGCTGCAGGCTCGTGGCGGTGCGGTGGAGTGCGTCCGTGCCACCTCGGCGCAGGCCGGAGGTCAGCCTGTCGGCCAGGCCGGTCGCCGCGGACCCAGGGTGGGCCTGGATCACCTCGCCGGCGGCGCCCCGATCGCTGTCCGGGGCGGGGACGTCACCGGGGGCCGCGAGGTCCCACTCGTCGGCGACGTCGAGCAGGTCAGGCCACGCGTCGCGCATCTCCACGACGAGGGGGACACCCAGCATCCGCGCGACGGCAGAGCCGGCCGCGAGCATCGGCAACGAGGGCACGGTCGCGATGACGACGTCCGGGGGCTGTCGGCGGAAGCGGGAGGAGGCCAGTCGGACGGCGCTCGCAGCGGCGACGACCTGGTCGGCGAGCCGGGAGCCGACCCGGGTGCCGTAGGGCCGGTAGGAGGTCCGGTGCACCGTCTCACCGTGCCGTCCCGCGTGGATGCTTCCGGGCGCCAGTCGCCGGTGCTCCGGCCGGAGTGCGCCGGCGGGATAGTGCGGCGCCGGGGCGAGGACGCTGACCCGGTGCCCAGCCCGGACGAACCGTTCCACCAGGGCGGACCAGCGCTGCTGGGGCGCACCGATCTCCGGGTCGTAGTAGTGCGTGAGGAGCAGCACCTTCACGGGGCGACGACCGCGGACGGGTCGGTCGTCGGGCTCGAAGTCGTCGTGGGGGCCGTGGTGGTCGTGGTGGTCGGAACGGCGGAGGTCGAGGAGGTCGCGGTCGGAGTGGAGGTTGCCGTGGGCGTGGGCGTGCCCGTCGGCGGTTCGGGGACGGTGGTCGGCACGGTGGGTGGGGTGTAGCGGGGCCGCGGAGGTGTCACGGGACGCGACGGCGTGGCCCGGGTCGTCGTGCTCGGGGCCGGCGTGGCCTGCGCCGAGGCAGACGGGAGCGAGGAGCTGCGCGGGGCAGGGGGAGTCGCGACCGGGTCGGGGGCGACGCCGCCGAGGGCGCGGTAGACCGCCAGGGCCCAGAACCGGCCGCCCAGCTGGTTGACACTCGGCGGGTCGACGAGGGAGACGAACCGGTTCGGGTCCCCCGCCCGGCGCAGCGCGGCAGCGACGTCGACGGTCGACAGGGCACGCTTCTTCGCCCAGGCCTGGGCCGCGTCGCGCACGGCCTTGCTCACGTCATCGCGTTCGGGGGCCTGGAGGACGACGGAGACCGACGTCCCGGGCCAGGTGCGGCGAACGGTACTCAGGACGGTGTCGAGTCGCGCGCCGATGGTGCCTGCCGTGTCGTGGCGACCGTAGCTGAGCAGCACCGCGTCGGGACGCACGGGCACGAGGAAGGGCAGACGGGTGACGGCGTAGTCGGCGGTCACGCCGCGTCGGCTGCCGTTCCAGATGGTGAAGGCCGGTCCCGTCCTGCCGTAGGTGAGGTCGTCCGCATAGCGCGTCGGGTCAGACGCATCGAGGTTGTGCACCGTGACCCGGTGGCTGCTCCCGAGCAGCATTCCGAGGGCCGTCACCCACTCACCCTCCTCGTCACCGGTCCCGTCTCCGAGGACGGCCAGCGTGACGGGCTGCCTGACGGTGGCCAGCGACCTCAGCGTCGGCGACACGGGAGTGGTCGTCGGCGCGGGGCGCGCCGTCGTCGCGCTCTCCGTCGCCGTCGGGCTCGCTGCGGGGGACGCCGCTGTCGCGTTGTCGGGGCCGCCTCCGGTGACCATGATGACGCCGGTCACGAGCAGGACGTTGACCGCGACGGCCACGATCCCCAGCCCGAGGTCGGTCCCCTTGAATCGGCGCATGAGCGACATTGTGCCGTGCGGGACCAGCAGACGACGAACTGAGCACGGAACGGCGCCGAGTGGGTCGGTCGCCCGGCGATCAGCCCTGGAGCTCGGTCGTCACCGCCGCCCACCGGGCTCGTCCGCCCCTCAGGGCGGGCAGCGCGAGGTAGCCGGCTGCCGTGGCGAGCATGACGCCGACCGCCGAGAGCCGGACCAGCCGTCCGGCGTCGAGCAGGCCCGGGACTGCGAGCAGGGCGCACACCAGGGTGAGCCCGCACACGACGCTGGAGGTGCGCAGGTGGCTCCAGCCGGAGTGGGTGAGCCGTTGGTAGACGTGCAGCCGGTGTGGCTCGAAGATCCGGTCCCCGTTGACCATCCGTCGCACCAAGGTGGCCAGCGAGTCCGCGAGCACGATGACGAGGGGGGCCAGCACGGCCTCCGATGGAGCCCTGGAGAGCACGAGCCACAGACCGAGCACGGCCCACGCGGCCCCGAGGGCGTAGGAGCCCACGTCGCCGAGGAAGATCCGGGCGTGGGGGACGTTGAAGGGGAGGAACCCCAGGGAGCCCCCGAGCACGGCCAGGGCCAGCAGGGCCGCCGCCGGGACGTCGACGACGATGGCGACGACGGCATACCAGGCGGAGGTGATGACGGCGTGTCCGGAGACGAGGCCGTTGATGCCGTCCATGAAGTTCGTGACGTTGACGAGCAGGATCGTGCCGAGCACCGCGAGCGGCACCCAGACGGCATGGCGGTGCGCGACGAGGGGAGCGATGGCGGCCCAGCTGACGGCAACGGCGGCCTGGGCGCCGAGGCGGGGGAGCACTGACAGGGTGTGGAGGTCGTCGACGAGGCCGATCGCCGCCATCGCGATGAGGGGGAGCAGGGCGAAGGCGAGGTCGCGTCCGGCCGTCGGCGGCAGCTGGGGCACCGCGAGGCCCGCTCCTGCGAATGACGCCAGGGTCGCGGCGACGATGCCGAGGCCACCGCCGCGGGGGGTCGGCGCCGTGTGCATCGAACGGTCGACGGGGACGTCGACGACGCCTCGGCGGCGCAGCAGGGGCAGGACGGCGACGATGACGGCAGCGGACACGGCCATGGCGCCGACGAGGGTCGCGGCCAGCGCGATGCTCACGGCTGGCTGGTCCACGCCGGGGCGTTCGCCGTGGTGGCGGTCCCGGACTCCGCGGGGCGCCGGTCCCGCGGTGCCTCCTCGGGAGGGCTCGGGAGGGGCCGGCGGGCATCCGTGCGGCCCGACTCGCCCAGGTCGGTGGGCGCGAGGCCGACCGCGTCGCGGAGCCACTCGTTCACGAGCGCGGGGCCACCGACGTCGACGGCACCCGTGCGCAGCTGCGCGATGTCGAGCAGGAGGTCTCGGGGCAGTGTCGGGATGAGGACACGGCTGATGAGCGGATGGAACGGACGCTCATCCGGCTCGTCGATGGCCAAGGTCGTCTCGGCGAGCTTCTCACCGGGCCGCACCCCCGTGTAGACGATCTCCGGCTCGGCGAAACCCTGGAGCGTGGCGAACCGGCGAGCCAGCTGCTCGATGTTGTGCTCGGAGCCCATGTCGAGGACGAGCCCGTCACTGGTCTGGCCGTCGACCGCAGCCTGGAGGACGAGCTGGCACGCCTCGTGGACGGTCATGAAGTAGCGCGTCATCTCCGGGGACGTGATGGTGATGGGCCGTCCGGCTGCGAGCTGGGCCGCGAAGGTCGTCAGGGCCGAGCCGCGGGAGCCGAGGACGTTGCCGAAGCGCACCGACATGTAGCGCGCGTCGCTCGAGGCGGTCGCTCCGAAGGTGGCGGTCAGCAGCTCGGTCACCCGCTTGGTGTAGCCCAGCACGCTCTGCGGGTCGGCGGCCTTGTCGGTAGAGATGTTGACGAACCGGTCGACGTCCGCGGTGACGCACGCACGCAGCAGGTCGGTCGTGGCCACGACGTTGGTGAGGAAGGCCTCTGCGGGGAAGCGCTCTGCCAGCGTGAGGTGCTTGATCGCGGCGGCATGGAAGACGACATCGGGTCGCACCGAGCCGACGAGGTCGGGGATGAAGCCGGGCGTGCGGAGGTCGCCGAGGACGAGGTCGGGGGACTCGAGGGAGGCCTGACCGCTGATCGAGAGCTGCACCGCGTGAAGGAGGCTGTCGTCCCGGTCGGTCATGACGAGCCTGGCCGGACGGTACCGGGCGATCTCGCGGCACAGCTGCGAGCCGATCGATCCCCCCGCCCCCGTCACCAGGACGGTCTTGCCGTCGAGGTAGGCGCCGATGGCGGCGGTGTCCGTCTCGACCGACCCGCGACCGAGCAGGTCCTCGAGGAGGATGGGACGGAAGGCCTGGCGAGGGATCTCGACGTGGGAGCCGGCTCGCGGCGTCGTCTCGGCGGGGGCGCCCTCGGACACGAGCATCTCCGAGAAGGACGGCAGGACGAGCAGCTCGCTGCCGCTGTCCGCTGCCGCCGTGACGACGCGCTCGACGGTGCCGGGGGGCGCCGAGGGGATGGCGAAGAGGATGACCTCGGCGCGGGTCGAGCGGACGACGTCCGCGAGGTCGTCGAGGCGACCGGCGACTCGGACCCCGAGGAAACCGAGGTGTCGCTTGGCCGGGTCGTCGTCGACGAGGGCGACGGGGTGGAGGGCGGCGTCAGCATCCTGCAGCATCATGGCCACCGCCTGCTGGCCGCCGGAGCCGGCACCCACGACGACGGCTCTGCGACCGCTGCTCCCGCTGCGCTGCCGACGCGCCCGGTGCACGAACACGGCGAAGTAGCGCAGGACGAGCCAGGCGCTGCCCGCGCACGGTGCGACCGCGATGGCGACCGACAACGGGATGATCGAGGGCTGGGTGAGGACCGCGGCTGCGCTGAGGGACGCGCCGAGGCACAGCGCCACCATCCCGAGGCCGAGCATCTCGTCGGTGCTGGCCCAGCGGTAGCGGCGGGCGACGAGAAGGCCGTAGGTCGCGAGGTAGCCCAGGCAGGAGAGGGCCAGCGCCAGGGCGATGCCGGATCGGTTGACCCGCGAGAACGTCATGTCATAGCGGGCGGCTGCCAGCACGACGACCACGACGACGAGCAGGGCGACGTCGAGCAGCATGAGCAGCAGCCGCGGCCACCGCGGTGCCTGCGGCCCTGTCGTGTGACTCGACATGCTCAAGTTACGACCACTCGATTCCTGTCGCGGGGCGCGCGGTCCGGCCGATGACGCGGACCGTGGCTGGTCGCAGCCAGATTATCGGAAGCCGGTCGACCCGGCCCGTCGAGAACCTGGTCAGGAGTAGGACTCGAGGGTGTCGGTGCGGATGGCCTCCCCGAGATCGGACATCTTCACCTCGTCCACGATGTCGATGGACTGCCCGTCGGGGCTGGTGCCGAAGCCGGTGAACGGTGCCGTGACGAAGCGGATGTCACTGCCGCGCAGGTTGCGCAGGGCGAGTGCCTCGGAGCGCATCGTGCCGACGTCGAGCTTCTGGTCGACGGTGAGGTTGTTCGTGGCCGCCTCGACGAAGTTCTTCAGCTGCACGGGGTTGGCGAGGGTGTCGCGGCTCAGGGTCTTGAGCATGAGGGCCTTGATGAAGGCGAGCTGACGCTGGCCGCGGGAGATGTCGCCCTCGGAGAGCTGCTTGCGCTCGCGCACGAAGGCCAAGGCTTCGTCTCCGCCCATGTGCATCGTGCCCTTCGTGAAGGTGAACCCGTTGGACACGCTGGGCTCGGCGACGTTGACGTCGACCCCGCCGACGGCGTCGGTCATGCTCTTGAAGCCCTCGAACCCGAGCATCGCCACATGGTCGACCTCGATTCCGAGCATGTTCTGCATCGTCGTCACGAGCAGGGGAGCCCCACCGAACGCGTAGGCCGCGTTGAGCTTGTTCTTACCCTTGCCGGGGATGTCGACGTAGAGGTCGCGGGGGAAGTGGATGAGCGTCACGTCCCGGTGGTCGTCGGGCACGTGGACGAGCACCATGACGTCCGAGCGGGCACCCTCGCGGCCCGGTCCGGCGTCGTTGCCGATGATGAGGTAGTTCGTGCCGTTGGCGGCGGGCTGGTCGACGGGCTGACCCGAGCCGTCGGTGGGCCGGGTGCCGTCGGGGAGCAGCAGCTCCTGCTTGACGTTGTTGGTCACGATGTGGTTGAGCCAGGCCAGGTAGCCGCCGACCACGAGCACCGGCACGAGCAGCAGCACGAGGGCGCCGACGAGGATCTTGCGGTTGCGCCGCTTCTCGCGGCGAGGAGTCTCGCCCGCCCCGAAGTCGTCGTCATCGTGGCCCTCGTCGTCGAAGAGGTCCGGCTCGTGCTCGTGCTCTCGGGTGCTGTCCACGCCGCAAGTGTAGGGGGGATGCGGTGTCTCTCTCTTCACCTGATGAGAGGTATAAGTGTTATACGGCTCTTCGGCTGACATGTCCGTATAAGTATGGATACCTTCCGATATGTGACCCCCTCTCTTTGCTCGACCCTCCGCTCCCGCATCGTCCACTTGCGCTCGCTCGTGCGTGTCCTCGGCGTCGCGACGGTCTCGGTGGCCCTGGTGGCGGGGATCCAGGTCGTCGTCCCGGCCACGGTCGCGGCCCTCGAGCCCGTGACCTCGGGCTACCCTGCGGGTGACTTCGAGACCCCTGGACTGACACCGCAGGGCTGGACGGTCAGCGCTCTCTCGCCGAACCGCGCGGTCGTCTCGTCGAGCCGAGCGATCAGCGGTGTGCGCTCGCTGCTCGTCGACGACACCTCGTCGACGGCACCGGTCGTGGTGGCCCGGCCCCGGTTCGCGGTGACGCCCGGTACGCCCTACCACGGGCAGGGCTACGCCTACTCCACGAAGGGCGTCCAGTCGCTGACGATCAACTTCTACGACGACTCCGGAGACCGACTGAGCAGCGTGACCACCCAGACGACGGGCGCCGTGATGGTGTGGTCGCGGATCGAGACCCATGCCACCGCCCCGGCGGCCGCGGCGACGGCCTCCATCCAGATCTCGTCGACCAACGCCGCCGTCTCGCAGGTGTGGTGGGACGCCCTCGCCGTGATCAACCCGGTCCTGCCCAACGGCAGCTTCGAGGACGCCCCGACGTCGACGGCACCGGTTCCGGGTTGGTCGACCTACAAGTCAGGCGGCGCCTCCATCGCGTTGTCCACCGCGCAGGCCAGGCTGGGCAGGACGTCCATCGAGCTCGTCGACACCACCTCCACCGGGATCGCGATGGTCAGCAGCTCTCTCGTGCCGGCCTTCGCGGGCGTCAAGCACGAGGTGCGGGCCTGGGTGCGCCCCACCGTCGGGGCCTTCTCACTCAACGTCCGCTGGTACGACGCGGCCCGCAGCCTCATCGGGATGGAGCGGTTGCCCGTCTCCAAGCCTCTCAACACCTGGAGCCTCTTCTACGGTCACGTGACCGCACCGACCAACGCCCAGTTCCTCGCCGTGCAGCTGACCACGGCCGTCGTCGGAAAGTCGACGGGCACGTGGGATGCGCTCACCGTCGGGCCGGCGCCGGGGGCCGCCGTGCACGCCTACACCTCCACCTCGAGCGGTGAGCCGCTCGATGCCTTCTCGAACTCGAACACGTCCGGCGTCAAGGTCATCGCCGGCCGAGTCAAGGTCTTCACCCTGATCTCCGGCTACCCAGCCGAATTCCAGCTGGCGGACCTCACGACCGGCAACGTCGAGGTGCGGGTGCCCGTCACCGGAATGGACGTGGGCTGGACGCTCACGGAAGCCGGGGACGGCAACATCTACTTCGGCGGGAGCGGGGGCCACCTGTGGCGCTACCTCCCGGCCACCAAGGCCGTCGAGGACCTCGGCCAGGCCACCTCGACCAGCACCACGGTGTGGGACCTCGAGACGTCGTCCGACGGCAGGATCTGGGGGGTGTCATATCCGGACTCGCAACTGTGGTCCTACGACCCGTCCGGCGGCGGCTTCACCCGCCTCGGCAGCGTGAGCGCGAGCCACGACTACGCACGCAGTCTCGCGGTCGACGGCAGCTACGCCTATGTCGGCGTGGGATCCGTGAACCCGACGATCATCCGGATCGATCTCTCGAACCCGTCGAACACGGTCGAGATTCCCCTGCCGACCCCGGTCACATCCGGCAACGTCACCGAGCTGGAGAAGCTCGGCCGTTTCCTCATGGTCCGGACCCCCGCCGGCGTTGCTTTCTCCGGTGTGAGCTACGGGGGTGAGCGCCGTCTGTATGACACGCAGACCGGTTCGTGGGACGTCTCGGCCAACATGAACGCCCAGTCCCCGTCCGAGGCCGATTCCGGTGGGCGGTTCTTCTACCTCAGCTACAAGCAGCTCTGGGCCGTCGACGGCGCCACGGGTGACAAGACGTCGGTCGCCCCCACGACCATGGTGGCGGGGCGCGAGCGGATGGTCCTCAAGGCGACCATCGACGGGATCGCGGGGGAGTGGCTGCTCGCCTACGACCCGTACGGCATCGTCCGAGCCTTCGAGCTGAGCAGCTTCGTCGAGCGGTCGTTTCCCGTTCGCTTCCTGCCCACGAAGATGCGGATCAAGTCAGTCGCCCTGGGTCCGGGCGGATCCGTCTATGTCGGCGGCTTCGGGGGCCCGAGCCTCTCGGTCGTCCAGCCGGACACCGGGTCTTACGACCAGTATCCGTCGGCCCCCGGCGGGGTTGACGTCATCGGTGAGGTGGAGGGGTCGATACTCCACGGCAACTACCAGTACCTCGGCACCTACACCGGCGGCAACATCTTCCGCTACAACACGAAGCAGCCCTGGGTCGACGGGTCGAACCCGAAGCTCATCGACTCGCTCGCGACCAGCTACGGGCAGGGCCGACCCATCGCGTGGGCGACGGCCGGTGCGCGGACCTTCTTCGGCACCATCCCCAAGTACGGCGTCCTCGGGGGCGCGCTCGGCGTCATCGACGACGACACGGCCGTGCCGACCATCGTCCCCGATCCGGTGAAGGAGCAGAGCGTCATCTCGCTCGCCGCAGCAGGCAACGTCGTCTATGGCGGCACGTCACGCTGGGGTGGTCTGGGCGCCACGCCCACCCAGGCCTCGGCCAAGGTGTTCGCCTACGACGCCTCGACCCAGCGGAAGCTGTGGGAGTCGACGCCGCTTCCCGGCGTCGAGGCGTTCGGCGCGGTGTCGATGGGTCCCGGCGGTTCGCTGTGGGCAGCCTCAGGTCCTCTCCTGGTTGAGCTCGACCCGCGCAACGGGGCCTTGCTGCGCAAGGTGATGATCTATCCGGCGCCGGCGACCACAGGAGCCGTCCTGCGGAACGCTGATCTGGTCTATGCCGACGGCGTCTTCTACCTCGCGGCGATGGACAAGATCTACGTCGTCGACCCGGCCACGCTGCGCGTCACCGCGGCCGTGCCTGGCGGGATCACCACACCGCGGATGGCCCTCACCCAGGACCGGGTCTACTACGCCGTGGGCACCGAGCTCAAATCGATGAACCGATGACCCCGTGGAAATCACCGGGCCGGAGCGGTCCGATCGCCAGACGCGGCCGAACTCGTCAGCTCCCGACCAGGCATTCGTCTATACCACTTTCACCGCGACATGTCAGGCAAACCGCGGGTACCCTCTCGCAGGTGGTTGCCCTCCTCGCACCATCGGTGCCCCCCTCCCGCCCTGTCCGCCCAAGGCTCCACGCCCTGAGGTCCGTGGTCGTCCTCGCCCTGACCTGTGTGGCCATGGTCGTCGCAGGGTCGGTCCCGGCCACCGCACTGGAGAAGGTGACGTCGGGCTACGCCTACGGCGACTTCGAGACCGTCGGCCTGACTCCGAGGGGCTGGGTCGTGACCGCGCCGGGGTCGAACCGGGGTGTGGTCACCACGAGCCGCGCGATCTCCGGGTCACGTTCGCTGCTCGTCGAGGACACCTCCTCGAGGCAACCGTCGATCGTGAGTCGCCGCGTCGCGGTCCGTCCGGGCGCCGTCTACCACGCGCAGGGGTATGCGTACACGACGCGGGGAGTTCAAAGCCTCAGCCTGCTCTTCGCCGATTCCTCAGGCCGGGTCATCGCGCGCCACTCGACGCCGTCGACGGGGGCGTCGATGGTCTGGTCGCGCGTCGAGGTGCACGGGACCGCACCGGCGGCCGCTCGGTCCGTCGTCGTGCAGGTCTCATCCGCGAATGCCGCCGTCTCCACCGTCTGGTGGGACGCGATCGGGATCATCAGCCCGTCGGTGGCCAACCCGAGCTTCGAGTCGGCCGCGACCTCGACCGCAGCCGTCCCCGGGTGGTCCAGGGCGACGACCGGCGGCGCCTCGGCGACCGTGACCTCGGCCCAGGCGCGGCTCGGCTCGCACTCACTGCACATCGCCGACCGGACGACGCGCGGATCCGTGCTCGTCCGCAGCGCGAGGATCGAGGTCTTCCCCGGAGTCAGTCATGACCTGCGCGCCTGGGTCCGTCCTGCCGGGGGGTCGTTGACGCAGACGATCCGGTGGTACGACAGCGCGCGGCGCCTCGTGCGCGCGCAGAGCTACGCCGTCAGCGGCCGGCTCAACTCGTGGAGCCTCGTCGCGCGGCGAGTGACGGCACCGGCGAACGCTCACTACGCCACGGTCGACTTCGGCGTGTCCGTTGCCGGCACCGCAACCGCGGACATCGACGCCATCTCCTTCCTGCCTGCCGCCGGCGCCGCCGTCCACGGCTACAGCACTGCCGGCCTGAGCCAGCCCCTCAACGGCTTCTCCAGCACCAACACGACGGCCGCCGTCGTCATCGCCGGCCGCCCCAAGCTGTTCAGCGTCGTCTCGGGTGAGCCGGCCGAGCTGCAGATGCTTGACGTTCAGACCGGGGCCGTCGAGGTGCGGCGCACCCTCACCGGGACGAATGTCGGGTGGGGCCTGACGACGGGCACAGACGGCAGCCTCTACGTGGCGGGCAGCGGCGGGCACCTCTTCCGCTACCTCTCGTCGACCAAGACCCTGCGCGACCTCGGCCGGGTGACCCCGAAGGCGACGACGGTCTGGGACCTCGAGAAGGGCCCCGACGGCCGCATCTGGGGGGTGTCCTATCCGGCCTCAGAACTGTGGAACTACAACCCGAGCACGAACAAGATCACGTCCCTGGGTTCGGTGAGCACGGGCCACGCCTACGCGCGCGGTCTCGCCGTCGACGGGAGCTACGCCTACGTCGGCCTGGGCTCGACGTACCCGGCCGTGATGCGGGTCTCGCTGTCCAACTCGGCGTCCAAGAAGCGGATCGCACTGCCCGCGGACATCACGACGGGGACCGTCTCGGACGTGGAGCTGCTCGGCCGCTACCTGCTCGTGCGGACCCCGTCGGGGGTCACCGCCTCCGGCGCCAAGTATGCCGGTGAGCGACGGCTCTACGACACGTGGACCGGGTCGTGGAGCGTCGCGGCGAACATGGCGGCCCAGACGCCCTCCGCGCTCGACTCGAGCGGACGGTTCTACTACTTCAGTTACAAGCAGCTGTGGGCCGTCAACTCACGGACCGGCGCCAAGGCGTCGGTCGCGAGCACCGCGATGAGCCCCGGCCGGGATCGACTCGTCGTCTCGACCACGCTCGGTGGGGTGTCGGGCCAGTGGCTGCTGGCCTACGACCCGGTCGGAGCCGTACGGGCGATCAACCTGTCCACCCACCGGACAGCCACCTACCCCGTCAAGTTCGCGCCGACGAAGATGCGGATCAAGACGCTCAACGAGGGTGTTCACGGATCGGTGTACGCCGGGGGCTTCGGGGGAGCGAGCCTCGGTGTGCTCAACCCCACGACCGGTGTGGGCCCGCAGTACCCGGCTCGGGTGGGCGTGGCCAACAGCATCGGTGAGATCGAGGGCAGCGCGGCCCACGGGTCGTTCCAGTACCTCGGGACGTACACGGGCGGCAAGGTCTTCCGCTACGACACGGCCAAGCCGTGGGTCGATGGTTCGAACCCGAGGCTCGTGGCGTCGCTGGGCTCGAGCCACCGGCAGGACCGGCCGATGGCGTGGGCCACGTCCGGTGCGCGGACCTTCTTCGGCACGGTGCCCAAGTACGGCGTCCGTGGCGGCGTCCTCGGCTACTTCAACGGCGACACGTCGGCTCCGGTCATCGTCCCGCAGCCGGTCGCCGACCAGAGCGTGGTGAGCCTCACGGCATACGGCAACGTCGTCTACGGCGGGACGTCGCGGTGGGGTGGGCTGGGCGCTGCTCCGAGCTCCGGCTCCGCAAAGGTGTTCGCGTATGACGCGTCGACGAAGCGCAAGCTCTGGGAGTCGACCCCGATCCCGGGGGCGGAGTCCATGGGCGCCATCGCGATGGGACCGGGTGGCTCGCTGTGGGCGGCCTCGGGGCCACTCCTCGTCGAGCTCGACCGCCGCACCGGCACGCTGCTGCGGAGGGTGATGGTCTATCCGGCGCCCGCGACGACCGGCGCCGTCTACCGCAACGCCGACCTGGTCTACGCCGATGGGGTCTTCTACCTCGCCGCGATGGACAAGGTGTATGTCGTCGACCCCGCGACGCTGCGGGTCACGGCTGCGGTGCCCAGCGGGATGAGCACCCAGCGGCTCGCCATCTCCGGGAGCCGGGTCCTCTACCCGGCGGGAAGTGCGGTGCGCTACATCAACCGCTGACCCGCGCCGCGGGAACGCTGGAGAGGGACCTCGCCGCCGCGCGGGGTCCCTCTCGCCATCGATCCTCCGATAGGGCATCATTTAGTAAACAAACAGGATATTTCCGGGCAAGGGCAGGTACAGTGAAGCCATGACCCGCGCTGCTCGCCCCTCACGCCCTTCACGCCCCTCGCCGCGGCCCGCCCGCTTCGCCGTACGGGCGTCCAGGACGACCCCGCTACGGCCTCGTGTCCAGGTCCGGACCAACCTCGCGGTGCTGGACCGATGATCCTCCCGATCCCGGAGTGGTGGTCATGGTGCGGCGACGGGCCTGACGACGAGGCGGGCGCGACTCATGACGACTGGGCCTCGGTCGTGGCCTCGAGGTGCGCGGCGACGACCGTCCGGCAGCGGCCGGTCGGGGTCACGCCCGCCGCCTCGATCCTGTCGTGGGCCAACACGCTCCACCGCAGTCGCGGCGCCGGCTCGTAGTCCCCAGCCCGCCACCGGCCTCGAGAGGCGCTGGGTTCCCGGGACGTGGACCCGCCCCCCTCGGGCCTGGCCAACGCGAGCGCGACGCTCACCGGGCGGCCCGCAGGCCCTGGATCCAGTCGGCGATCAGGGGATACGTGACAACGAGCAGAATCACGATGTTTGCCAGGGCGAACACCGCCATTCCTCGCCGCCACCACGACGCGCTGCTGCGGCGAGCCCAGAATCCTTGCTTCGGGAGCTCGATTCGAGGGTCGGTCCACGTGCGTTGGCTGATCGGCGGCAACCCCATGTCGGACTCGAGGAGCCGGAGTTGCGCTCGATCCATCGCGTTGAGGTAGATGTGCTTCGACAGCAGCTGGATCGACAACACGGAGATGACCACGCCCAGGGAGGCCGTCAGGGCACGTGTCCACGTGGCATTGCCCTCGTTGAGGGCAATGGTGAGGAGGAACGACTGCGCCGTGAGCGCGATGGCCGGGGTCTGCCATGTCATCGAGTCCTGCTCGAGCTCCCGGAGCATGATCATCTCGAAGGCGAACATGTGAGCCGCGTGCTCCTCTGACCAGCGAGCGGAGGGCGAGGACATGGGCCGGGTCGAGCTGCTTCGCCGGGGACGCCGACCGAATGCGAACATGGCGCCACGGTACGGGGCCGCGTGGGGAGGGCGGTGGACAACGCAGGCCCCACGTCGTACAGCGGCCGGTCCGGAAGGCGGCGACCTGCTCGTCGACGTCTTTGGCCGTAAGGATGACCCAGACGCCCGGCGCCCGGCGACAGTGGCAGGATGGGCGAGGTGACGGCACAGATCCTGGACGGCAAGGCCACGCTCGCAGCGATCAAGGAGGAGCTGACCCGACGGGTCGCGGCCCTCGCGGCGGTGGGAGTCGTCCCCGGCCTCGGGACGGTCCTCGTGGGCGACGACCCGGGCAGCCACTGGTACGTCAACGCCAAGCACAAGGACTGCGCTCAGATCGGCATCACGAGCATCCGCCGGGACCTCCCCGCGAGCGCCACCCAGGCCGAGGTCGAAGCAGTCATCGACGAGCTCAACGCCGACCCGGAGTGCACCGGTTTCCTCGTCCAGCAGCCGACCGGCCTCGACGAGATGGCCCTGCTCTCCCGAGTCGCCCCGGAGAAGGACGTCGACGGTCTGCACCCGATGAACCTCGGGTGGCTCGTGCTGGGCAAGCCGGCGCCCCTGCCGTGCACCCCGATGGGCTGCATCGAACTGCTGCGACGCCACGACGTGCCCATCGCCGGCGCGAAGGTCGTCGTCGTCGGGCGCGGCCTCACCGTGGGCCGACCGCTCGGGCTCATCCTCACCCGCAAGAGCGAGAACGCGACGGTCACCCTGTGCCACACGGGGACGAAGGACCTCGCGGCAGAGGTGCGTCAGGCCGACATCGTCATCGCCGCAGCAGGCGTCCCCGGCATCATCACGGGGGCCATGGTCAAGCCCGGCGCCGCCGTCCTCGACGTCGGCGTGAGCCGGGTCGACGGCAAGATCGCCGGTGACGTCGCTCCCGACGTCGCTGAGGTGGCGGGCTGGATCAGCCCCAACCCGGGCGGCGTCGGACCCATGACGCGGGCCCTGCTGCTGAGCAACATCGTCGCGGCCGCCGAGGCGTCCGTGGCGCAGGCGTGACGGTCACCGCGCCGCAGGGCGGGTCGCCGAGCCGATGAAGTGGCGTGGCAGCGGGTTCGTCGTGCTCGGCGTGTGGTGGATCGTGGCCGTCGTCGTCGGCGCCGGGGTCCTGATCATGGGCCTGGGCCACATCCGACTCGGGGGGCAGGTGGTCTTCGTCGGCTTCACCGGTGCGGCCGTGGTGCGAGCCGTCGTCCGACCCGAACGACGGGCGGGAGGGCTCCACGTGCGCAACCGCGTCTTCGACGTGATCGTGCTCGTCTGCCTCGGCGTCGGGGTGCTCATCGCCTCGGCCACGGTCAACCTCAACCCGGGTGACCGGGACCGCCTGCGGGTGCCGCCCACGTCGGTGAGCCGATGACGACGCCGATCTATGACGACGCCCAGCAATGACGTCGCCGAGCTGCTGAGCGCCCGGGGTCGCAGCGAAGCGCCGGCCCCACGGGGTGGGACCGGCCCTCACGTCTGGCGTCGACGACCCGGATCGGGACGCCGGCGCGCTGCTCAGATCAGACCGAGACCCTTCACGGCGTCGCGCTCCTCGGCCAGCTCCGCCACCGAGGCGTCGATGCGGCCCCGCGAGAAGTCGTCGATGTCGAGGCCCTGGACGATGCTCCACCGGCCGTCGGTGACGGTAACGGGGAAGGAGGAGATGATCCCCTCCTGCACGCCGTAGGAGCCGTCGGAGCGGACGGCCATCGAGACCCAGTCACCCTCGGCGGTGCCCTCGACCCAGGTGCGGGCGTGGTCGATCGTCGCCGACGCGGCGGACGCGGCGGACGAGGCCCCGCGCGCCGCGATGATCGCGGCGCCGCGCTTGGCCACCGTGGGGATGAAGGTGTTCTCGAGCCAGTCCTGGTCACCGACGGCCTCGGCGGCGCTGCGACCGCCGACCTCGGCGTGGAAGAGGTCGGGGTACTGGGTCGCCGAGTGGTTTCCCCAGATCGTCATCTTCCGGATCTCGGTGACGGGGACGCCGAGCTTCTTCGCGAGCTGGCCGATGGCGCGGTTGTGGTCGAGGCGCGTCAGGGCCGAGAAGCGCTCGGTCGGGATGTCCGGGGCGTTGGACATCGCGATGAGGGCGTTGGTGTTGGCCGGGTTGCCGGTGATGGTGATCCGCACGTCGTCCGCCGCGACCTCGTTGAGCGCCTTGCCCTGCGGGGCGAAGATGCCGCCGTTCGCCTCGAGGAGGTCACCGCGCTCCATGCCGGCGCCGCGCGGGCGGGCACCGACGAGCAGGGCGTGGTTGACGCCGTCGAAGACCGTCGCAGCGTCGTCACCGATCTCGACCTTGGCGAGCGTCGGGAAGGCGCAGTCGTCCAGCTCCATGACGACCCCCTCGAGGGCCTTGAGGGCCGGGGTGATCTCGAGGAGCCGGAGCTCGACCGGGGTGTCGGGACCGAGAAGCGCACCGCTGGCGATGCGGAACAGGAGGCTGTAGCCGATCTGGCCTGCGGCGCCGGTGACGGCGACCTTCACAGGTGCGGCGACGGGGGGAGTGCTCACGGGGTGGACCCTTCACATCGGTGTGGCTGTGGACGTTCCGACGCTATCAGTGCAGGCGGGAGGCCCCGGACGCGCCGGTCTCAGGCGGCGAGGGCGAGCGAGGCGAGCGCGACGATCCAGCTGACGAACGAGCCGACGAGGAAGTACTCGGTGACGTCGTCGATGCCGGCCGGGCCGCCGGGGTAGGACCCTGACGGGGCGCCGGTGCCGGCCGAGGTCGGGTGGGACCGGGCGGACGCCTGGATCTCGGGGAAGCGGAGCAGTCCCTTGGCCGCGATGACGAGGCCGGCAGCGGCGAACTCGCCGGCGAGGCCGAGGCCGAGGATGACGAGCCGCTCCATCGGTCCGAGCAACCTCCCGCCCTTGAGGCGGTCGGCGGGCTGGGGGACCGGTGGAGCGGCCACCTGGTCGGGCCGCAGGGCCCCGATGGTGAGGAGCACCAGTCGGACGAGCACGTTGGCCGTGGCCACGTTGAGCAGCACGAGACCGGCCAGCAGCAGCACCCGGGACGGCTCGGGTGAGAGGGGCCCGGGCACGTCCGCCCAGCGCAGCCAGCGCCCGAGCAGACCGTCGGGGGAGGTGGCCGCCCCGGAGAAGAGGAGGGGGACCACGAGCGTGGCCGCGAGCGCCCCGAGGGCCCGGCCGGCCCGCTGCCCGTCACGCTGGGTGCGGGCCGACAGCTCGATCCAGGCCGCGCTCCCCACCGCCGCGACGAGGAGCGCGAGGCCGTCGGCCCAGCCGTGCAGGCCGGAGACGACGGCGGTGACGAGGATCGTCACCGGCGCGACGACGTGGGCAAGGACGTGGGAGCGGGTGCTCGACCGGGAGCGCACGAGGTCGGCCAGTCCGATCCCGATGAGCGTCACCGCCAGCCAGGTCATGGCAGCTCCATGAGGTCGTTCATCGTCTCGACCGCGACGGCGATGCCGTCACGACGGATCCGCTGGGACACCGCGGACGCGCTGAGGTCGAGGTGCTCGGCGATGGCCTGCTGCGTCATCCCGTCCATCAGTCCTCCGAGGATCTCGTGCGATGTCTCCGAGAGCGAGCCAACCATGAAGTCCAGACAGTCGAGCGCGGCCCCCACGGCCGTGACCGTCGCCTGGTCGTCCTCGGTGGAGGCGTAGGAGGTGCGGGCCGTGCGCGTCCGGGCCCGGCGGGCGCGGTCCTCGGCGGACTCGATGGCGGCCCGGGCCGACCAGTAGGCCGGCCCGTCCTGGATGCCGCGCACCGGGTCGAGGGTCTCGATCGCCCCCCGTCCCAGGCCGAACCGCACGTCGACGTCGGGGCCCAGCCCGGTCCGAACCCGGAACGCGGCCTCGAGGGCCGAGCCGAGGGTGGGGTAGACGCCCTGGAACTCGTCACCGGCCGGGATCGAGAGCGGCTCGGTGGCCGCGACCCGGTCGTTGGTGCGGGACAGGCACGCCTGCAGGCGGTCGTGCACGGACTGCCGGTCAGGGGCGCGCCGCGACTCGACGAGGTCCCCGATGAGCGCCACCGGTGAAGGCGTGATCTTCAGATTCGCCATCTGTCGATCATACCTTCATTTGCTGCAGATGAAGCTCCAGAATGAAGTCCCCGGTTCAGTCGTCGAGGACCGGTCGGCCCTGCTCGTCGACGGCCGCGTTCGCGACGTCGTCGGTCGAGCCGTCGATGTCCATCTCGGACCGGTCCTCGCCGGTGATGAACGCGAAGGTCGCGCCCGCGATGAGGGCCCCGACGAGGGGAGCGGCCCAGAAGGCCCAGAGCTGGCCGGGGGCCCCGTCGCCGTTGAAGAAGGCGACGGCCGTGGACCGGGCCGGGTTGATCGAGGCGTTGCTGACCGGGATGGCCACGAGGTGGGCGAGCAGCAGCCCGAAGCCGATGGCGAGTGGGGCGAAGCCCTTGGGGGCGTCCTGCTTCGTCGAGCCGAGGATGATGTAGACGAAGAAGGCCGTGACGAGCGCCTCGACGACGAGCACCGCCCCCAGGCCGAACCCGCCGGGGGAGTGCTCGCCGAAGCCGTTGGCGGCGAGGTGGCCCGCGGTCGGCAGACCCTTCGAGCGCACGAGGCCGGCCAGGGCCCCACCCGCCAGCAGGCCGCCGACGACCTGGGCCCCGACGTAGGCCGGCACGTCCTTCCAGTCGAAGCGCCGGGCCACGGCGATCCCGACCGTGACGGCGGGGTTGAAGTGCGCCCCCGAGACGTGCCCCATCGCGTAGGCCATCGTCGTGACGGCGAGGCCGAAGGCGATGGCGACCCCGAGGTGACCGATGCCGAGCTGGACCGGCTGTCCGTCGACGAGGGTCTGCACGGCGAACCGGCCGTTGAAGATCGCGGACCCGCAGCCGATGAAGACGAGCCAGAAGGTGCCGATGGCCTCGACGGCGAGCCGGGAGCTCAGCTTGGGGGTGTACATCGGTCTCCTCGGGCGCGGCGCCGGCGGGGGCGGGCCCCAGGTCGATGGCAGCGTAGTGGACCTCCGGTCGCTCGTCGGCTGGAGCCGATGCGCCAGAATGCAGCCATGTCTTCGACGACCACGCCCCGCAGCCTGTCCGGAATGCAGCCGACGAGCGACTCGCTCCACCTCGGCAACTACATCGGGGCGCTCGTCGAGTGGGTGACGCTCCAGCAGACGCACGACGCGTTCTACTTCGTCGCCGACCTCCATGCCCTCACCGTTGCGCCGGATCCCGCCGTGCTGCGCCGGCGCACCCGCCTCACGGCCGCGCAGTTCATCGCCGGGGGGGTGGACCCGGATCGCTCGGTCCTGTTCGTCCAGAGCCACATCAGCCAGCACGCCGAGCTCGCCTGGGTCCTCGGCACGCTCACCGGTTTCGGCGAGGCGAGCCGGATGACGCAGTTCAAGGACAAGTCGGCCAGGGGCACCAACACCAACGTCGGGCTCTTCACCTACCCCGTCCTGCAGGCCGCCGACATCCTCATCTACGACGCGAACGTCGTGCCGGTGGGGGAGGACCAGCGCCAGCACCTCGAGCTCTCCCGAGACCTCGCCGGCCGGTTCAACACCCGCTTCGGCGAGACCCTCGTCGTCCCGGAGCCGCACATCATGCGGGCCACCGCCAAGATCCAGGACCTGCAGGACCCGACGGCCAAGATGAGCAAGTCCGCAGCATCCGACGCCGGGCTGATCAGCCTGCTCGACGAGCCGGCCCGCACCGCCAAGAAGATCCGGTCCGCCGTCACCGACGCCGAGCGCGAGATCCGCTTCGACGAGTCGGCCAAGCCCGGCATCTCCAACCTCCTCTCGATCCACGCCGCGCTGTCCGGCACCGCGGTCGCCACCCTGGAGCAGACGTATGCCGGCCGCGGCTACGGCGACCTCAAGAAGGACGTGGCCGAGGTGGTCCTCGACGCCGTCGGCCCCTTCCGGGACCGCACCCTCGAGCTGATGGACGACCCGGCCGAGCTCGACCGGATCCTCGCGGCCGGGGCCGACCGGGCCAGCGAGATCGCCGAGGCCACGGTCCGCCGCGTCTACGACCGGGTCGGCCTGCTGCCGCGGCGGGACCGCGTCTCGTAGGCCCCGCTGCTCGGCAGTCGCTCGTCACTCCGCCCTGACTCGTTGGTCAGGCGCGGGCCGCGAGGGTGTTGACGACGGCCGCCGCGCCACGTGCGTCCTCCACGGTGACGACGACGTCGGGCTCGCCGCGGCGGTGCACGACGAGCGCCTCGCCGGAGCGGGTGACGAAGCCGCGGCGGCCGTCGCGCCCGATCCGCCAGCCCCAGCCACCGAAGTCGCCCAGCGCGGAGACCTCGCCCACCTCGGCCGAGGCGACCCGCTCGAGGGGGATCCGTGACCACGACAGGCCCAGGGTCGAGACCCGCACGCCGTCACGGTCGACGATGACCCTGCCGCTCGTCAGGGCCACCAGGAGCGCACCGACGAGGACGGCGACCAGCCACAGCCACGGGGAGACCACGGCCGCCATCCAGGCCAGGGGCAGGACCCCGAGGGCGAGCAGGCCGGTCGTGGCCACCCCGGGCAGGTTCGCCCCGCCGACCCAGCCGAGCCGCACCGTCGAGGGGACGTCGAGCGTCTCCGCTCCCGGGGGCAGGGGCGCCGCGGGACCGTCGAGGGCCGGGGGCGTGATGCGGCCGAGCCGACCGACGCCGAGACCGACCGCCACACCGGCCAGGACGCCGAGTGCGATGACGAGCCCCGGCACCGGCACCGGGGCGGTCGTGTCCACCTGCGCGAGGAGCGACCCGAAGGAGACCGCCGCGATGAAGACGGCGAGGCCCGCGGCGGCGCCGGCCAGGACGGACCGCGCCGAGCGGTCGACGGCGAACGCCACCGCGATGAGGAGCAGCGGGGTGAGGATCGTCAGCAGCGCCGCAGTCGTGACCGCGCCGACGAGGTCGGCGTAGCGGTCGGGCAGACCGCCGGGGCCCCAGTGCACGGCGAGCCGGGCCGGGAGCCGGTCGGCGAGGGCGCCCAGCCAGAGGGCTCCGACGACGGTCAGGGCCAGACCGAGCAGGCCCCCCGCCGCGAGGGCGAGGGCGGGACGGGTGCGTAGTGCGGGTGTCATGGTCGGTACTCGCTCTCGATGAGTCGGTGGAGGTCCTCTGGTCCGGTGCCGAGTCGTCGTGCCTCGACGACGAGCTCCGCGACGAGCGTCAGCAGCGTGGCCGCACCTCCGCCGTCGACGGCCGTCACGACCGCTCCGCGTCCACGGCGCAGCTCGATGAGCTCCTCGTCACGCAGCAGCTGGTAGGCGCGCAGGACGGTGTGCAGGTTGATCTCGAGCAGGGCCGCGACCTGTTTCGCCGGCGGCAGCCGGTCTCCGCGTCGTAGCTCACCGGCAGCCATCGCCCGGCGAGCACACGCAGCCACCTGCTCGAAGAGCGGCGCGCTGCCGCCGGGGTCGACCTGCCAGATCATAGTTCTATTATAGCTATAACTATGTATCTTGTCATCGTCGGTGCAGGCGCCCCGTCGGCGCGCGAGGCGATCGCGATACGGTCGCGGGGTGACTGACGCGCTCCCGACGACCATCGGCGTCTCGATCCCGATCCCGTCGCCCCACGGCGAGTACCTCCAGCAGCGACGCCATGACTTCGGCGACGCGGCAGCCTGGCGGGTCCCCGCCCACATCACGCTGCTCCCGCCCACGCCCGTGGAGGAGGAGGTGTATGCCGCGTTCCGGGCCCACTGCGCCGCGGTGGCGGCAGAGCAGGCGCCGTTCGACGTGCTGCTCCGCGGCACGGGCACCTTCCGTCCGCTCTCGGACGTCGTGTTCATCCAGGTCGCTCGCGGTGTCTCCGCGTGCGAGAGCCTGGAGAAGGGCCTGCGTCGTGGCCCGTTGACGCGCCCGCTCGACTTCTACTACCACCCGCACGTCACCGTCGCCCACAACGTCGAGTCCGAGCTGCTCGACCAGGCCTTCGACGAGCTCGCCGACTATGCCGTGGGCTTCCACGTCACGGCCTTCAACGTCTACGAGCTGGGCGCGGACGGCCGCTGGCGACCCGTGCACGACTTCACCCTCGGCGCGAGCTGACCGGTGGACACCGTCTCGGGGTTGGTCTCACGCGTCAAGGACACCCGTCCTTACCGGGTGTACGACCGCTACGGCAAGGCCAACGGCAACCTCCTCGCAGCCGGCGTCGGCTACTTCGCCTTCTTCTCGATCTTCCCGGCGCTCGCGCTGGGTTTCGCCGTCTTCGGCTTCGTGCTCCAGGGCCGCCCCGACCTGCTCCAGTCCATCGGCGACTCCCTCAACACCATCCTCCCGGGCATGGTGAAGACCCAGGACAACCCGACAGGGGTCATCAGCCTGACGGCGCCGCAGAACCTCGCCCTCACCATCACCGGGCTCGTCGCGTTCGTCACCCTGCTCTACGCGGGGCTCGGCTGGGTCGGGGCCCTGCGCACGGGGATCCGGAGCCTCTTCCGGCTCGAGGCCTCGACGGGGAACTTCGCACTGACGAAGGCCCGCGACATCGGGGTGCTCGTCACGCTCGGCGTCGCCATCGTGCTGTCCGCCGTCGTCACGAGCGTCCTGGGCGGCCTCGCGGGGACGGTCGCGTCGTGGATCGGGCTGCCGGGGCAGGGGCTGCTCGTGGGCGCCCTCGGGCTCGTCGTGGCGGTGCTCTTCGACACCCTCATCATGGTCGTCCTGCTTCGGCTGCTCTCGGGCGTGGCGCTGCCCTGGCACGCGGTGCGCGACGGCGCCATCGTCGGCGCGGTGCTGCTCACCGTCCTGAAGTTCTTCGGTGGTCGGCTCATCGCCCAGGCGAGCAGCAACCCGGTCCTCGGTGCGGTG
>JBBRGO010000005.1:0-34396 GCA_038224055.1 Actinomycetales bacterium
CTACTTCATCGTCCCGGCCGACACCGACCCCTGCAGCTGTCGCTGGAAGACCAGGTAGACGACGAAGACGGGCACGACGGTGATGACGACGGCTGCGAAGAGCGCCCCGAAGTCGACGGCGTAGTTGGCCTGTGAGGCGAACGACGCCATACCCTGGGAGAGCACGTAGTTGTCGCGGTTCGTGTTCAACGCGACGGGCAGCAGGAACTGGTTCCACAGCCCGAGGAAGTTGAAGATCGCCACGGACGCCATCCCGGGCCTGGCCATCGGCAGCATGATCTGGAAGAACTTGCGCCACTCCCCCGCGCCGTCCACCTCCGCCGCCTCCGAGATCTCGTCGGGGAGGTCCTTGAAGAAGGGGTAGAGGAAGAACACCGTGAACGGGAGCGCGAACGCGACGTAGGTGAGGATCAGCCCCGGAAGGGTGTTGAGCAGCCCGACTCCCTTGAGCACGAAGAAGAGCGGCACGATCGCGAGGAAGACGGGAAAGGTCAGGCCAGCCAGCATCGTGTAGTAGATCGCCCGGGACCCGAAGAACTCGTAGCGTGCGAGCACGTAGGCGCACATCGCCCCGAGCACCATGACGATGACGAGGGCGAAGCCGACGACGATGACGGTGTTGACGAAGAACGCCCCGATGCCTGCCGTCGTCCACGCGTTGACGTAGTTGTCGAAGTTCCAGTGCGTCGGGAGCGTGAACGGCGAGGCGAAGATCTCGCTCGTCGACTTGAAGGAGGTCATCACCGTCCACAGGAGCGGGACGATGATGATGACCGACCAGAGGATGAGCACGGTGTGCGACGTGAGGCCAAAGGCCCGATCGCCGCCGGTCGCCCTGGGCTTGGTCGCCTCCCGGGAGGTGCGCGGCCGTTCGGTCGTCGTCGTCATCGCGCCTCACCCCGCTGTCCGCCGCCGGTGAGCCGGTTGACGAGGAAGACGAGACCTGCGAAGACGAGGGTCAGCACGGCGAGCGTCACGCCCATCGCGCTGGCTCGACCGAACTGGCCCTTGCTGAACGCGGTCGTGAAGAGATCCTGGGACATGACCAACGTCGAGTTCTCCGGTCCCCCACCTGGATTCATCGCCTGCATGTAGACGAAGGCGTCCAGCGCAAGGATCCCGAGGTAGATGTAGGCCGTCTGCACGTTCTCCCGGATGAGGGGGATCGTCACCGAGAATGCCGTGCGGAGCCGGCCCGCCCCGTCGATCCGCGCCGCGTCGTAGAGCTCGGAGGGGATGCCCTTGATCGCCGCGACGAACAGGACCATGTAGAAGCCGACGAAGCTCCAGATGATGACGAACATGATCGCCGGCATCGCCGTGCGGGTGTCGCCGAGCCACGGGAAGGACGCGAACCCGTCGAGCCCGACGCCCGTGAGCAGGCCGTTGAGCAACCCGCGCGACGGGTCGTACATCTGGGCCCACAGCAGCCCGGTGATGATCGCCGGGATCGTGTAGGGGAAGAACGACACGACGCGGTAGAAGCTCGAGTTGCGAAGGCCCCGCACCGCCCCGTGGCTGGAGCCCCCGACCGTCACCATCGTGGCCAGCGCGAGGCTGAGCACGATGGTGACGAGCGGCACGACGACCGCGAGCAGCACGTTGTTCCACAGCGCCGTCATGAAGATGTCGTCGGCGAGCAGCCTCTGGTAGTTCGAGATGCCGATGAAGTCCATCTTCGCCGTGAAACCGGACCAGTCCGTCAAGGAGTAGTAGAACGCCTGGGCGAACGGCCAGATCACGAAGAGCACGAAGATCGCCAGCGGCAACCCGAGGAACACCAGCATGAAGCTGATCCGGTCGAAGGACAGCTTCCGCTTGGGATGCTTACGGCGTCGCAGGGTCTGGCCGTCGGGGGCGCCGGCCAGAGCCGGAGAGGTCATGAGACCTGGACCTTCTTGACCGCGTCGTCGTTGCGGACGGTGTCGGTGATCTTCTGCAGGCCCGAGGTCAGCCCCGCAGCATCGATCTTGCCGCTGAGGAAGCTGTTCCACACGACGAGCTGGTCCTTGTTCGTACCGTAGAGGTCGACGAAGTTCCAGGAGAAGATCTTCTCGCCGGCGGCCTCGAGCATGCTCGTCTGGGACACGAGCGCCGAGGAGCCGAAGCCGTCCGCGGGGACGATGCCCTTGACGATGGTCGGCGACAGGCGGGTCTTGGAGAAGTTGGTCGCCGCGTCCTTGGACAGCATGACGCGCAGCAGCTCCTTGCCGCCCGCGACGTTGCCGCCCTTGGACGGGATGACGAACGGCTCACCGGCCGTGCTGTGCATGGCCTCGTACGGCATCGCCGAGCTCGCGTCGACGGTCGGCTCCGGGGCCCCGGTCATCGTGAAGCCCGACTTCGTCTGCTTCATCATCTCGTTCTCGATCCACGAGCCCGAGGGGTAGAGGAGCGCAGACTCGTCGTTGCTCCACTGCGCCTGGGCCGCGGTGAACTGCGTGCCCGCGCCACCCGGCTTGAAGTAGCCGGCCTTGACGATCTCGCCCATGGCCTTGAACACGGCCTGGACCGCCGGCTTGGACCAGCAGTCGCCCTCGAGGTTCTCCAGCGAGAGACGCACCTCGTCGCCACCCTGCTTGATCGACGAGGCGATGGCCATCGTCTGGTAGTAGGTGGCGGCTTCCTTGCCCCAGACGAAGAGGTACTTGTCCTTCGCCTTGGCGGCGGCGCCGAGCTTCATCGCGTCGTCCCACGTCTTCGGCGGCTCCCACCCGTTCGCCTGGAACAGGGCGTCGGAGTACCAGATGGCGTAGACGGTGAGGACGTAGTTGAGGGCGACGAACTTGTCACCGAAGGTGCCGGGCTTCTGGACGCCCCCGAAGAGGGTGTCCTTGATCGGCGTGCCCTCGAGGTTGGGCGCCTCGAGGAGGCTCGTCATGTCCTCGAGCTGGTCGATGATCGTGCTGAAGCCGATCGAGCCGGCACCCGAGTTGTCGATGAGGTCGGGCGGGTTCCCGGCGACGAAGCGCGGCTGGAGCTCCTGGGCGATCTGGGTCGACGGCGACACCTTGACGGTGGTCCCGGCGTGGTTCTTCTCGAGGATCTTCGCGGCGAACTCGACGTAGTCGATGCCGTAGCCGCCGTTGAAGATCACCGCGTCGACCGCGGCGTTCGCGGCCATCCCGAACGGGTTGTCCGCCGACGTCGTGCCCGTCGCCGCGGGAGCCGCAGGGTTGGTGGTGTCGTTGCTGCTGCTGCCCGCGCAGGAGGCCAGGGTGCCCGCGAGCGGGACGGCGAACGCGACGCCCAGTGCTCCGCGCATGAAGTTGCGCCGGTCGATTGCCTTCTTCTCGATGTTCATTGTCGCTTCGTACCTTTCTCGGGGTGGTGGATCAGGCGTGCCGGCGGAGCCGGTCGCCATAGCGGTCTTCCAGGGCGTGGTTGTGCTCGTCTCCGCCGGGAATGTTGGCGGAGAGGTACACCGGCGGAGTCGCGCCGGACGCTGCCAGTCGCTCGGCGGCGCCGATCGTCAGCAGCTGGGCGATGAAGGCCGCCGTCATCGACGAGACCGCACCGATGGCGATGTCGTCGCCGAGCGTCAGGGTCGCGTCCCCGTAGGGCGCGAGGTTGTCGATGACGACGTCGGCGATCTCACTGAGCCGCTTGCCGCTCGGGTGCTTCGGCGTCACGCGGGACGTGTGCTCGAGGCTCGTCACGGCAATGACCCCGTGGCCGTTCTCCTTGGCCTTGAGGGCGAACCCGACGATCGAGCCGTTGACCCCCGAGTTGCTCGCGATGAGGAAGACGTCGGCAGGTGCGGCCGCGGTGAGCGCCCAGAGGTCGTCGACGACCGCTGGGTCCCGCTCGAGGTCCGAGCCGGACGACAGGACCGACCGGTCCTGGCCGCCGACGACGACGAGGTCGCTCAGGGCGACGCGCGCGGTCGGGATGAGGCCACCGGCGCGGCCGGCGATCTCCATCGCGAAGGCCTGGGAGTGACCGGTGCCGAAGGCCTGCAGGACGCCGTCGTTCGCGATCGAGTCGGCGATCATCGCGATCGCCTCGTCCAGGCCGCCTCCGGCGGCGAGGTCGGCGAGCCGCTCGAGCCGGCTCGGGGTCTGCTCGGTCATCTGCCTCATCAGGTCAGCCATGGGGGGCGTCCTTCCCGAGCGCTGCGCTCGACGTGGTGGGGTGGGTCGGGGGCCGCGGTGCGGCCGGTGGTTTGCGCAGCGGCCGCCGGTGCGGCAGCACCGCCATCGCGGATGCCGCGAGCTTGGTCGTCGTGCGGGCGAAGTTGTCCTGGGCGACGAGCACGTAGAGCAGGTCGAGCAGGAACAGCTGGGAGTGCTTGGCCGACAGCTCGTCCGGCTGGAGGTACTCGTTCGGGGTTGCCGTGAGCAGGTGCTCGTCGGCGACGAGCGCCAGCGGTGAGTCGTCCCGGTTCGTCAGGGCCACGGTGAAGGCGCCGGTGGACTTCGCCTGCGACAGCATCTGGATGGTCTCCTGGGTGCGGCCCGTGTTGGAGATCCCGATCGCCACGCTCCGCCCGTCCTGGATCGCCGCGCTCGTGAGGCCGACGTGGACCTCCGTCCAGGAGTGGACGGGGATGCCGATCCGGTAGAGGCGCATCGACAGCTCGACCGCCATCCCGGCGCTCCCCCCGATGCCGTAGATCTCGACGTGATCGCAGGCGGCGATCCGGGCCGCGATCCGCGCGCACTGCTCCAGGTCGACGGAGGAGGCGGTCGACTGGAGCGAGCGGGAGTGCGCGTTGAGCAGCTCCTGGAGCACCTCGGCCGGCGAGTCGTCGGGGTTGAAGGCGCGCCCCATGTCACGGTGCCACGACTCGCTCGCGTCACCCCGCCCGACGTCCGCGGCGACCCCGACCCGCAGCGGGACGTAGCCGGCATACCCGATGGCCCGGCAGAACCGGGTCACGGTCGCGGCGGAGGTGCCGGCCTGCTTCGCGAGCTCGGTGATCGACAGGTTGAGCGGAGCGGTGGGATTGTCGAGCAGCAGCACGGCTATCTTGTCCATCGCCGCGGACATCTGCGGACGCTTGGCCTGGATGCGCGCTGCAACACCGAGGTCGGACCGCGCAGGTCCGACGTGCTCGAGCAGCAGAGGTGATCCAGGCATTGTGAAAATTCATCTCACTCGTTGGGTGTCGGTGATGAAAATATTTCCCAAATTCATGGTGAGGTCAACGCGTTGAGCAATATCGAATCGATAACAATGGCCCACCTCGGCATCGACGCCGGCGGCACCTCGACCCGGGCGGTCGTGGTGACCCCCTCCGGAGAGTGCCTCGGGCACGGCCGCGCCGGCAGCGGCAACCCCATCTCGTCGGGACCGACCGTGGCTGCAGCCTCACTCCGGGCGGCAGCCGGCGAGGCGCTCACGGCCGCGTCGCTGCCGGGCTCCGTGATCGGGACGACCGCCATCGCGATGGCCGGAGGCAGCGCCGAGGGTCGCGTCGACGCCTCCGGCACCGGCGTCCGCTCCGCCCTGCTCCCCCTCGGCGTCGCCGCGAACCCGGTGATCGAGATGGACCTGCTCGCGCTCTACTGCTCCGGGAGCTTCGAGCCGGACGGCTACGCGATGGTGTCCGGCACCGGCGCTGCGGCGGTGCGGGTCGGCGACGGCGACGTCGTGGCGGTCTCGGACGGCCTGGGCTGGCTGCTCGGCGACGACGGCTCCGGCTTTTGGGTGGGCCGGGAGGTGGTGCGAGCCGTGGCGGCCGCGCTCGACGGTCGGGCAGCGAGCACGGCGTTGACACCGCTCCTGCTCACCGCCCTGTCGCTTCCCCCGCCCGACGCCCCCGGGGCCCGCAACCACCGGGCGCGCGACCACGGCGGGGTCCTGCCCGGTCTCGTCGAACGCGTCTACGACCTGCCCCCGGTGGCCCTCGCGCGTTTCGCCCCGCTCGCCTTCGACGCCGCGCACGGGGCGGGAGGCGACGAGGTGGCGGCCGAGATCGTCGACCGCGCGGGACGCCTGCTCACCAGAACGCTGTCCGCCGTCATCACGCCGGACCTCCGGGGCCCGGTCGTCCTCGGCGGCAGCGTCCTCGCACACCAGCCCACGGTGCGCGACGTGCTCTCGGCCTTCCTCGTGGAGGCCGGCAACCCGGGCGCCCTGGTCCTCGTCCCGGACGGCCTCGTCGGCGCCGCCGTGCTCGCCCTGCGCCGGGCCGGCACGGTCGTCGACGCGCTGGTCTTCGCGCGGATCACGGAGTCGCTGGGCCGGTTGCGCTGACCGCGGCGACAGCGGCATACGCCCAAGGGCGGCCCCCCAACGGGGAGCCGCCCTTCGACGCGTTCAGGTGGCGCGGATGAGGCTCAGAAGCCCATGCCGCCCATGCCACCCATCTCGTCGCCGCCACCCTGCATGGCCGGAGAGGCCTTCTCGGGCTTGTCGGCGATGACGGCCTCGGTCGTGAGGAAGAGCGCCGCGATGGACGCGGCGTTCTGCAGCGCGGAACGCGTGACCTTGACCGGGTCGATGATGCCGGCAGCGAGCAGGTCGACGTACTCACCGGTCGCGGCGTTGAGGCCGTGACCCGGCTCGAGACCGCGCACCTTCTCGGCCACGACGCCACCCTCGAGACCGGCGTTGATCGCGATCTGCTTGAGCGGTGCCTCGGTCGCGACGCGGACGATGTTCGCGCCGGTCGCCTCGTCGCCGGTGAGGTCGAGACCCTGGAAGGCGACCTTGGCGGCCTGGATGAGGGCGACGCCACCACCGGCGACGATCCCCTCCTCGACGGCAGCCTTCGCGTTGCGGACGGCGTCCTCGATGCGGTGCTTGCGCTCCTTGAGCTCGACCTCGGTGGCCGCGCCCGCCTTGATGCCGGCGACGCCGCCGAGGTCGAGCTTGGCGAGGCGCTCCTGGAGCTTCTCGCGGTCGTAGTCGGAGTCCGACTTCTCGATCTCGGCCTTGATCTGGGCGATGCGGCCCTCGATCTGGGTCCGGTCCTCGGCGTCCTCGACGATGGTCGTCTCGTCCTTGGTGACGACGACCTTGCGAGCGCGACCGAGCAGGTCGAGGGTGGCGTTCTCGAGCTTGAGACCGACTTCCTCGGAGATGACCTGGCCACCGGTGAGGATGGCGATGTCGGTGAGCATGGCCTTGCGGCGGTCGCCGAAGCCGGGGGCCTTGACGGCGACCGACTTGAACGTGCCACGGATCTTGTTCACGACGAGGGTCGCGAGGGCCTCACCCTCGATGTCCTCGGCGATGATGAGCAGCGGCTTGCCGGACTGCATGACCTTCTCGAGGAGCGGGAGCAGGTCCTTGACGTTGCTGATCTTGGAGTTCGCGACGAGGACGTAGGCGTCGTCGAGGACGGTCTCCATGCGCTCGGTGTCGGTGACGAAGTAGGCGGAGATGTAGCCCTTGTCGAACCGCATTCCCTCCGTCATCTCCAGCTCGAGGCCCATGGTGTTGGAGTCCTCGACGGTGATGACGCCTTCCTTGCCGACCTTGTCCATCGCCTCGGCGATGAGGCCACCGATCTCCTCGTCGGCCGCCGAGATGCTGGCGGTCGAGGCGATCTGCTCCTTGGTCGTGACCTCCTTGGCCTGCTCGAGCAGGGTGGCGGTCACGGCGTCGACGGCCTTCTCGATGCCGCGCTTGAGCGCCATCGGGTTGGCCCCGGCGGCCACGTTGCGCAGACCCTCCTTGACCATGGCCTGGGCCAGGACGGTGGCCGTCGTCGTGCCGTCACCGGCGACGTCGTCGGTCTTCTTGGCGACTTCCTTGACGAGCTCGGCGCCGATCTTCTCGTACGGGTCGTCGAGCTCGATCTCCTTGGCGATCGAGACGCCGTCGTTGGTGATCGTGGGGGCTCCCCACTTCTTCTCCAGGACGACGTTGCGGCCCTTCGGGCCGAGCGTCACGCGCACGGCGTCGGCGAGCACGTTCATGCCCCGCTCGAGACCGCGACGTGCCTCTTCATCGAATGCAATGATCTTGGCCATTCGGGTGGTACCTCCCACACGAAACGTTGGTGGTGGTCCGCATGACGCCCGCGACGGACGGATCCGGCCTTCGCAGCTCACGTCACTGCGTCACCCGGCCCTCGACATACGGCCCTGAATTGTCACTCACACAGGGAGAGTGCTAACGCCATTATTGGCACTCGCAGGGTGAGAGTGCAAACCCTCGGGGGGCAGCGAGAGGTATGCCGCTGGGCTCGGCGCGCGGGTCAGGCCGGCGGGAGCACCGCGGCGAGACGAGCGGCATACGCCGCGGACTCGTCCTCACCGGCATAGCGGGTCCGCGGCCAGAAGAAGCCGCGCAGGCCGTCGCCCTTCGTTCGGGGGACGACGTGGACGTGCAGGTGGGGCACCGACTGGCTCACGACGTTGTTCATCGCGACGAAGCTGCCCTCGGCGCCCAGTCCGCCGACGACGGCTGCGGCGAGGCGCCGGGTGGCCCCGAGGAGGTCCGCGTGCAGCGCCGAAGGAAGGTCGAGCAGGGTGTCGACGTGAGTGCGCGGCACGAGCAGGACGTGGCCCTTGAACACCGGCCGGCGGTCGAGGAAGGCGAGCAGGTTCGGCTCGTCGAGGACGACGTCGGCCGGCAGGTCCCCAGCGACGATCGAGCAGAAGACGCAGTCCATGCCCACAGGCTCTCACGCGGCACTACGGTGGGCGGATGGCCGTCGTGAGCGGGTTCAGCGAGGTGGCCGACCGCGTCTTCGTGGCCCGCTACCCCCAGTGGGACGTCAACGTCGGGCTCGTGCTCGGGCGGGACGGCGCCGTCGTCATCGACACCCGGGCGAGTGGGCCGCAGGGCGAGCGTGTCGTCGAGGACCTCCGGGCTCTGGGTCGTGGCGTCGAGGTGACCCACGTCGTCAACACGCATGTCCACTTCGACCACACCTTCGGCAACGCGGCCTTCGAGGGCGCGACGATCCACGCCCACGACAACGTCGGGCGCACCATCGAGGCGGACACCGCGCGGATCAAGGCCGTCTTCCGAGCCGACCCCGGCGACGGGCCCGAGCTCGGCTACACCGCCGCCGACGTCGAGGAGGTCCTCGCCACGACGGTCCGCCGCCCCGACCGGACCTTCGGCAGCAGCGCCTCGATCGACCTCGGCGACCGGTGCGTGACGATGACGTATGCCGGTCGCGGCCACACCGACGGCGACATCGCCGTGCTCGTGCCCGACACCTCCGCCCTCTTCCTCGGCGACCTCATCGAGGAGTCGGCCCACCCCTCGTTCGGCGGTGACTGCTGGCCGCTCGACTGGGCAGACACCCTCACCTCCCACCTCGTCTGGGCCGACGCGGCGACCGTCGTCGTGCCCGGTCACGGCCGTCCCGTCGACGCCGGCTTCGTCGAGCGGCAGCGCGACGACATCGCCGCGGTGGGGGCCGTGATCCGCGAGCGCCGGACGGCCGGGCTCACGGTCGAGCAGGCCCTCTCCGACCCCGACCCGCGCCTGGCCTACCCGGCCGCCTGGCTCGAGTCGGCGTTCCGGCGCGGCTGGGAGCAGTTCCGCCCCCTCACCTGAGGCGTCCCCACCCGCCGGTCCCCATCATCGGAGATCCTCCGGCACCAGGCGCCGGAAGATCTCCGATGTCGCGGCCGGGGCGGCGCGCTCAGGGCAGATCCGTCACGTCACAGCCGGGGCAGCACGGACGGGGTCGCCCCTGCCACCCCCGGGCCAGCAGCAGCCGGGCCACCGCGGCGGCAAGCCGGCAGCGTGCCATGACCTGCCCCCAGCCGAGCCGCACCGTGAGGTCCCCGGCGAGGGTGGCCGCGAGGTCCCGGTCGAGGTCGGCCCACCGGTCCAGGGCGCCTTCGTGCCCGAGCCGACCGTCCAGCTCGACGACCAGCCCACGCCCGACGCCCGGCCCGCGGTACTCCACGTCCCGGTAGGCGGTGGACCGCCCGAGCCGGACCCGCCGCTGCCGCTGCCCCGTCGGGAGCCCGTGCGGCAGCTCGACGCGGGACCGGTAGCGGTGCTCGAGGACCGACCGCACCCCCGCAGCCGTCTCGTCGACGACGGACAGGAGCAGCTGGCGGCGCGGCAACCGACGGTTGGTGGCCAGGGCCGCCGTCAGCCGGCCGGGCGTCGTCAGACCCTGTTGACACCCGTCGGCCAGCACCGCGACCGCACCGGCCTCCGATCGGGCGGCCGACGCGACCGCCAACAGGGCGTGCTCCACCCTGACCCGGGGCGGCCCGAGGTGCCCCAGGACCACCTCGTCGAAGCGGGTGACCCGGTGCAGGCGGACTCCTGCGGGCGGGTTGAGCCGTCGACCGGTCGCGACCACGACGTGGATCGGGTCGTCGACGGTCACCGGGTCCGCGAGCCGGGCACCGGCCCGGTGCAGCCTGAGAGCGGAGGGCCCGGCGAGCGCCGCCGGCGCATGGAACAGCACGGCCGCCCAGGCACGCTCGAGCCAGGTCGGCGCTCCGGTGTGCTCGACGTAGACCCCCGGGTGCACCGGGCTCAGCTCGCGCCTGCGCAGCAGCCGCTCGAGGTCGTTGTCGTCGAGGCCGGCGACCAGGGCCTGCTTGCGCGCTATGACCCCGCCCTGCACCCCGAGGATCCGGCCCACCGTGTCGTCCACCCCCGCATCGTGGCCGCCCGGGCCCGGGCCGTGCGGGCTCGAGCCCGACCGCTGTGGACTCACGGCATCGCGGCCGTGCCTGTGGACGAGCGACGTCGGAGATCCTCCGGCACCAGGCGCCGGAAGATCTCCGATGTCTGCCTCTTCCGCCTCGGTCAGCTCCGGAGGCGGGCCGCCGACGGGAAGGCGTCGCGCCAGGACCGCAGCGCGATCCCGCCGTCGGCGCTGCGGTCGACCGACTCGGCCGCGAGCAGGGCATGGACGATGGCCCGCGCCACGCAGTCCGCGCCGGCCTCCATGAGCAGCGTCTGCTCGAAGGGGTCCGGCGCCGGCCGCTCCCCCGTCGAGAGGGCGAAGAGGGTGTCACCGTCGAAGAGGGTGTGCACCGGCTTGAGCGCCCGGGCGTAGCCGTCGTGGCCGATCCCGGCCATCTTCTGGCACTGCGCCTTGGTCAGGGCGACATCGGTGGCGATGACGCCGATGGTCGTGGCCAGACCGGGCCGCGCCTCGGCCGGGCCGGGCCCGCCCTCGGCCCGCGTCCTCGATGCCGCAAGGTCGGCGGCGCTCGGGAAGCCGACACCGGCGAACTCCTCACCGAGACCGAGCCCGACGGCATACGGTCGCCCGGTGGCCGGGTCGATGGCGGAGCCGACCGCGTTCACCGCGATGAGCGCGGCGACGGTCGCGCCCGATTCGAGCACGACGCTGGCGGAGCCGAGCCCGCCCTTGAAGCCGCCCGCCTTGGCGCCGAGGCCGGCGCCGACGTTGCCCTGCGCGACGGGCTCGTCCGAGGCCCGGTCGTAGGCCGCTCGCCCGTCGGCTGCGCGCGGGTGCCGCCCCCAGCCGCCGCCGCGGCCCTGGTCGAACAGGACGGCGGTCGGCACGATCGGCACGACCTGGCCCGGGATCCCCATCGGCCAGCCGAGGCCGTCCGCGAGCAGACCGTCCATGACGCCGTCGGCCGCGCCCAGACCGAAGGCCGAGCCCCCGCCGAGGACGACGGCGTGGACCCGGTCGACGAGGTTGCGTGGGTCGAGCAGGTCGGTCTCGCGGGTGCCGGGGCCCCCGCCCCGCACGTCCACCCCGGCCACGGCCCCCCCGTCGGGGGCCACGATGACGGTCACGCCGGTGAGCCAGCCCGGGTCACCGAGGCTCGTGTGCCCGACGCGGAGGCCGGCGACGTCGACGAGGGAGTTGGTGGTCCCGGGGCGCGCGGTCATCGCGGATCCCGCAAATCGAACTCCATGAGCCGGCCCGGTGAGGTGAAGCCGAGCCGCTCGTAGAAGTCCTGGGCGCGCTCGTCGGGCGCGGTGATCCGGATCCACTTGACGTCGGTCGTCCGCGCCCAGTCGATCATCGCCTCGGTGAGGCCCCGGCCGACCCCGCGGCCGTGGTGCCCGGGAGCGACGAAGAGGCCCGCGACGTGCAGCCAGCTGACGTCCCGGCGCCCGGGCCACGGCAGGGCCCGGACCCGTTGCGTGGCGAGGAGCCCGGCGTGCTCTCCCCGGCTCTCCGCGATCCAGGTCGGGCGGTCCGGTCGGTCGGCGAGCCAGGCGTCGACGAAGCGGTCGAGGTACCCGTGCTCGGGCGACATGCCGAGCGAGATGGCGAACTGCAGGTGCAGGGCCGCCACGACGAGCGCGTCCTCGCAGCCCGCCCGGCGGATCGTGACCTCAGGCATGTGGGAAGTCAATCACGTCAGGTGGTGCGAGGGCCGGACGCGTCCGACTCGACCTGACGTGAGCCGGGGTGTGACGGGTCGGTCAGACGTTGATGCCGAGTCGGCGGCTGGTGCGGGCCCGCTGGCGGCTCGACCGCATCCGGCGCAGACGCTTGATGAGCATCGGGTCTGCCTCGAGGGCGGAGGGGTTGTCGAGCAGCGCGTTGAGCACCTGGTAGTAGCGGGTGGAGCTCATGTCGAAGAGCTCCTTGATGGCCTGCTCCTTGGAGCCGGCGTACTTCCACCACTGGCGCTCGAAGCCGAGGATCTCGACGTCGCGGTCGCTGAGCGCCGGCGCGGTCTGTCGCGACGTGTCGGCGGCGTGGTCTGTGTTCATCGTCCCTGTCTGTTCATCGTCCCTGTCTGTTCATCGTCCATGTCTCGGTGCCGCGTCGCGAGGTGGCGTGGCTCGGGCCCGCGTCTCGGCCGTGCTCCGGCCCCGCTCAAACCATAGTCGCAAATGACACGAGTGTCATTCGGCCCTGGGGCGTCGCGCGCCCACCGACGGACCACGGGAAACGCACGCCCCAGCAGCCACAGCGGCACCGGGTCGACACCGGGTCGACACCGCCTGTCAGGCCATCGTGTCGAGGATCGCGGCGATGTCCTCGGTCGTCGTCGCCGGGTTGACGATCGCGAACCGGGCCAGGGTCTCCCCCCGGAAGGTCGTGGGGACGACGAAGGCGAACTCCTCGTCGAGCAACCGGTCCGTCCACGCCTGGTAGTCCTCCGGCGACCAGCCGAGCCGCCGGAAGACGACGACGGACAGGTCCGGGTCGCGGACGAGCTCGAGATGGGGGCGCTTGCGGATCTCCGCCGCCGCGAAGCGGGTCACCTCGAGCGTCCCCTCGATGGCCCGGACGTAGGCGTCGGTCCCGTGCACGGCGAGCGAGAACCACAGCGGCAGGCCCCGGACCCGTCGGGTGAGCCCGATCGAGTAGTCCGTGGGATTCCACTCCGGCGACTTCGTGAGGACGTCGAGGTAGCCGGCCTCCTGGGTGTGCGCCACCCGAGCCAGCGCCGGGTCGCGGTAGAGCAGGGCGCAGCAGTCGAACGGCGCGAAGAGCCACTTGTGCGGGTCGACGATGAAGGAGTCGGCGTGCTCGATTCCGTCGTAGAGCGAGCGCACCGAGGGGGCTGCGAGGCCGGCGCCGCCGTAGGCGCCGTCGACGTGCAGCCAGATCCCGAACTCCCGGCACACCTCCGAGACCGAGGCGAGGTCGTCGACGACGCCGAGGTTGGTCGTGCCGCACGTCGCGACGACGGCGAAGAACGTCTCCGGTCCGTGCTCCTCGAGGGTGCGGCGCAGCTCGACCCCGGTCATCCGGAAGCTGTCGTCGACGGTGACACCACAGATCTCGGCGTCCATCACCGCGGCCATCGAGACCACGGACGAGTGCGCGTTGTCGGTGGCCGCGATCCGGAACGGCCGCGTGCCGGTGCCTACGGCCTTCGCCTGCGCCCTGGCGGTGTGCCGGGCAGCCACGAGCGCCGACAGGTTGCCGACCGTGCCGCCGGGGACGAACGCGCCCCCGGCGGCCGCGGGCAGTCCGACAAGGTCGGCGATCCAGCGCAACGCCTCGTTCTCGGCGTGCACCGCCCCGGCCCCCTCGAGCCACGAGCCGCCGTAGATCGAGGAGGCGCCGACGACGACGTCGAAGGCCGCGGCCTCCCGCGTCGGGGCGCACGGGATGAACGAGAGGTAGCGGGGGTGGTCCGTCGACAGGCAGGAGGGGGCCAGGGTGTGCACGAAGACCTTCATCGCCCGGGTCGCGCCGAGCCCGCCAGCCGTGATGGTCGGGCCGGCAGCGGAGCGGAGGTACTCCTGTGTCTGCGGCCCGTCGAGCGGCACAGGGTCCATCAGGAGCCGCTCCCGCGCGTAGGACAGAGCCTTGTCGAGCGCGCGGTGGTCCGCGTCCTTGTCGAAGCTGTGCACGCCCGAATGCTAGGGCCCCGCCGGGCCCGTCCCCGACCAACGGCCCGCCCCGGACGAGGCTCCGCTCGACGCAGCGTGCGCCCGCCGGGCGGCATACCCACGCCACCGGCCCCCACTCGACGGCGTATGCCGCTGGGTGGGGCCGCGCTCAGCCGATGAGGGCGGTGCGCAGCTCGTCTGCGGTCGTCGCGATGACGGTCGGGCGGACCTCCCGGAGCGGCTCGAGCAGGCCGGCGCCCCAGGTCACGGCGATCGTGTCCATCCCGGCGGCCTTGCCCGCGAGCACGTCGACGACGGCGTCACCGACGTAGACGGCGTCGCTCGAGGACCGTCCCATCCGGTCGAGGCAGAGCCGCAGCGGGGTGGGGTCCGGCTTGTGCTTGTCGGTGTCCTCCATGGCGACGAGGACCTCGATGTGCTCGGTCAGGCCGAGCAGGTCCATGGCCTGCTGGGCGGAGACCCGGCGCTTCGAGGTCGCGACCCCGACCCGCACCCCAGCGGCGGCGACGTCGGCGAGCACCTCACGGACCCCGTCGAAACCGCGGATGAGGCGCTCGGTGTTGTCGGCGTTCCACGTCAGGTAGGTCTCGTAGAGCTCGTCCGCCTGCTCCGGCGAGTGGTCCCGGAAGGCGCCGATGAGCGGCCGACCGATCCAGGACCGGATGACCGCCGGGTCCTCCTCGCGACCGATGACCGTCCGGAAGGCGTGCTGGTAGGACTCGACGATGAGGCCGATCGTGTCGGCGAGGGTGCCGTCGAGGTCGAAGACGGCGGTGGCCCAACGAGGTGATGTCACCGCACGAGCCTAGCCATCCCGCAGATGCGCCGACCTGCCCGACCTTGCCTCGCCGCCGCCCGTCAGTCGGCGAGCCAGCTCCCGGCGCGCATGACCCGGGTGACCCGGGCGTCGTCGTCGAGCACGACGAGGTCCGCCCGCGAGCCGGCCCGCAGCGAGCCGCGGTCGTCGAGCCCGAGCACCCGGGCGGGGGTCGCGGTCGCGGAGACGGCGGCCCGCGGCAGGGGGATGCCGGCCGCCACCGCCCGGGCCACGATGTCCGCGACGTGGCTGGTGCCACCGGCGATCGACCCGGGGCTCGTGCCGTCGGGGTCCCGCTCGAGGCGCGCGAGGCCGTCGCTGACGATGACGGGGAGCCCGCCGAGGACGAAGCGGCCGTCCCCGACCCCCGCGGCGGCCATCGAGTCGGAGATGAAGGAGACCTGCTCCGGACCGACGAGGTCGATCACCGCCCGCACCGTGTCGTCCGTGAGGTGCACGCCGTCGGCGATGAGCTCGAGCGTGAGGACGCCGGACGCGGCCGCGCTGAAGAGGACAGGAATTGCTCCGGACTCCCGGTGGTGCCACGGCTCCATCCCGTTGAACAGGTGGGTGGCGAGGTCTGCTCCGGCGGCGACCGCGGCACGGACCGTGTCCGACCCGGCGGAGGTGTGGCCGATCGCCGCGTGCACGCCGGACTCGCTGAGCCACCGGACGAGGTCGAGGCCCCGCTCGCGCTCGGGCGCCACCGTGACCTGCCGGATGTGGCCTCGGCCGAGCATGAGCAGCCGGTCGACCTCGGCCTTGTCCGCGTCGCGGAGCAGGGTCGGGTCGTGGGCCCCGCACTGCGCCTCGGCGAGCCAAGGCCCCTCGAGGTGGATGCCGTCGACGAGGTCGTCGTCGACGAGGTCGGCGAGGATCTCGACCCCGCGGGCGAGGTCGTCCGGGCTCATCGTGACGAGGCTGGCGATGAGGCTCGTCGTGCCGCGTCGGTGGAGGTGCCGGGCCGCAGCTGCAGCCGCGTCGGCGTCGAGGTCGGTGAACGCCGTCCCGCCACCGCCGTGGCAGTGCTGGTCGACGTAGCCCGCGACCATCGTGCCGGTGACCGTCTCGGCGCCGGCGGGCGACGCTGCGCCGGACGGCAGCTCGACGACATCGGTGACGCGATCACCATCGATGGTGACGACGGCGTCATCGAGCAGGTGGTCGCCGACGAGGGCGCGGCCGCGGAGAATGGCATTCATCACCTCCGATTGTTGCGCATCGCCGGGCCAGGCGGTGGCGACGGGCCGGGGCCGTCACCCTCACCCCCGGACGACCGGGGCCGCGTCGGCGGTAGCGTGAGACCGTGCCCGTCCGTCCCCCCACGCCGCTCCCCGAGCTCGTCCACGAGTCCTGGGTGCCGGCCCTCGAGCCGGTGGCCGACACCCTCGCCGAGCTCGGCGGCTTCCTCCGCGCCGAGGTCGTCGCGGGTCGCGGCTACCTGCCGGCCGGGGACGTGATCCTCCGGGCGTTCAGCCGCCCGATGGGCGACGTCAGGGTGCTCATCGTCGGGCAGGACCCCTACCCCACGCCGGGTCACCCGGTCGGTCTCAGCTTCAGCGTGGCCCCGGACGTGCGGCCGGTCCCCCGCTCGCTGCAGAACATCTATGCGGAGCTCGGCACCGACCTCGGCCTGCCCGCACCGGGTGACGGCGACCTCACCCCGTGGGTCGAGAGCGGCGTCATGCTCCTCAACCGCGTCCTCACCGTGCGTCCCGGGGCCCCCGCGAGCCATCAGGGGAAGGGGTGGGAGACCGTCACCGAGCAGGCCATCCGGTCCCTCTCCGCCCGCGGAGGGCCGCTCGTCGCGATCCTCTGGGGTCGGCAGGCGCAGTCCCTCGGCCCGCTGCTCGGCGACGTGCCCCGGATCGAGAGCGCTCACCCCTCGCCGCTGTCCGCCCGCTCCGGCTTCTTCGGCTCGCGTCCCTTCAGCCGAGCCAACGACCTTCTGGCCCGACAGGGCTCACCCGCCATCGACTGGAGCCTCAGATGACTCAGACACCCGTTCCCCGCGAGCCCGTGACCTGGCGGCGCTATGTCGCCCTCGGCGACTCGTTCACCGAGGGGATGTGCGACGACGACCCCGACCTGGCCAGGGACGGCGAGTTCGCCGGGTGGGCCGACCGGCTCGCCGCCCACCTGTCCGAGGTGGCCCGCACCGACGGGGTCGGCTTCGGCTACGCCAACCTCGCCGTCCGCGGCCGCAAGCTCGCCGACGTCGTCGGGCCCCAGCTCGAGCAGGCGCTCGCCCTCGAGCCCGACCTCGTGAGCATCGTCGGCGGCGGCAACGACATCCTGCGCCCGCGGGCCGACCTCGACGCCCTGGCAGCGCAGCTCGAGGAGGCCGTCGTCCGGGTCCGCGCGACCGGCGCCGACGTGCTGCTCGCGACCCCGGTCGACCCCGCGGACGCGCCGCTCGTCAAGGCGACCCGGGGCCGGGCCGCGGTGCACACCGCGAACATCTGGAGCATCGCGCGGCGCAACGAGGCGCACGTCATCGACCAGTGGGGCCTGGCCGCCCTGCGCGACTGGCGGATGTGGTCCGAGGATCGCATCCACATGACGAGCGAGGGTCACCGCAGGGTCGCGCTCGCTGCCCTCGAGGCGCTCGGCCGCCCCAGTGCGGAGCTCGACTGGGCCACTCCGCTCGAGCCCGCTCCCCCGCTGTCTCGTCGCGACGCCCTCGCCGCCAACGCCCAGTGGGCGCGTGAGTACGTCGGACCGTGGGTCCACCGCCGCCTCACCGGCCGCTCGTCGGGAGACCACCGGCAGGCCAAGCGCCCCGAGGTCACCCCGATCGACTGACGCACCAAGCGCCTCGCGAGGGGCGGGTATGCCGCTGGGCCGGGTCCGCACCGATGCGCGGTCCCGGCCTAGCGGCATACGGGCTACATCCCGGTCAGCGGGCGGCCGCCTCGAAGGCGGCCTCGAAGAGGTCGAGCCCCTCCGAGAGCAGCGCGTCGCTCGCGGCGAGCGGCGGCAGGAAGCGGAAGACGTTGCCGTAGGTGCCGCACGTCAGCGTGACGAGACCGGAGGCGTGGCAGCCCTGGTTGACGGCGGCGGTGAGGGCCGCGTTCGGCGTGAGGTCGCCGGCGCCGTTGACGAGCTCGATGGCGAGCATCGCGCCGCGGCCGCGGATGTCGCCGATCTGCGGGAAGCGCTCGGCGAGGGCCCGCAGGCGCGGCAGGAAGAGCGCCTCGACCTGCTGGGCGCGGGTGCACAGGTCTTCCTCCTTCATCGTCTCGATGGCGCCGAGCGCCGACGCGCAGGCGACGGGGTTGCCGCCGTAGGTGCCGCCGAGACCGCCGCCGTGGACGGCGTCCATCATCTCGGCGCGGCCGGTCACGCCGGCGAGCGGCAGACCACCGGCCATCCCCTTGGCCGTCGTGATGAGGTCGGGGACGACGTCCTCGTGCTCGCTGGCGAACCAGTCACCGGTGCGACAGAAGCCGGTCTGCACCTCGTCCGCGATGAAGACGATCCCGTTGTCCGTGCACCACTCGCTGACCTGCTTGACGAATCCCGGTGCAGGGACGATGAATCCGCCCTCGCCCTGGATCGGCTCGAGGATGACGGCGGCGACGTTGGCCTCGCCGACCTGCGCATGCACCTGGGAGACGAAGGCGTCGAAGGACTCCTTGGCGCAGTCGGCCGGACCGCCGGGCCAGCGGAAGGGATAGCTCATCGGCGCGCGGTAGACCTCGTTGGCGAAGGGCCCGAAGCCCTGCTTGTAGGGCATGTTCTTCGCGGTCAGCGCCATCGTGAGGTTGGTGCGGCCGTGGTAGGCGTGGTCGAAGGCGACGACGGCCTGCCGGCCGGTGTGGTGGCGGGCGACCTTGATCGCGTTCTCGACCGCCTCCGCGCCGGAGTTGAACAGGGCCGACCGCTTCTCGTGGTCGCCGGGGGTGAGGTCGTTGAGCGCCTCCGCGACCTCGAGGTACTCCTCGTAGGGCGTCACCATGAAGCATGTGTGGGTGAAGTCCTCGACCTGGGCGCGGACCCGCTCGACGACGCGCGGCGCGGCGTTGCCGACCGTCGTCACGGCGATGCCGGAGCCGAAGTCGATCAGCTGGTTGCCGTCGACGTCGACGAGGATGCCGCCGCCCGCACGCTCGACGTAGACCGGGAGCCCGGTCGAGACGCCGGCCGACACCGCGGCCATCTTGCGCTGGTGGAGGGCGGCCGACTTCGGCCCGGGGATGGCGGTGCGCAGGACGCGCTGCTGGTCGACGGGGGTCATGGCGTCAGTATGCCGCTCGGGGGGCATCCCGACGACCCATGGCCAACCCTGATTCGACTCATTCCGCGTCAGGGACCGACCAACGGTCACGAAACCGTCGGCGATGTGGCCCTTTCACCACCGATCACGAGGGATGAGCCTCACCGCCGCGGGCGACGAGCTCGTCGAGCTGCTCGTAGCCCTCGGACATCCCCTTCTCCATGCCGCTCTCGACCATCATGTCGCGCCCCTCGACGGTGCGTCCGATGCTGCGACCCTCGAGCCGGCACCGACCCTCGCCGAGGTCGACGAAGCGAAGGAACTCGAGGGCCACCTCGTCGGGAGCCCCCTCGTACTCGAAGGTCTGGATCGCGAGGTCGTTCTCCCGGATCGTGTGGAAGGTGCCCCGGAAGCCGAACTCCTCCCCGCCGGGGTTGCGGTGGACGTAGCGGTAGCCGCCGCCGTCGGTGAAGTCCCAGCGCTCGATGTCCATCTCGTAGCCACGCGGCCCGAGCCACTGCCGGACGAGGTCGGGGTCGGCGTGGGCGCGCCAGACGGCGGCCACCGGGGCGTCGAACTCACGCGTGAAGTCGATCCAGGGAACGCCCGCGGGGACGTCGAGGTGCAGGGCGTTGCTCATGACTTCTTCTCCTTCGTCGGTGCGCCGTCCGTGGTGGTGGCGCCGGTGGTGGTGGTGCGCTCGAGCAAGGTGTCGAGCAGGGTGTCGAGCGACCGGTAGTGCTGCTCGTGGATCAGGCGGAAGCGGTCGATCCACGCCGTCATCGCCTCCAGGCGCGACGCTTGGAGGTGGACCGGCCGGCGTTGGGCATCCCGCGTGCGGGTCACGAGACCTGCTGCCTCCAGCACCTGGATGTGCTTGGAGATCGCCTGCTTGCTGATCGCGAACGGCTCCGCGAGCTCGTTGACCGTCGCCGGGCCGCGGCTGAGGCGGGCGACGATCGCCCGTCGGACCGGGTCGGCCAGGGCCGCGAACGCGCGGTCGAGGTCGGCATCCGGGATCGGCGATGGAATCACGATCAATCAGCTCCTTGATCAACTAATCTATTGATTACATACCTCAGCCGAGCCGCAGTCAAGTCCCTTCGTGGAACGGGGTCTCGCTGCCCAGCTCACGCCGAAACGCAGATGCGGGACTAGAGTGCCTTCCATGCCGCACCTGCGTATCAGCGAAGCCGCCTCTCTGCTCGGGGTCTCCGACGACACGGTCCGGCGCATGGTCGACTCGGGCCGCTTGGCGGGGGACGTCGACGAGGTCGGCCGCCGCACCGTCGACGGGGCCCAGCTGGCGGCCGTCGCCCAGGACCTGGCCCACCCGGCGGCCGTCGGGACGACCGGTGCCGCCTCGGCCCGCAACCGGATGCGCGGAATCGTCACGGCGATCACCCGGGACACGGTGATGGCGAAGGTCGAGCTGCAGTGCGGGCCGTTCCGGATCGTGTCGCTCCTGTCGAGCGAGTCCGTCGACGACCTCGGCCTCGAGGTCGGCGGTGTCGCCGTCGCCTCGGTCAAGTCCACCCACGTCGTCGTCGAGATCCCCGCGTGAGCGGCCCCCCTCGGGCGTCGACGCAGCGGCGCCACTCCCTCGGCCGGGCCCTCGTCGCGAGCGCCGCCGCCCTCCCCCTCGCCCTCGGCGTCGCCGCGTGCGGGTCGGGCGTCGCGCCGACCGGGAGGGCCGCCTCCTCGGCAGGTCCGGACGCCCCCGTCACGGGCACGGTCACCGTGCTCGCTGCGGCCTCCCTCACCGACTCCTTCAACGCACTCGCCGCCGCCTTCGAGGCGGCCCACCCCGGGGTCACCGTCGAGCCCTCCTACGGCGCCAGCTCGACGCTCGTCCAACAGGTCAACAACGGCGCCCCCGCCGATGTCATCGCGCTCGCCGGCCAGAGCGCCGCCGCGCCCCTCGACCCGGACCTCGTGGCGAGCAGTGACATCTTCGCCACCAACGTGCTCGAGATCGCCGTGCCACCGGACAACCCCGGGAAGGTGGCGGGCCTCGGCGACCTCGGCCGCGCCGGGCTCAAGGTCGTCCTCTGCGCCGCCACGGTGCCCTGCGGCACGGCGGCGGATGCCACGCTCGCCAAGGCCGGGGTCGTCGCCTCGGTCGTCTCCCGGGAGCCCGACGTCAAGGCGACGCTCGCCAAGGTCCGGCTCGGCGAGGCGGATGCCGCGGTGGTCTACCGATCCGACGTGGCCGCCGCCCGGGGGTCGGTGAGCGGCATACCCGTCCCCGATGCGGTGAACACGACCCTGCGCTACCCCGTCATCGCGCTCGGCCGGGGGGCCGCGACGACGGCGTTCGTCGCCTACGTGCTCAGCCGGGCCGGTGAGGCGACCGTGCAGTCCTTCGGGCTGGGGGCGCCGTGACTTGCCGGCCCGAGCGGCTCGCCTCCCGGCGCAGGGGTATGCCGTGAGCTGGCGGTCCCGGCTCGGGCTCGGGCTGCCCGCCCTGCTCGCGCTCGCGCTCCTCGTCCTGCCGCTGCTCGCGCTGCTCGTCCGGGCCGACTGGGGCCGGATCCCCGCCGACCTCGCCACGCCGCTCGCCCTGCCGGCGCTGCGCCTCTCGCTGGTCACGACGAGCACGACCGCCGCGATCTGCCTCCTGCTCGGGACTCCCCTCGCCTGGCTGCTGGCCCGCTCTGCACACCCGGCCGTCTCCTGGGTCCGCGCGCTCGTCACCGTCCCGCTCGTGCTGCCGCCCGTCGTCGGTGGCGTCGCCCTGCTCCTCACGTGGGGACGCAACGGGGTCATCGGTGGACCGCTGGCCCCCTTCGGCGTGCAGATCCCCTTCACGACGGTCGCGGTCGTCCTCGCCGAGGTCTTCGTCGCGCTCCCGTTCTACGTGCTGGCGGTCGAGGGGGCGATGCGTGGCCTCGACCCACGCCTCGAGTCGGTGGCACGCACGCTCGGGGCGTCGGACCTGCGCTACCTGCGCACCGTCGCGCTGCCCCTCGTGCTGCCCGGGATCGCCGGGGGCCTCGCTCTCGCCTGGGCCCGGGCGCTCGGCGAGTTCGGCGCGACGATCACCTTCGCCGGCAGCTTCCCCGGGCGCACCCAGACCGCGCCCCTCGCCGTCTACTCCGCCCTCGACACCGACCCCGCCGTGGCCACCTCGATCAGCATCGTGCTGCTGGCCGCGAGCGTGCTCGTGCTCGGGCTGCTGCGCGGCCGGTGGCTGCGATGACGGCACCGGGGCGCACACCGGGGCGCACAACGGGGCTCGCAGCAGGGCTCGCAGCAGGGCTCGATGCCCGGATCCGCCTGGCCCGCGGGCAGATCGAGGTCGACGTCGCCCTCTCCGCGGAGCCCGGTGAGGTGCTCGCGATCCTCGGGCCCAACGGCAGCGGCAAGACGACGACGGTGCTCGCCCTCGCTGGGGTCCTGCCGACCCCCGGCGGGCACGTCCGCGTCGGCGGTGCCCCGTGGGACGACGCCGGCCGCCACCTGCGACCCGAGCAACGGCAGGTCGGGCTGATGCTCGCCGACAGCCTCCTCTTCCCGCACCTGCGCGCCGTCGACAACGTCGCCTACGGTCCACGCAGTCGCGGGGTCGCTCGCGGACCGGCGCGCGACCGGGCCCTCGCCGAGCTCGCGCGGGTGGGTCTCGCCGACCACGTCGCCTCCCGCCCCCGGGAGCTCTCGTCGGGACAGTCCGCCCGGGTGGCACTCGCCCGGGCCCTCGCCACCGACCCGGCCCTGCTCCTGCTCGACGAGCCGCTCGCGGCCCTCGACCCCGACACCCGGGCGCGGACCCGGAGCGACCTCGCGACGCGGCTCGCGGCATACGACGGGGTCACGGTGCTCGTCACCCACGACCCCCTCGACGCGCTCACCCTCGCCGACCGCCTCGTCTTCCTCGAGGACGGCGCGGTCACCCAGACGGGGACGCCGGCGGAGGTCCTCCGGGAGCCGCGCAGCCCGTATGTCGCCGCCGTCGTCGGGCTCAACCTGTATGCCGCCCATGGTGACTCCCACGGTCACGTCGCCATCGAGGGCGGTGGGTCGCTCGTCACCACGGACCCGACCGAGGGGCGCGTGTGGGCAACCGTCCCCCCGAACGCGGTGTCGCTGCACCGGCACCGGCCGGAGGGGTCACCGCGCAACGCCTGGCCGCTGACGATCAGGGCAGTGACGATGCAGGGCCAGTCCGCCCGGATCGGGCTCGGTGGCGACCTCGACCTCACTGCGGAGGTGACCCTCGAGTCGGTGACCGCGCTTGGCCTGCAGGTCGGCCAGCGGGTCTGGGCCGCGGCCAAGGCCACCGAGGTCCGCACCTACCCCCGCTGACCCAGTGCGCACCGGGGCGCCCGAAAAGCCTGTGAACCCAGGCGGCCGCACCCCTACGGTTGGCAGGTGTTGATGCTGCTGCGGCGCCCGCTGCGCGAAGCCGACGCGACGCGGACGTTCTACGTCCTCACCGCGGTCGTTGCCTTCTCTCTTGCGCTCTGCTTCACCCTCAACCTCATCTTCCAGTTCCGGGTCATCGGCCTCGACCCCCTCCAGATGGTCCTCGTCGGCACGACCCTCGAGCTGACCTGCTTCCTCTTCGAGGTCCCGACGGGCATCGTCGCCGACCTCTACAGCCGTCGCCTGTCCGTCATCATCGGCTTCGCCCTCATCGGGGCGGGCTTCGTCGTCGAGGGGGTCGTCGCGACCTTCGGTGCGGCGCTTATCGGCAACGTCGTGTGGGGCATCGGCTACACCTTCACCTCGGGTGCCCTGCAGGCCTGGATCACCGACGAGGTCGGCGAGGAACGGGTCGAGCGGATCTTCACGCGCGAGACCCAGATCGACCTCGCCTTCACGATCGTCGGCACCCTCGCCGCCGGGGCCCTCGGCCTGATCTCGCTGCGCACCCCCGTCATCGCCGCCGGCGCCGGCCTGCTGTTGCTCGCGGTCGGGCTCCTCCTCGTGATGCCCGAGCGCAACTTCTCCCCCACCCCACGGGGCGACCGGGAGAGCTTCGCGCACATGAGGGCCCAGTTCGTCGCCGGCCTCGACGTGGCGCGGCGCCGCAGCCTGGTCCGCGTCTTCCTCCTCGTCAGCCTCCTCGTCGGCCTCGCGAGCGAGGCCTTCGACCGGCTCTGGCGGGTCCGCATCCTCGACGGCTTCGCGATGCCCGCCCTCTTCGGCGGGGACGAGGCGATCGCCTTCACCGTCTTCGCCCTCATCGGGACCTCGCTGTCCCTACTGGCCTCGCTCGCCGCCAGCCGGTGGCTCTCCCCCCGGCTCGTCGCCGAGCGGCCGGGGCTGCCCGTCGCCGTCGCCGCCCTGCTCCAGGTCGTTGCCGTCGTCGGTGTGGCCGTGCTTGCCGACCTGTGGCTCGCGCTCGCGGCGGTCTGGTTGCGGAGCGCCGCGATGGCCTTCAGCCGACCGATCGAGGCGACCTGGCTCAACCGCAACCTCGACTCCGGCACGCGGGCGACGGTGCTGTCGATGAACGGGCAGGCCGATGCGATCGGCCAGGTCGCGGGGGGACCGCCACTCGGGGCCCTGGCCGCGCGCGCCACCATCCCCGTCGCGCTGCTCGTCTCCGCCGCGGTCCAGCTCCCCACCGTCGCGGCCTTCCTGCGCGTGGGACGGGTCCCGGCTCGGCCGGACCCCGTTCCGACGGGCGACGACGCCCGCACCCCTCCGGTGTGACGTCTCACCTTTTGGACGAAATGCTCGGACGTCCTAGTATCTAGGCATGCCAGCAACGAGGCTGATGCCCACCGAAGAAGCCGCCGACCTGATCGAGCTCACCCGCGAGATCTGTCGCAAGGACCTCGCACCCGAGGTCGACGACGCCGAGCGCGGCCGCACCTTCCCGGAGAAGGCGTTCCGCACCCTCGGCAGGGCAGGTCTGCTGTCCCTGCCCTACCCGGAGGAGTTCGGCGGCGCCGACCAGACCTACGAGGTCTACCTCCAGGTCGTCGAGGAGATCGCGACCGTCTGGATGAGCGTCGCTGTCGGAGTGAGCGTGCACAGCCTCACCGCCTACCCCGTTGCCACCTACGGGACCGACGCCCAGAAGCAGGCGCTGTTGACCGGGATGCTCTCCGGGGAACAGCTCGGCGCCTACTGCCTCTCGGAGCCCCTGGCCGGCTCGGACATCGGCTCGATGACCACGCGGGCCACGCGGGCCGACGACGGGTCCTTCACGCTCAAGGGGACCAAGGCCTGGATCTCGCACGCCGGTCACGCCGACTACTACACGACCTTCGCCCGCACCTCGGACGCCGGCGCACGGGGACTCTCGACCTTCGTCGTGCCTGCCGATGCCGCCGGGCTCTCCTTCGCCGAGCCCGAGCGCAAGATGGGCCTGCACTGCGACCCCGTCGCCCAGGTCGGCTTCGACGGGGTCCGTATCGACGGCGACCGCCTTGTCGGGGGCGAGGGCGATGGCATGCACATGGCGCTTTCTGCCCTCGACTCCGGTCGGCTCGGGATCGCCGCTGCAGCAACGGGTCTCGCGCAGTCGGCGCTCGACGCGGCCACGGCCTACGCGAAGGAGCGCGAGCAGTTCGGCAAGGCGATCTCGACCTTCCAGGGCGTCGCCTTCCTCCTCGCGGACATGGAGGCCGCCGTCACCTCGGCCCGGGCCACCTACCTGCACGCAGCCCGGCTCAAGGATGCCGGACGGGAGTTCACCAAGGAGGCGGCCGTCGCCAAGCTCGTCGCCACCGATGCCGCGATGCGCGTGACCACCGATGCCGTCCAGGTCCTCGGAGGTGCCGGCTACACGGAGGACTTCCCGGTCGAGCGCTACATGCGCGAGGCCAAGGTGACGCAGATCTTCGAGGGCACCAACCAGATCCAGCGCATCGTGATCTCACGGCGCCTGCTCGGCACCTGAGCCGCCCCAGGGGCGGCTGCCCGATCCAACCCTTCCTGAAAGGCTCTGACATGCAGCTGAACTCGTCAACCGTCGCACTCGTCACCGGAGGTGGATCCGGACTCGGTGAGGCCACCGCACGGCGCCTCGTCGCCGACGGTGCCACGGTCGTCATCGTCGACCTCGAGGGCTCGGCCGCCTCCGACCTCGTCGACGAGCTGGGTGACCACGCGGTCTTCGCCCCCGCCGACGTCCGTGACGAGGACCAGGTCCAGGCCGCGGTGGACCGCGCGACGGGGCTCGGCGAGCTGCGCGTCGTCGTCAACTGCGCCGGTGTGGCCACGCCGGGACGGGTCCTCGGACGCAAGGGCCCGCTCGACCTCGAGACCTTCCGGACGGTGGTCGAGATCAACCTCGTCGGGTCCTTCAACGTCATGCGCCTCGCGGCTGCCGCGATGACCCACAACACCCCTCTCGACGGGGACCGCGGCGTGATCATCAACACTGCGAGCATCGCCGCCTACGACGGCCAGATCGGTCAGGCCGCCTACGCCGCGAGCAAGGGCGGCATCGTCGGCCTCACCCTGTCAGCAGCAAGGGATCTGGCGGACAAGGCGATTCGCGTCATGACGATCGCGCCCGGCACGTTCGAGACCCCGATGCTCGCAGGGCTCCCCGACGAGGTCCGGGAGGTGCTGGAGCAGCAGGTCCCGCACCCGTCGCGCCTCGGCAACCCGGTGGAGTACGCCAGCCTGGCGCGCCACATCGTCGACAACCCCATGCTCAACGGTGAGGTCCTCCGCCTCGACGGCGCCCTGCGGATGCCGCCCCGCTGAGCCAGGTCCCCACCAACCCCCCTCCTCACGTCGAGTGGGCACTTTCGCCCGCCCTGGAGGCGGGTAAAAATGCCCACTCGACAGGGTCAGTCGGTCCAGCTCACTCGAAGTGGAGAGAGTCGGTCCGCTCGCGCTTGAGCTCGAAGAAGTACGGGAAGCTCGCCATCGTCACGGTCGCGTCCCAGAGCCGCCCCGCGTCCTCACCCCGGGGGATACGGGTGATCACGGGCCCGAAGAACGCGACGTCGTTGACGTGGATCGTCGGGGTGCCGACGCCCTTGCCGACCTTGTCCATCCCGGCGTGGTGGCTCGCGCGCAGGGCCTCGTCGTAGTCGGTCGAGTCGGCCGCGTCGGCGAGCTCCGCCGGCAGGCCGACCTCGGCGAGCGCCTTGGCGATGACGACGGCGAAGTCGTCGTTGTCCTCGTTGTGGATCCGGCGGCCCATCGCGGTGTAGAGGTCGGGCAAGACCTCGTCACCACGGGACGCGGCGGCAGCGATGGCGACGCGCACGGGACCCCATGCCCTCTTCATCATCTCGCGGTAGTCATCGGGCAGGTCCTGGCCCTCGTTGAGCACGGCAAGGCTCATCACGTGGAAGGAGACGTCGATGTCGCGAACCTTCTCGACCTCGAGGATCCAGCGCGAGGTGATCCAGCAGAAGGGACACAGCGGGTCGAACCAGAAGTCCGCCCGGTCGCGGGTGCCCTCCGCAGCGGGGGCGGACGGGGCGGTGGTGGACGTGCTCACGGGCTCTCCGATCTCTGGGCCGAGGACTCGGCCTGTCTCGTACCCGCGTGACAACGACGTCGGTGCGGGATGTGTTCCGCCGCACGGAGTCGGGTCCGGTCGGGGCCGGTCGGGGCCGAGCGGGGCCGGTCAGGCGTGCGGCGGCTCGAGGGGGATCGTCGAGACGACGGAGTCGACGTTGACCGTCCCGTAGACGTGGGGAAAGCGTTCGCCCGTCGACGGGTCGCCCACCTCCCACCGCACCGGCGCCGAGAGTCGCCCCTCGTCGATCTCGAGCAGCACGAGCGGCTCGGTCACGCCGCCGTAGAACCTGGCCCGGGTGACCGGCCACTGCTCTGCCGTCGAGGCGTGGATGAAGCCCTCGTCCTCGAGGGTGCGACCGAGGGTCGACTGCGCGTAGCTGCCGCTGCGCACCGCGGCCTCCCAGTGCCCGGTCTGGGCGAGGTGGTAGATCATGACGCAGCAGTATGCCGCAGGGCCGCCGGCCGTCTTTCCCCCCTCCCCCGCCCTCGACCAACCCGCACCCGCTCCCACCCGGGCTCCGGGGGCACCGGTCCGGCGGGCGGGCGCTGCCGGACGGGCAGAAGGGACGGGCAGAATGGACCCATGAACGAGCCCGGCGGTGACCTCGTGGTGGTGCCCGGTCCGGGCGTGCCCCGGGGCCTCGTCCTCCCCGCGGCGGAGCTCGTCGAGCGCTTCAGCCGCTCGGCCGGTCCCGGCGGGCAGGGGGTCAACACGACGGACAGTCGCGTGGAGCTGCTCTTCGAGCCCGGCGCCTCGACCGCCCTCACCGACGAGCAGCGTCGCCGCCTCGGCGAGGCCTGGGCCCCGAGACTCGTGGCGGGCCGTATCTCGGTCGTCGCGTCGGAGCGGCGCTCCCAGCTGCGCAACCGGGCCGCGGCCCGCGAACGGCTGGCGGCACTGCTCCGGGAGGCGCTCGCCCCTCCGCCGCCTCCGCGACGGGTCACTCGGCCCACCCGGGGCTCACAGGGCCGCCGACTCCAGGCGAAGAAGCAGCGCGGCCAGCTCAAGGTCCAGCGCGGGCCGGTCGGTGCCGAGTGACCCCGTCCCGAGCGCGTTTCCGGCCGACGAGCTCGGCGCCGAGGCGGCCGCCCGCACGACCTGGACGGCCGCCTCGGACAGGCTGAGCTGGCCGGTTCGGCGATCCGGCGCAGGGCCTCGAAGGCCTCCTCCGCGTCGAGGTCGAACTGGTAGGCGAGCACGCCCTCGGCCTGCTCGATGACCGGCTGGTCGCTGGATTCAGTGGAGTCCGTGGTGGTCGTCCCGCTGAAGTCGATCTCCCGGCGCGGGACGGCGTCGGCGACCTCGAGGAGGGTCGCGTCACGGGCGAAGGCGTGCGCGCGGAGGATCGCCAACGCATCGACGGGCTGGGGGTGGAGCCGGGCCACGACCATGCCGGTGGCCTGGTGGACCTGGGACCGGCTCTGCCACGGCCCCGTCTCCGCCGGGTCCTGCGCCTGTGCTGAGGTGAGCAGGGCTCCGCCGACGGCGTCGAGGAGGAACTGCACCGATCCCTCCGCCAGCGCGAGGTCCTCGTCGACGTCGTGGTGGCAGGTGAGGAGCCCGGGCACCACCCGGGACGGGTGGAGCGGGATCGCCTCGACGGTCAGCGGGCCGAAGGCGACCCGGGCGGCCTGCTCGAACTGGGGCCACCGGGGGTCCCCGGCGCCGATGTGGGCCGGGACTCGTTCGCCGGAGCTGAAGGCGGTCGCGCCCGGTCCCCCACCGAGGACCTCCTGGAGTCCTCGAGACGTTGGGCCCGGGCGTCGGTGGCGCACAGGGTCACTCGGTCCTGGGTCGTGTAGGAGAGCGTCAGCGCCGCTCCCTGGCCCCCATGATCCGCACCACGCCCTTGCAGAGTCGATCGGCGAGAGTTCTCGTCGGTGGCTGGCTCGGTATGACGGGGCGAGGTCGGCGAGGGTCGCGGCCTTGTCGTCCACGTCGCCCCTTCGCTCGTGATGAGCCGTGGTGCCACGAGGCAGGCGGCTTCCCCAGCATGTCACCTTCGCAGGAGGCGACTGCTGACCCACCTGACCGTTGGTCGCGTCGACGGAGACGGGTCAAGACCCTGCGCCGAGATCACCCTCGGGTGATACTGAGCGGTAATCGCCTCTCAGTGGGCCGACACCCCGATCCGCAGGACCTCGACGAGGAGCCCCATGACCATGGAATCGACCGCACCGACCTTCGCACCCACCCCTGAGGGCGAGCTCTCGACCGAGCTGCGAGCGCGCCTCGACGCCCTCGTCGCGGGGATGGGGGAGGGCGAGTCACGCTGGGCGTCGATGGGCCTGACGGCCCGCGCGGACCTTCTCGCCGACGTGCGCCGCAGCGTGGCTGCCGCGGCCGATGCGTGGGTGGCCGGTGCGGTACGCGCCAAGGGCCTGGACCCCGCCTCGCCCCTGGTGGGCGAGGAGTGGACCTCGGGGCCCTACTGCACGCTGACCGCGCTGACCTCGCTCCAGCACTCGCTCTCAGCAGTGGCGGCGGGCCGCAGCCCGCTGGACGGGAAGCACCTGGGCACCGCCCCCGGAGGCCGGGTGACCGTCCCGGCGCTCCCCTCGAACCGCTTCGAGTACCTCCTGCTCCACGGCTTCACCGCGGACGTGTGGATGAAGCCGGGGGTGACTGCCGACCAGGTGCGCTCACGCGCAGGGCTCGGGGCGCACACCCCGGCCGAGACCGGTGGGGTCGGCCTGGTCCTCGGGGCCGGCAACATCACCTCGATCGCCCCCCTCGACGTCCTCTACGAGCTCGTGGCCCACAACCGCGTCGTCGTCCTCAAGCTCAACCCGACGCTCGACGAGCTGCTCCCGGCCTACGAGGAGGCCTTCGCACCGCTGATCGAGCTCGGTGTCCTCGCCATCGTCGCCGGTGGCGGCGACGTCGGCGGCTACCTCGCGCAGCACGACGGGATCTCGCACGTGCACATCACCGGGAGCGCGGCCACCCACGACCTCATCGTGTGGGGACGCGGCGAGGATGCCGTGCAGCGCCGGGCCGCGGGCACGCCACTGCTCGCGACGCCGATCACGAGTGAGCTGGGTGGGGTCTCGCCGATCATCGTGGTGCCGGGCGACTGGTCGAGGGCGGACCTCGCCTTCCAGGCCGAGCACGTCGCGACGCAGCGCCTGCACAACGGCGGCTACAACTGCATCGCCGGCCAGGTCGTCGTGCTGAGCAGCGACTGGCCGCAGCGCGAGGACTTCGTCGAGCAGCTGCGCATCGCGATGGACCAGGCTCCCGGACGCGAGCCGTGGTATCCCCGCAGCGCGGAGCGCGTCGCGTCCGCGGCCGCGGCCTACGGCGACGCCGAGCGGCTCGGACCGGACGGCGGACGACTGCTCGTCGACGCCCGGGGCTCCGAGACCGCCTCCGTCGTCGAGACCACCGAGTACTTCTCCCCCGTCCTCGGCATCGTCGACGTGCCGGGCACCGGTCAGCCCTTCCTCGATGCCGCTGTCGAGCTCGTGAACCATGACTTCGTCGGCACCCTCGGTGCGAACGTCATCGTCGACCCGGCGACCATGAAGGCCCTCGGGGACGGGTTCGAGGACGCGGTCGCACGACTCGAGTACGGCACCGTCGCCGTCAACGCCTGGACGGGGGTCGGATTCCTCACCGCGAACGCCTCGTGGGGCGCCTTTCCCGGGCACACCCTCGAGGACGTGCAGAGCGGCATCGGCGTCGTGCACAACGCGTTCCTGCTCGCCGACGTCGAACGCACCGTCGTCCGCGGCCCCTTCCGTCCCTTCCCCCGGTCGGCAGTGGGCGGCGAGTTCGCGCTCACCCCCAAGCCGCCGTGGTTCGTCTCGGCCCGCAGTGCCCGCACGACCGGCGAGCTCCTCACCCGCTTTGCTGCCGACCCGTCGTGGGCCAAGCTCCCGCGCATCTTCGGATCCGCGTTCAGGGCCTGAGAGACGTCCCGGATCACGCGCCGGGGAGGTGCGCCCCGACCAGTGTCTGACAGGGCGGGAACACCAGCGAGCCCTCGCCGGGTTCCCACGACGTGCCGCAACCCATCGAGGAGGAGGACGTGCGAGAACAGCAGGACGCCTTCCGCCAGTACGTCCAACCCGAGCTCGAGGTGCTCCTCCGGGTTGCCCGCTCCCTGACGGGCGACGCCACCGACGCCGAGGACCTGACCCAGGAGACCGTCATCCGCGCCTACCGGGCGATCGACCGCTTCGACGGGCGGCACCCCCGCGCGTGGCTGCTGACGATCATGCGGCACACCCACCTCAACATGCATCGTCGGCAGCGTCCCGACACCGTGCCCGACTGGGACGCCGTGCGGGGGTCTCGCCCGGCCTTCGGCGCCTCCGTGCACCGCAGCGCCGAGGACGAGGTCGTCGACGAGCGCCTCCACCACCTCCTCGCGGAGGCCATCGCGTCGCTGAACCCCCGCTACCGGGAGGCCCTGTGGCTCGTCGACGTCAACGACCTCAGCTACGCGGACGCTGCGGCAGCTCTCGGGGTCCCTGTCGGCACCGTCATGTCACGGCTCAGCCGTGGCCGGGACCGCGTGCGCAAGCACCTGGGTCCCGCCGTCCTCACCTCAAGGAGGCTCTCATGATCACCTCGCTCCGCAGGATGGTGACGTGCCACTGGACCGCCCGGCGGATCCAGCGCTACCTCGATGCAGACCCCTCGGCGCCGTTGACCCCCGGCGAGGTTGCCCGTCTCGAGTCCCACCTCGCCGTCTGCGAGAGGTGCACCCGGCTGAACGAGGAGCACCAGGTCCTGCACCGGGCGCTCTCCCACTGGCCGGGGAGCACCCTGCCCGACGAGGATGCGGTGACCCGACTGCGGACGTTCGTCGACGAGTTGACGGGCGAGGACGAGCGATGAGTGCGGCCGAGGATTTCACCGGTGAGCCCTGGGACCTGCTGGTCCTCGGTGGCGGCACCGCCGGCATCGTCGGCGCCAAGACCGCGGCACGACTGGGTGCCCGTGTCCTGCTCGTGGAGCGGGACCGACCCGGCGGCGACTGCCTGTGGACCGGCTGCGTGCCCTCGAAGGCGCTGCTCGCCGCGGCGGAGGCGGCTGCCGCCGCTCGCCGCGCTGCCATGTTCGGTGTCGACGTGAGCGACGTCGACGTCGACATCGCCCGGGTCCTGGGTCACGTGCGCGGGGCGATCGCCCACATCGCGCCGACGGACTCGGTCGAGGCGCTCGAGCACGCCGGGGTGCACGTCCTGCACGGTTCGGGTCGCTTCACCGGACCGCAACACCTCGAGGTCGACGGCACCGCGGTCGAGTTCCGTCAGGCCCTGCTCGCCACGGGGGCCGCTCCTGCCCTGCCGCCCATCCCCGGCCTGGCGGACGCGCGCCCCCTCACGAGCGACACGGTCTGGGAGCTGACCGAGCTCCCCGGACGCCTCGCCGTGCTGGGCGGCGGCAGCATCGGGTGCGAGCTCGGTCAGGCCTTCTCCCGTCTGGGAGCCGAGGTCGTCATCGTCGAGGGCGCCGACCGGCTCCTCCCCCGCGAGGACGCGGATGCGGCGGCGCTCGTCACCGACACGCTGGGCGGAGAGGGCGTCAAGATCCGCACCGGCGTCAGCGTCGTCGAGGTCGCGGGCACGAGCGGCACCGGAGGGGAGCTGCTGCTGGGCGACGGCTCGCGGGTCGACTTCGACCACCTCCTCGTCGCTGTCGGCCGGACGCCTCGGACGCGGGGGCTCGGCTTCGAGGCGGCGCGCATCGAGACGGACCAGCGCGGGTTCGTCACGGTCGACGCGCGCCTGCGCACGACGAACCCTCGTATCTGGGCCGCGGGCGACCTGACCGGACATCCACAGTTCACCCACTTGGCGGGGATGCATGGGAGCACCGCCGCCACGAATGCCGTCCTCGGGCTGAGGCGGAAGGTCTCCGTGTCGGCGGTGCCACGCGTGACCTTCACGCATCCGGAGGTCGCCGCGGTCGGGCTGCCCACCAGTCCGTCCCCCGAGGGGCTTCAGGTCCGGTCGTGGCACGACACCCACGTCGACCGCGCCGTCGCCGAGGGCCAGACCCAGGGCTTCACCAAGATCGTCATCGACCGGCGTGGGCGGGTGCTCGGCGCCACCGTCGTCGGACCACGCGCCGGCGAGACGCTCGCCGAGCTGACCCTCGCCGTCAGGTTGGGGCTGACGACCCGGCAGCTCGCCGGCACGACCCACCCGTACCCGACCTTCGGGGACGGGCCGTGGAACGTCGCCGTCGCGGACGTCCAGGACCAGTTGGCGCGACCCGGGACCGCACGGATCATCCATGGACTGCTCGCCGTCCACCGGTATGCCGTGGCCCGCTGGCCGTTTCGACGCCCCGGACGATGAGCGCCACCCGGGGTCGTCGCAGCCGGTGATCTCAGGACAGCGCGGCGAAGCCGGTGACGATGCGGTGGGCTGCGCTGAGCCCGACGACCCCGGCCCAGACCACCGCGATGCCCTCGGCCCAGAAGGGGACGATGAGCCAGAGGCTGTGCACCGCGATGGTCTCGGCCCCCTCGGCCATTCCCCCGAGGAAGCTCAGCGACCGGCCGTCGTCGATGCGCCGCCCCGTGCGCTCGGCGATGGAGGAGAAGGCGAGGAACGCCGTCCCGTTGAGGTAGTAGGCGAGCAGGACGAGCAGGAACGGCCACCACGCCGCGCCGTGCTCGCGTGAGGCGCCGAGCACGACTCCGACGACGGTCGACCCGTAGACGACGAAGTCGGCCGTGATGTCGAAGAATCCGCCCGCCGCCGAC
>JBBRGO010000006.1:0-31600 GCA_038224055.1 Actinomycetales bacterium
CGACGCGACGCTGACGATCCGCAGCACGGGCAAGGCCGACGTCGTGGCCGACCTCAGCGGATACGAGCAGCGCACGAACCCGGACGGGCGGCAGACGTACGGGATCATCAAGAACGCGAGCGCCGACCCGCAGTGTGCGCGCGACGTCTTCGCCGGCCTCACCGGCGGCGAGGCGACCTACCCGGGCGGCATCGATTCCCACCCCTATGCCGTCGCCTATCTCGGCGGTGGCGCGTGGGCCGTCGCGGACGCGGGGGGCAACGACATCCTCCGGGTCGACCGCCACGGGCACATCTCGACGATTGCCGTGCTCCCCCGCCAGCCGATCCTGCTGACCGAGCAGATGGCGGCCGACGCGGGGGTTCCCCCGTGTGTGGCCGGTGTGACGTACGCCTTCGAGCCGGTGCCCACCGACGTCGAGAGGGGCCAGGACGGCATGCTCTGGGTCTCGACGCTCCCGGGCGGCCCGGAGGACCCGAGCCTCGGCGCCCGGGGTTCGGTCTACATGGTCAACCCGTGGCACCACTGGTCGAGCCTGCGGGCCACCGGATTCCTCGGCGCGACCGACCTCGCCCTCGGCCGGGGTGGCGCGATCTACGTCGCCGAGCTCTTCGCCGGCAAGGTCTCGCAGCTGAAGAACGGCAAGATCTCCACGGTCGTCGAGGTCGGTTCGCCGCTCTCGGTGGAGTCCATCGGCGGCTATCTCTACGTTGGCACGATGGGCACGACCGACGACATGGGCAACGTCACGGCGCCCGGGAGCATCAAGAAGTTCAAGCTCTGACGGAGACCGGCACGACCACACGGCGAGAGGGCGGGTGTGACGCAGCCGCCCTCTCCGCCTGCCCCGGGTGGGGCAACATCGCGATCCGCGAACGATCCGGACAACCCGGTGCCACCAAAGGGCATCGATGGCAGGATCGGCGGATCAGCCGGCGCAGCGTCGCGCCTGATCCTCAGTGAAGCTCGGAAGGACACCACACATGCGTCGCATGTCCCTCATCGCCGTCACCGGCGTTCTCGCGGCCGGCCTCGGCCTCTCCGCGTGCGGATCGGACTCCATGGCCCCCACGACCCCGGCCGCCGGAGGAGACACCCCCGCCGCCACGGGCAGCGGCCCTGACGCAGCGCTCGTCGCGAAGCTCCCCGCCACGATCAAGGGCGCCGGCAAGATCGTCGTCGGCATCGACCCCACCTACGCGCCCAACGAGATGCTCGGCACCGACGGCAAGACCGTGGAGGGCTTCGACGTCGACGTGTTCAACGCGGTCGCTGCGAAGTTCGGCGTGACCGCGGAGTACGTGCCGTCGAGCTTCGACTCGATCATCCTCGGCGTGACCGGCGGGAAGTTCGACATCGGCGTCTCGAGCTTCACGATCAACCCCGAGCGCAAGAAGCAGGTCAACATGGTCAGCTACTACAGCGCCGGCACCCAGTGGATCGTCCCCACCGGCAACCCGAAGGGCGTCAAGATCGACGAGGCCTGCGGCCTGTCCATCGGCGTGCAGAAGGGCACCGTGCAGCTGGACGACCTCACCGCCCGCAGCAAGGCGTGCACCGACGCCGGCAAGCCGGAGATCAAGCAGATCATCCAGGAGGGCCAGGACCAGGTCACGGCCGACCTCGTCGGCGGCAAGACGGCGGCGATGCTCGCCGACTCGCCCGTCGGCCTCTACGCGGTGAAGCAGACCGGCAAGCTCGAGCCGCTCGGCGACATCTACGACTCGGCTCCCTACGGCTACGTCCTGCCCAAGGACGCGACGGACTTCGCGAGCGCCGTCGTCGACGCCCTCAAGGCGGCCAAGGCCGACGGGTCCTACGATGCGGCCCTGAAGAAGTACTCCGTCGAGGCAGGCGGGATCTCCGACTTCGCGCTCAACCCCTGAGCCACGCCATGTCCGAGTCGCAGACAGACACAGACACCGAGGCCCGGCCGGGCACCATCCACGCCCGGCCGGTGCCCCACCCGGGGCGGTGGGTCGCCCTCGGCGTGATCCTCGTCCTCATCGCGATGATGATCAGCTCGTTCGTGACCAACGAGCGCTGGGGCTTCCCGGACGCGCTCCAGATCATGCAGCAGTCCCCGGTGCTCGAGGGCCTCGTCAAGGGCACCATCGTCGGCACGATCGGGGCGATGGTCATCGGCGTCAGCCTCGGCGTCGTCATCGCGGTGATGCGACTGTCGGAGAACCCCGTCCTGCGCGGGGTCTCCTTCGTCTACACGTGGTTCTTCCGCGGCATACCGCGACTCGTCCTGCTCGGGATGATCGGGACGGGGATCGGCTTCCTCTACAGCCAGCTCGACTTCGGCATCCCGTTCGGCCAGCAGTTCGCGTCCCTGCTCGGGCTGTCGAGCGACTTCACCTTCCTCAGCCTCGACGTCAACCAGTTCTCCAGCTCGCTGCTCGCCGGCATCCTCGGCCTCGGCCTCTCCGAGGCCGCCTACATGGCCGAGATCGCGCGCGCCGGGATCATCTCGGTGGACACCGGCCAGAACGAGGCCGCCCAGGCGCTGGGGATGAGCAAGGGCAAGACGATGCGACGGATCGTCCTGCCCCAGGCGATGCGGGTCATCGTCCCGCCGACCGGCAACGAGACGATCGCGATGGTCAAGGACACCTCGCTCTTCTCGGCGATCCCGATCATCACCGAGCTCTACTTCCAGACCCGGGCGATCGGCACGAGGACCCTGCTCATCATGCCGTCGTTCGTCGCGGTGACCGCGTGGTACCTCATCGTCGGCTCGGTCCTCATGACGGGCCAGTACTTCCTGGAGAAGCGCTTCGGACGGGGCTTCGGGGCGCCGTCCGCGCCCAGGGGCGGCCGGTTCTCGAAGGCGACCGGGACGGGAGGTGCCGGATGAGCCCCGACCAGACCAGGGCAGTGCGCCACACCGGTGGCGACGAGGAGCTGCTCGTGCGCGCGCTCAACGTGACGAAGTCCTTCCACGGGAACGAGGTGCTCAAGGGGATCGACCTCGACGTGCGCCGCGGTGAGGTCGTCTGCCTGCTCGGGCCCTCCGGGTCGGGCAAGACGACGTTCCTGCGCTGCATCAACCAGCTCGAGGCGATCGACGGCGGCCGCATCTGGGTCGACGGAGAGCTCGTCGGCTACCGCGACGTCGAGGGCACGCTGCACCAGCTGACCGACAAGCAGGTGGCCGCCCAGCGCCGCGAGATCGGGATGGTCTTCCAGCGCTTCAACCTCTTCCCGCACAAGACCGCGCTGGAGAACGTCGTCGAGGCGCCGACCCAGGTCAGGGGGATCTCCAAGAAGGTGGCGCGGGCGCGGGCCCTCGAGCTGCTCGAGCAGGTCGGCCTCGGCGACAAGCCGTCTGCCTACCCGGGCGCGCTCTCCGGCGGCCAGCAGCAGCGGGTCGCCATCGCCCGGGCCCTGGCGATGGAGCCCAAGCTGATGCTCTTCGACGAGCCGACGTCGGCGCTCGACCCGGAGCTCGTCGGCGACGTCCTCAAGGTCATGCGTGATCTCGCCGACGAGGGCATGACGATGATCGTCGTGACGCACGAGATGGGCTTCGCGCGGGAGGTCGCCGACCACGTCGTCTTCATGGACGGCGGCATCGTCGTGGAGCAGGGCCGGCCAGCGGACGTCCTCGGCAACCCGCAGCACGAACGGACGCAGTCCTTCCTGCGCCGGATGCACTCCGAGGAGGAGCAGGACCGCCAGAGCGGGGCCGCCACCCCGGACCCTGAGCCCAGCGCCTGACCCCACTTTCCCCGTCGAGTGGGCACTTCCCCCCGGGCGAAAGTGCCCACTCGACGGGGGAGGGCGGGGGAAAGTGCCCACTCGACGGCGTTGGGCACAATGGGCGGCATGACGACGGAGTCGCACCTGCCCGACCACGAGATCCCGACGATGTCGGTCGACGAGCTGCGCCACACCCAGCTCGAGCGCCTGCGCTCCACGGTGCGAGCGGCATACGACAACGTCCCGCACTATCGGGCGGCGTTCGACGACGTGGGCCTTCGCCCCGACGACGTCCGCTCCCTCGAGGACGCCAGCGGTATGCCGTTCACCGCCAAGGCGGACCTGCGGGCCAACTACCCCTTCGGGATGTTCGCCGTCCCCCGTGAGCAGGTCGTCCGCGTCCATGCGAGCTCGGGCACGACGGGGCGGCCGACCGTCGTCGGCTACACGAAGGCGGACATCGACACGTGGGCCGACCTGATGGCCCGTTCGATCCGGCTCGCCGGCGGCCATCCCGGTGACATCGTCCACGTCGCCTACGGCTACGGCCTGTTCACCGGTGGGCTCGGGGCGCACTACGGCGTCGAGCGCCTCGGCGCGACCGTCGTGCCCGTGAGCGGCGGGATGACCGAACGCCAGGTGCAGCTGATCCAGGACTTCGAGCCGCGCGTCATCATGGTGACGCCCTCCTACTTCCTCAGCCTGCTCGACGAGATGGAGCGCGCCGGCATCGACCCGTCGGGCACGAGCCTGCAGGTCGGCATCTTCGGCGCCGAGCCGTGGACCGAGTCGATGCGACGGGAGATCGAGGGCCGCACCGGGATGGACGCCGTCGACATCTACGGCCTGTCCGAGGTGATGGGTCCCGGTGTGGCGCAGGAGGCAGCCACGACGAAGGACGGCCTGCACCTGTGGGAGGACCACTTCTACCCCGAGGTCATCGACCCGGTCACCGAGGAGGTCCTACCCGACGGCGAGATCGGCGAGCTCGTCCTCACCTCGCTGACGAAGCAGGCGATGCCGGTCATCCGCTACCGCACCCGGGACCTGACCCGGCTGCTCCCGGGCACCGCGGTCCCGTCGATGCGCCGGCTGGAGAAGGTGACCGGACGGACCGACGACATGATGATCATCCGTGGCGTCAACGTCTTCCCGACCCAGATCGAGGAGCACGTGCTCGCCGAGCCGCGCCTGTCGCCCTACTTCCAGTGCGTCCTGACCCAACCCGGCCGGCTCGTCGAGCTGACGGTCCTCGTCGAACCGGTCGCGAGGCTGGCAACGGAGGCCGCGGACGACATCGCGCGGGCCCTCGAGCACGCGGTCAAGACCCACATCGGCACGACCTGCCGCGTGCAGGTGCGCCAGCCCGGCTCCATCGAGCGGTCCATCGGCAAGGCCCGCCGGATCGTCGATGACCGGCCCCGCGGATGAGCGGCCCGGCCTCTCCCTCGCGCCGCGCGCGAGGGCCCTCCCGACCCACGGTCGCCTCAGAGCTGAGCGGGCCGGCCCTCGCCTGAGCCCCGCGGCCGGCGGCCGGTCGCGCCTGCCGTGGCAGGGGTCCCGAAGAGCAGCGGCAGGGCCGCCCACAGGAAGACGCCGAGCATCGCCAGGCTGGCGAGCGTGAGCGGGTTGCGGAGGTAGATGACCCAGAAGCCGAGACGGTCGACGTGCGAGACGACGCCCCCGATGATCTGGGCCGGCTCGAGCGGGCTCGCGTCCGCGGCGGCGTTGGCGTCGCCCTGCGTCGTGTAGCTGCCGTCCGGGTTCTGCCCGGTGATCCGGTGGGACACCACTGCCCCGTCCTTGATGAACGACGCGACCTGCCCCACCTCGTACTCCCCGGTCCGGACGATGACGAGACTCTGGGGCGGAATGGTGGGCTTCATCGATCCGGTGCGAATGACGAAAGCCTGATATCCCAGCTGGCCCCCCGCCAACAAGCCGATCCCCAGGGCCGATGCGGCGACGAGTATGACGAAAAGAAACGTGAGCAGTCGCCTCATTGATTGCCTTTTGTCGCATTTGTGAATTGCGCGGTCGGTATTCCCTGGGCGCCGAGGGCGCGGGGGGCGGAAGGCCACCCCCCGCGTCCTCGGTCAGCGGTTCAGGGTCACGGCTGCTGACCGACCTGGGTCTCCACGATCTTGTAGGGCAGGCCGCTCGCCGACGAGCCATCGGCTGCGGTGTAGGAGTTCCAGACGCCGCCGCCCTGGGGGGTCTGCGTGGAGAGCTTGCCCGAGTAGCCGAAGCCGAACGAGTAGCTGACCGTGTGGCCCGGGGCGACGTTGCTCGCGAGCTTGACCTGCGCCGGCACGGGCCAGCAGCCTGTCGGCGCCAGCGGGCCACACGTGCCGTTGTGGTCGTTGTTGAGGTTGGCGGAGTCGAACTTGGCGACTCCGTCTGCGGTGATGTGGAATTCGCCGTACTGGCCCAGGTCGTTCAGCTGGTAGAGAGCCTGCGCGTTGTCGAAGACCACCCAGACGTCCTGGTTGTTGAGGCCCGTGTTGCCCATGCGGGCCTCGACGGTCTTCACCTCACCGGGCAGCAGGTTGGTGAAGGCGAGGTTCGACTGGCTCACCTCACCCTTGATCGAGCCGATGGAACCGGACACGGTCCCCGACTGGCTGTCCGTGAAGTACGCGAGCGAACCGTTGACCGAGCCGACGAGCCCCGCCGCGACGAGCGCGAGCGACCCCACACCGACGGCGGCACGAAAGCGGTTGTTTTTTGGCAGCATCAAGTGCTTTCCCATCCCTTGGTTTTCTCCCCTGTTTCGCGTGACTTCGACGCGAAAGTCACCCTCCCTCCGGGCAACTCGACGAACCTAACAGAGGGATAAGGACATGGTGTGTGATCGGCATTCTTTTTTTGAATCACACTCATGTGCGAGCAATGGCTTCTTCTTGGGACGGCAAATGGGAAGGGCTATCACACCTGGGCACCCGTGCGGCATGACCGACCCGCCCCATCCGTCCGTCCGTGGGCGAGCCCAGCGGCGCGCTGACCTCGTCCCCATCTGACCACCGGGCGGTATGTACCGGGATGTATCAGGATCACCGCCTTTCGCACTGAGCCCCGTGGGCGACCTGCCGCCCGCTGCGAACCAGGAGGCATCAGATGAGATGGACCCCACCACACCGCGCCCACATGGTCGGGGCCTGGCCCGCGGAGACCCTCGTGCAACCGGAGACGACCGACTCCCGGCGCGACGGCAGCGGAGTGAGCCTCGGACGCCACCTCTACCTCATCGCGGTGACGGCCCTCCAGCAGCTCCGTCGGAGCGCCGGCCGTCCACCCGTGCGTGCACCCGAGTGAGAAACCCGCGAGGCCGAGCCCACTGACGAGGCCACTGACGAGCCCACTGACGGGCCCACTGACGGGGCCACTGACGGGGCCACTGACGGGCGCGCTCCGCCGTTCGTCACCGACCGCGCAGCGCCTCGCGCACCAGCGCGAGAGCCGCGCCGTCGGTCAGTCCGGCATCCCTCGCGGCCGCAGCGAACGTCGTCGCCATGACCGACAACCCGACTGTCGCCGCGTGCTCGCCCGACGCCACGGTCGTCCCGGCCCGCCGCCCGGTCTCGATGAGCCCTGCCGCCGCCAGCTCCTTGTAGGCGCGCGCGACGGTGTTGGCCGCGAGCCCGAGCTCCGTGGCGAGGCCGCGGACCGTCGGCAGCCGGTCGCCGGGCAGCAACCGCCCCTGCGCGACGAGCGCCGCAACCTGCGCACGGACCTGGTCGAAGGGCGGCTCGGCGGCGTCGGGGTCGACCCGGATGCCGAGGCCCGCCCCGACCGGCCTGCTGCTCTGCTCCTGCACGCGCCCAGTGAGCCAGCGGCGACCGGCCTGCGTCAAGGGTCGACGGGCCGCGAGGCGCACCGCGCAGGGACGTGAGCGGCATACCCCTGGGGTGACGTCGGCCACGTCGGTCCCGAACGCACCGGGATCACACATCGGGTACTACGCGGTGTCGTAGGCTGGCCGGGTCATGCTCCGACCCGCCCACCCGGAAGCCCCTCCATGGATGCCACAGACCTGGCCAGATGGCAGTTCGCCATCGTCACCGTCTACCACTTCCTCTTCGTGCCGATCACGATCGGCATGTCCCTCATCGTCGCGATCTTCCACACGGCCTGGGTGCGCACGCACAACCCGCAGTGGCTGAGGCTGGCCAAGTTCTTCGGCAAGCTCTTCCTCATCAACTTCGCCCTCGGGCTCGTGACCGGCATCGTGCAGGAGTTCCAGTTCGGGATGAACTGGTCGGACTACTCGCGCTTCGTCGGTGACATCTTCGGCGCACCGCTCGCCATCGAGGCCCTCCTCGCCTTCTTCCTCGAGTCGACCTTCCTCGGTCTCTGGATCTTCGGCTGGGGCCGGATCCCGGAGAAGCTGCACGCCGCCACGATGTGGATCGTGCACGTCGGCACCGTCCTGTCGGCCTACTTCATCCTCTCGGCGAACTCCTTCATGCAGAACCCCGTCGGCTACCGGTTCAACCCCGAGAGCGGGCGCGCCGAGCTCATCGACTTCTTCGCGGTGCTCACCAACAAGGTCCAGCTCGTCACCTTCCCGCACGTCATCTTCTCGGCCTACATGGCCGGCGGCGCGGTCGTCATGGGCGTCGCGCTCTACCTCATGCGCCGAGAGGCCAAGGCCGCCGCGGACGCCGACCCCAACGCCACCGACGCCCCGATGTACCGGCGCGCCACCCGGATCGGCGCGATCTTCACGCTCATCGCCGCCCTCGGCGTCGTCGCGACCGGTGACGTACAGGGCAAGATCATGACCGAGGTCCAGCCGATGAAGATGGCCGCGGCCGAGGCCCTGTACGAGTCGGTCCCGGCCGGTGAGGGAGCGCCCTTCTCGGTGCTGACGGTCGGCTCGCTCGACGGGTCGCACGCCAACCCGATCATCGAGATCCCGGGCCTGCTCAGCTTCCTCGCGACGGGTTCCTTCACGGGTGAGGTGATGGGCATCAACGACCTCGAGGCGCAGTACGCCCAGCAGTACGGCGCGAGCGGCGACCCCCTCGTCACCGACACCGCCACCAGCTACGTGCCCAACATCCCGACGACCTACTGGTCCTTCCGGCTCATGATCGGGCTCGGGATGGCCGGGGCCGCCATCGCGCTCGCCGTGCTGTGGATGACTCGCAAGGGCCGCCTACCGACGTCGCGGTGGCTGCTGTATGCCGCCGTCGCCGCTCCGCTCCTGCCCGTGTTCGCCAACTCGTTCGGCTGGATCTTCACCGAGGTCGGCCGCCAGCCCTGGATCGTCTTCGGATTGATGACCACCGCCACGGGGGTCTCCCCGAGCGTGTCGACAGGTGAGGTGATCACCTCGATGACCGTGCTCACCCTCCTCTACGGCGCCCTCGCGGTCGTCGAGATCAAGCTCTTCCTCCACTACGTCCACAAGGGTGCCGAGCCGTTCGAGCAGCCCGAGGACCCGAGCGAGCGGGACGAGGACGCCCCCCTCGTCTTCGCCTACTGAAAGGGCTGACCACCATGGATCTCGCAACCTTCTGGTTCATCGTCCTCGGCGTGCTGTGGACCGGCTACTTCGTCCTCGAGGGCTTCGACTTCGGCGTCGGCATGCTGCTGCCGGTGCTCGGGGGAAAGCGCTACGCCAAGGACCGCGCCGACGGCGAGAAGCGACGCCGCCTGCTGCTCACCACGATCGGCCCGGTCTGGGACGGCAACGAGGTGTGGGTGCTCACCGCCGGCGGCGCGACCTTCGCCGCCTTCCCGCACTGGTACGCAACGATGTTCAGCGGCTTCTACCTGCCGCTGCTGCTCATCCTCGTGGCCCTCATCGTGCGCAACCTCGGCTTCGAGTACCGCCACAAGCGGCCGGGCGCACGGTGGAAGGCGAACTGGGACCAGGCGATCTTCTGGGGCTCGCTCACGCCGGCGCTGCTCTGGGGCGTCGCGCTGACCAATGTCGTGCGCGGGGTGCCGATCAACGCCGACAAGGAGTACGTCGGCAACCTCTTCACCCTGCTCAACCCGGTCGGCCTGCTCGGCGGGCTCGTCTTCGTGGCGCTCTTCCTCACCCACGGCGCGATCTTCGTCGCCCTCAAGACCGACGGCCGGATCCGCCACGAGGCCCGGGCCGTGGCGCAGCGCGTCGGCGTCGTGGCCGCCGTCCTCGCCGTCGTCCTGCTGCTCGTGCTCGGCCTCAGCGACGGCAAGCCCGCCTCGTGGGTGTCCACGGTCGTGGCTGCCGGCGCCCTGCTGGCGGCGATCTGGGCCAACCGGATCGGCCGGGAGGGCTGGGCCTTCATCGGGACCGCCGTGACCATCGCCACGGCCGTCGCGACGTACTTCCTCATGCTCTTCCCCGACGTCATGCCCAGCTCCCTCGACCCCGCCTGGAACCTCACGGTCGCGAACGCCTCGAGCACCGACTACACCCTCAAGGTGATGACGATCGTCGCGCTCATCTTCACCCCCATCGTGCTGCTCTACCAGGGCTGGACCTACTGGGTCTTCCGCAGGCGCCTCACGACGACCCACATCCCCGACGACGCCCCGCTGGAGACGGTGGACCGCTGAGGTCCACCTGATCACCCCGTGAAGCCCTTCGACCCGCGTCTCCTCCGCGCGGCCCCCGCCGCCCGGAGGCCGGTCGCTGCCCTCGGCGCCCTCGGGATCGCCTCCGGCGTGGTGACGATCGGGACCGCCTTCGCGTTGTCGGCCCTCGTCGTCGCGGTCGTCGAGGGGACCGGGCTGCTCGTGCCGCTGGGTTGGCTCGCCGGGCTGTTCGTCGTGCGGGCCCTGCTCGCCGGCGCCGGAGAGCTCGTCTCGGCCTGGGCCGGCGTCTCCGTCTCGACCGCCCTGCGCTCGGCGCTGCTGCGCCGCTGGGGCGGCTTGGACGCCGACGCTCGGCCCGAGAGCGGGGCCGCCGTGGCCCTCGCGACGGGGGGCGCGACCGCCATCGAGCCGTATGCCGCCCGCTTCCTCCCGACGCTCGTGACCGCGTCCGTCGTGCCGGCCCTCGCGGTGCTGACGCTCCTCGTCGTCGACTGGCGAAGCGCGCTCGTCGTCATCCTCACGCTCCCGCTCCTGCCCTTCTTCGCCGCGCTCATCGGCACGGCCACGGCCGAGTCGACGCAGCGGCGCTGGTCGGCCCTCGCCTCCCTCTCGGGCCACTTCCTCGACGTCGTGCGTGGCCTGCCGACGCTCGTCTCCTACGGCCGCGCGCGCCGCCAGACGGAGACGATCCGGGACGTCAGCGAGCGCCATCGGCACGCCACGATGGAGACGCTCCGCATCGCCTTCCTCAGCTCGGCGGCCCTCGAGCTGCTGGCGACGATCTCGGTGGCCATCGTCGCCGTCACGGTCGGCCTCCGGCTGGCGGGTGGCGGGATGGCCCTCGGTCCGGCGCTCGTCGCGATCCTGCTGGCACCGGAGGCGTACTGGCCGATCCGCCGGGTCGGTGCCGAGTACCACGCCGCCGCCGACGGGGCCGTCGCGCTCGACGAGCTGCTCACCCACCTCACGGCCCCCGAGCCGTCCCCCGCCGCCGGTACTGGCGCACGCACCGCCCCCACCTCCGGCGGGGGAACGCGGCGGGTGCTGGCCAGCGACCTCGGCTACCGCTACGCCGGGTCGGTGGTCGAGGTCGTCTCCGGGCTCGACCTCGACCTCGGTCCCGGCCTCACCGTCGTCACCGGCCCGTCCGGTGTCGGCAAGTCGACGCTGCTCGACCTGATCGCCGGGCTGCGCCGGCCCACGACCGGCACCGTGCTGGCCCCGTCCTGCCACTACCTGACGCAGCGACCGTTCCTCGTCGGCGGACCGATCCGCGCATCCCTGACGCTCGCCCGGCCCGCCTCGGACGAGCAGCTGTGGAGCGCGCTGCGCGCCGTCGGCGTCGACGGCGTCGTCGCGGGCCTCCCCGACGGCCTCGGCGCGATCCTCGGCGACGACGGCTTCGGGGTGTCGGCGGGGCAGCGGCAACGGCTGGCCCTCGCTCGCGCCGTCCTCTCCGCCGAGCCCGTGCTGCTGCTCGACGAGCCGACCGCCCACCTCGACACCGGGGCCGCGGAACAGGTCAACGCCCTCATCGTCGAGCTGGCTCGGCACCGGGTCGTCGTCGCGGTCACGCACCGACCCGAGCTCGTCAGGTCGGCCGACACCCACGTCCACCTCGCGCGCCCGGGCGTCGAGGCCGAAGCGGGTACGACATCCACCGAGCGCCGCTTCGAGCCGGCGCACCGGGACGTGGCAGGAGGCCGGGCATGAGCACGCGGACCGCCGCACCGACGGCGCCGTCCTCCCCCGTCTGGCGACCCACCTCGAGGACGGTCAAGGGCGGCCTCCTCGGCGGCCTCGCCACCGCGTCCGGCATGGCACTCACCGCCACGTCGGGCTGGCTCATCGTGTCTGCGTCGCAGATGCCGCCCATCCTCACGCTGCTCACCGCCATCGTCGCGGTCCGGGCGTTCGGGATGGCCCGACCTGCCTTCCGCTACTGGGAGCGGCTCGAGAGCCACGACGCCGCGCTGCGGATGCTCGCGGACCGGCGGACCCGCACGTATGCCGCCCTCATCCCCCTCACCCCCGCCCGCCTCGGTCGGCGGCGGCGGTCCGACGTCCTGACCGGCGTCGTCGAGGACCTCACCGACGAGGTCGACGCACAGGTGCGGGTGAGCGTGCCCGTCATCTCCACCGTCCTCGCAGGTGGCATCGTCATCGCCGTCACGGCTGCCCTGGCTCCCGGGGCCGCGGCCGTGCTGCTCGCCCTCGCCCTCGTGGTGGCCACCCTGTGCCGGCTCGCCCTTGCCCTCGAGTCCCGCTGGCTCGACGACCTGCTCGGGGCGCGGGCCGAGGTCGCGAGGGTCAGTGAGCTCACGACGAGCCAGGCCCACGAGCTCCAGGCCGTCGGCGGGTGGGCGACGGCGCTCGGCTGGCTCGACGACGCACACGCGGACCTCGCCCGCGCGACGCGTCGCCTGAGCACCGGCCGGGCGCTCACCTCCGGCGGGTTCCTGCTCGCCGTGGGCGCGGCCGTGGTGGCAGTCGCACTCGTCGTGCGCGACCTCGACGTCAGCACGCCGGTCAAGGCCCTGCTGGTGCTCACCCCGGTCGCCGTCTCGGAGGCGATCACCCCCCTCGTCGACGCCATGCGGGCCCTCGCGCGGGCCACCGGCAGCGCCGTGCGGGTGCACCGCCTGATCGCCTCCGAGCCCGCGGTGCACGAGCGCGGCGACGACCGGTCGGACCGCGTCGTCTCCGCTCGGCCGCCCCGCATCGAGTGCACCGGCGTCGCCGCGTCGTGGACGGGCGTCGGCAACGACCTCGGCCCCGTCGACCTCACCATCGAGCCCGGTGCCCGGCTCGCCGTGACGGGACCGAACGGCTCGGGCAAGTCGACGCTGCTCGCGGTCCTCGCCCGCCACCTCGACCCCTCGGCGGGGAGGGTCCACCTCGACGGGGTCGATGCCACGACCCTGCCCCTCGACGAGGTCCGCGCGCTCGTGGCCGTCGTCGACGACGAGACCCACGTCTTCGCGACGAGCCTGCGCCAGAACCTGCTCCTCGCCGCCCCCGAGGCCGACGACGCGGCCGCGGTCGCGGCCCTGGAACGGGCGGGACTCGGGCCGCTGCTCGCCGGGCTCCCGGACGGCCTCGACGCGCTGCTCGGCCCGGACGGACGCGGGGTCTCGGGTGGCGAGCGCGCCCGGCTCGGGATCGCCCGGGCCCTGCTCAGCGGGCGCCCCGTCCTGCTGCTCGACGAGCCGGTCGCCCACCTCGACCCGCCCACCGCGACCGCGGTCGTCGCAGACCTGATGAGGGCGGAGCGCGACGACCCGAGCCGGACGATCATCATGGTCACCCACCGCCCCGAGGGCCTGGACCTCTTCGACACGATCCTGCACCTCACCCCGCCGCACGCCCACTCCACACCGCACCCCACCTGACCCGACCAGCCCCACCGCACGAACCGGAGAACGAGATGCCCACCCCCCGCAACCGCCTCGGAGACCTCGAGCGCGCCGTCATGGAGCTGCTCTGGACCACCGGCCCACGCCGGACCGAGGGCGTCACGGTCCGCGAGGTGCACGACCAGATCGGTGTCGAGCGCGGGCTGGCCTACACCACCCTGATGACCGTGCTCGACCGGATGTCCAAGAAGGGTCTCGTCGAGCGGGAGCGCGACGGTCGCGCCTGGCGCTACACCGCGGCATACAGCCGTGAGCAGCTGACCTCGGAGACCCTGCACCACACTCTCGGCGAGCTCGCGGGCGGGGAGCGACGCCGTGCGCTGCTCCACTTCCTCGACGAGTCCAGCCCCCAGGAGATCGACGAGCTGCGGGCGGCACTCGCCGAGCTCGAGTCGCGCGAGGGGGTCCGGTCCGGTCAGCCGGACGATGAGAGCCGCGACGGGACCCGGCGACCGGCCTGAGGCGTCCGTGTCCGCAACCGCGCTCATCGCGCTCGCCGTGATGCTGGCCTGGCCGGTCCCGCGGCTGCTCGCTCGGATGACGGCCTTCCGCCGAGCACCGCGGCCCGCCCTCGTCGTCTGGCAGGCGACGACGGTGGCGGCCGTCCTCGCCGCCCTCTTCGCCGCGCCCGCCGCCGTCGCCCTGGCGCCGGGACCGGGGACGGGCGTCACCCGGACCCTCGCCCTCGCGGCAGCCGTCCTCGTGACGGGCGTCGTCACCGCCCGGCTGCTCCTGTCGGGGCACCGCGTCGGCCGACGGCTCCGCGCCGTGCGACGCACCCACCGGGACCTCGTCGACCTGCTCGGGCTCCCCCCGCGGGCCGGGCAGGCCGACGTGGCGACGGGGTCGCTCGCCCGGCCGGGCGGGACCGTCCGGCCGGGAGGTGTCCACTCCGGGCACCTGCGCGTGCTCGACCACTCCACCCCCACGGCCTACTGCGTGCCGGGCCTGCGCCAGCGGGTGGTCGTGACCCGCGGGGCCCTCGACCTGCTCCCCGCCGACGAGGTGCGGGCCGTCATCGCCCACGAGCGCGCGCACCTCGCGGCCCGTCACGACCTCGTCGCCGAGTTCTTCACCGTCGTGCACGAGGCCGTCCCCGGCTTCGTGCGCTCGGCCGAGGCGCTGGGCGAGGTGAACCTGCTCATCGAGGTGCTCGCCGACCGGTCCGCCGTGCACGCCACGAGCGCGGTGACGACCGGCCGGGCCATCGTGCGCATGGCCGGGGGACCGAAGCCCTCGGGCACGATGGCCGTCAGGGAGGGCCCTTCGGCCGCGCGGGTGCGCCTCGACCTGCTCGACGCGCACCGCGTGGCGAAGGTCCCGACGGGGATCGTCGCGATCGGGATGTACGCCTTCGCGGCCGGCCTGCTCGCCGTCCCGGTCGGTCTGCTCACCCTCGCCCTCGCGTGACCTCGCCTGAACCCGGCCTCGCTATGGTGAGGCCATGCGCGTACTCGTCAGCGGCGGAGCCGGCTACATCGGCTCCCACACCGTGGTCCAGCTCATCGCGGCGGGGCACGACGTGCTCATCGTCGACAACTTCGCCAACAGCAAGCCAACGGTCGTCAACCGGCTCGAGGCCCTCACCGACACCCACCTGCCGGTGCAGGCGTTCGACCTGCGCGACCAGGACAAGACCGAGCACCTCTTCGCCACCGAGCAGATCGACGCAGTGATCCACTTCGCGGGGCTCAAGGCCGTCGGCGAGAGCGTCGAGCTGCCCCTCGAGTACTACGAGAACAACCTCGGCACGACGTTCTCGCTCGTCCGCGCGATGCGGCGCCACGGGGTCAGCAAGCTCGTCTTCAGCAGCAGCGCCACCGTCTACGGTCACAACCCACCTCCCCTCGTCGAGGAGATGCCGACCGCCGCGACGAACCCCTACGGGTGGACCAAGGTGATGATCGAGCAGATCCTGCGTGACGTGGCCGCGTCCGACCCCTCCTGGCGGATCGCGCTGCTGCGCTACTTCAACCCGGTCGGCGCCCACGCGAGCGGCACGCTCGGTGAGGACCCGCAGGGCATCCCGAACAACCTGATGCCCTACATCGCGCAGGTGGCCGTCGGACGGCGGGACGCCCTCAAGGTCTTCGGTGACGACTACCCCACCCCCGACGGGACCCCGCTGCGCGACTACATCCACGTCGAGGACCTCGCGGCCGGACACCTCGCCGCCCTGACCCGGCTCGGTTCGACCGACGCGCCCGTGTCGACGTGGAACCTCGGCACCGGGCACGGCACGTCGGTGCTCGAGGTGCTGCACGCGTTCGAGCGCGCCGTCGGCCGAGAGCTGCCGTACGAGGTCGTGGGCCGTCGGGCCGGCGACCTGCCGGAGTCCTTCGCCGACCCGCACAAGGCCAACGTGGAGCTCGGCTGGAGCGCCAAGATGACGATGGACGACATGTGCGTCGACCAGTGGCGCTGGCAGAGTGAGAACCCCACCGGCTACCCCGACGCCTGACCGGGTCCGACCTGCCCTCAGGGGCGCGGGTCGAGGGCGTCGTAGTCGCGGAAGGAGGGCACCCGCGCCACGGTGACGAGCACGAGCAGCACGACGAGGATGCCGCCCACGACCGCGGGCACCCACGTGACGGTGAGCGTCGCGAGCGTGCCGGCGAACATCTGGCCCAGCCGCGGACCCCCGGTGACGACGACGGTGAACACCCCTTGGATCCGGCCCCGCAGGTGGTCGGGCACGGCCGCCTGGAGGATCGACTGGCGGAAGATCGAGCTGACGTTGTCGGCGCCCCCGGCCACGGCGAGGCAGAGGCTCCCCACGACGAGCGCGGGACGGCTCACGTCGGCGAAGTCGCGCGAGCTCACCGCGTTGCCGGTGAGCATCAGCACCGCGAGGACGACGCCGAAGCCGAGGATGGCCACGCCGTAGACGACGATGGCGGCCCGGATCGCCCGCCCCTGCCAACGCAACCCCGTGAGGCGCCCGGACACCAGGCTGGACAGGATGCTCCCGACGGCGAAGGCGGCAAGCAGGGCGCCCGCCGTGACCGATCCGCCGCCGATGACGATCGCGCCGACGGCCGGGAACAGGACCATCGGCTGGCCGAAGGTCATCGCGATGAGGTCGACGACGAAGCTCATCCGCACGTTGGGCCAGCTGCGCAGGTGGGCCAGGCCGTCGAGCACCGAGCGCATCCCCCCGACGACGGGCCGCCCGAGCCCGGGCTGGATCCGGGGCAGCGTCCACAGGCCGACGAAGCCCGCGACGAAGAGGACGACGTCGACGGTGTAGGTCCACGCGTAGCCGGCGTGCGCGACGAGCAGTCCGGCGACGCCGGGCCCCACCGTCACCATCAGGCCCGTCGAGATCCCGAGCAGCGCCGCGGCCTTGGGCAGCATCTCCACCGGGAGCAGTCGCGGAACGATGGCCTGCCGGGTCGCCGAGGCGATCGTCGACGCCACCGCGTTGACCGTGGTGATGACGTAGAACGGCCAGACCGTCGAGACTCCCAGCCAGGCGATCGTCGCGAGCGTCACGGTCGAGCCCCACGCGAGCAGCGAGGCGATGAGGGCGACGGCCCGACGGTCGAAGCGGTCGGCGATGGCGCCGCCGTAGAGACCGGCGGCGACCATCGGCAGCAGGGCGAACCACGCGACGAGCGAGACCATGAACGTCGACCCGGTGAGGTCGTAGATGTGCAGCCCGACCGCAGTGCTCGTGACGAAGGTCCCGATCCCGGCCAGGGTGTTGCCGAACCACAGGCGGGCGAAGGGCGGGCTCGAGCGAAGCGGGGAGAGGTCGAGCAGGTGAGACCGCCTCGCAGCGGTAGGCCCGGGGCCGCTCGTCGTCACCAGCAGAAACTACGCCATGGGGTCGGCAGAGGTCAGGCGACGTCCGGCAGGTCCCCGAGGCAGGCCTCGACGGAGCGCAGGCGGGAGCCGTCGCGGACCCAGAGCCAGCTGCCGTCGGGCTCGCGCCGGGCGACCTGGGTGCGCACGCTGCCCTCGACGTCGCTCGTCGAGGTCATCGCGAGCGAGCCTGCGTGCACGACCCGGGTCGTCGTGTCGAGACCCGCGTCGGTCCCGAGGTCGGCGCCCGAGGCGAGGGCCGCAGCGAACGCCAACCGGATCGCGTCCCGCCCGGCGGCCTCGCGCCCGCGGGGGAGGCTGACGACGGCGTCAGCGGCATACAGCTCGACGATCCCCTCGAGGTCACCTGCGGCGACACAGCTCGCGAAGCGCTCGCAGAGGTGCTCCGGGGCGCTGGCGCGGGGTGCGGTGCTCGTCATGGTGACACCGTCCCACCCCCCACCGACAGCGGAGTCCGTCCCGGCACGGCGCGCCGGGACGGACCGGACCGCCCGCCATCGGCCCTGTCCTCAGGTCCCGATCCGCGCCGCGAGGGGTGTTCAATGGATCTCATGCCCGAGCACCCCTTCCACGTCATGTTCGTGTGCAGCGGGAACATCTGCCGGTCACCGATGGGGGAGGCCGTCCTCTCCCGCCTCGTCTCGGAGGCCGGTCTGTCCGACGCGGTCCTCGTCAGCTCGAGCGGCACCGGGGACTGGCACGTCGGCGAGCAGGCCGACCCCCGCACGATCGAGGTGCTCGCCCAGCACGGCTACGACGGGTCCGCACACCGCGCCCGGGAGTTCGACGCCGCCAGCTTCGACGAGCTCGACCTCGTCCTCGCCTCCGACGAGACCCACGTCCGCACCCTCCAGCACCTCGCGGGGAGCCCGCACCACCGCTCGAAGATCCGTCTCACGAGGGAGTTCGACCCCGAGGCGGTGGCGGCCGGGACCCTCGAGACCCGCGATCCCTGGTACGGCGAGGAGGAGCACTTCCAGCGCTGCTTCGAGGAGGTCGAGGCCGCGTGCCACGGCGTCCTCGACGACGTCCGCAGCCGGGTGCGCCCGGACTCCCCGTCGTGACCGGCGGCCTCGACCTGACGAGCCCCGACTACCCCTTCGGGGCCCCCTGCTGGCTCGACCTGCTCTGCACCGACACGGGCCGGGCCCGACGGTTCTACGCCGACCTCTTCGGGTGGACCTGGCAGGCGGACGACGCGGCGACCGGCGGCTACACCCTCGGCCTGGTCGACGGCCATCCCGTCGCGGGCCTCAGCCGGCGGCCCGCCGCCGCACCGGTTCCCAGCCAGTGGACGACCTACTTCCGGTCGGGTGACCTCGCCGTCGCCGCCCCGGCCGTCCAGCGCAACGGTGGCTGCACCCTCGGCCCGCCGGCCTCCCTCGGGGGCCTGGCCCGCACCCTCGTCGCCGTCGACCCCGGTGGCGCGTACTTCGGCCTGTGGGAGCCGGCCGACCTGCCCGGGAGCGGGCTGCTCGACCGACCCGGGACGCTGACCTGGAGCGAGCTGCTGACCCGCAACGCGGCCGGGTCCCTCCCCTTCTACGCCAACGTCCTCGCTCACGACTTCGTCGAGGAGACCGAGCCGGACGGGCCGCGGTGGTGGACCGCGCACACCGCCGACGGCAACCCCGCGTACGGCCTCGCCGAGATCGAGCCGGACTGGCCCGCCACGATCCCGGCGCACTGGCTCGCCTCGTTCGCCACCGCCGACGTCGACGCGACCGTCACGCGCGCGACCGGGCTCGGCGCGACCGTGGTGATGGCCCCCTATGACGGACCGTACGGGTTCGGTGCCGTGCTGGCGGGGCCGGAGGGAGAGGTCTTCTCGGTGCTCGTCCCCGACCCCGACTGAGGGCCGGCCGGCGGACGCGGAGCGGGGCGTGAGCGGCATACCGGCTCTGGGAGGATGGGCGCATGGCCTCGCTCGCTGACGCAACCCCACCCATCGCCCTCGGCGCCCTCGACGGCCGCTACCGCGGTGCCGTCGCCCCGCTCGTCGACTTCCTCTCGGAGGCTGCCCTCAACCGCGCCCGGGTCCGGGTCGAGGTCGAGTGGCTGATCCACCAGACGAGCAACGGGGTCGTGCCCGGCGTGCGGCGCCTCACCGACGAGGAGACGGCCGCGCTGCGGGCCGTCGTCGAGGACTTCGGCTCCGAGGAGATCGCCGAGCTGGCCGAGATCGAGCGGGTGACCGTCCACGACGTCAAGGCCGTCGAGTACTTCCTCAAGCGTCGTCTCACCGCGATCGCCCCGGCGCCCGAGGACATCGGCCTCGCCGAGCTGATCCACTTCGGGTGCACGAGCGAGGACATCAACAACCTCTCCTACGCGCTCATGGTGCGCGGCGCGGTGCAGCAGGTGTGGCTCCCCCGGGCCACCGCCCTCACCGAGCAGGTCACGCAGCTGGCCCACGAGCTCAAGGACGTGCCGCTGCTCGCGCACACGCACGGTCAGCCGGCCACGCCGACGACGATGGGCAAGGAGCTCGCTGTCCTCGCCTTCCGCCTGCGCCGCCAGCTCGACCGGGTCGGGCGCCAGGAGTTCCTCGGGAAGTTCAACGGTGCGACCGGCACCTTCGGCGCCCACGCGCTCGCCCTGCCCGACGTCGACTGGCCCGCCGTGTCGTCCGCCTTCGTCGAGAGCCTCGGTCTCACGTGGAACCCGCTCACCACACAGATCGAGAGCCACGACTGGCAGGCCGAGCTCTATGCCGACCTGGCCCGCTTCAACCGCATCCTGCACAACCTCTGCACCGACCTCTGGACCTACATCTCCCTCGGCTACTTCGCCCAGGTCCGGGGCCAGGGGACCGTGGGGTCGAGCACGATGCCGCACAAGGTCAACCCGATCCGCTTCGAGAACGCCGAGGCCAACCTCGAGGTGAGCAACGCCCTGCTCGACGTGCTCGGCGCCACCCTGGTGCAGAGCCGGCTCCAGCGCGACCTCACGGACTCGAGCATGCAGCGCAACATCGGGTCCGCCTTCGGCCACTCGCTGCTCGCCCTCGACAACGCCTCCCGGGGCCTCGCCGGCCTCGACGCGGTGCCTGCGGCGATGGCCGCCGACCTCGAGGCGAACTGGGAGGTGCTCGGTGAGCCGATCCAGTCGGCGATGCGAGCGCTCGGCGCCCAGGGCGTCTCCGGGATGGAGGAGCCCTACGAGCGGCTCAAGGGGCTGACCCGCGGGCGCCGCATCGACGGTGACGACCTGCGGGAGTTCGTCCGGGGTCTCGGGCTGCCCGCCGAGGTCGAGCAGCGCTTCCTCGAGCTGACCCCGCAGACCTACACCGCCCTGGCCGCGAGGCTCGTCACGGACTACCTGCCCCGGACCTGACCTCGTCCGGCCCGGCGCTGCCGTCACTGCCGGCGCTGCCGGCCCCGCTGGCCCCGCCCCTGCGGCCCTTCCGGTTCCTCAGCTCCCGCAACGCCGACCGGGTGCCCTGCGCGCCGGACCGCTCCGCGCGGGCCGCCCTGGCCCGGACCCGCGTGCCCTTGAGGTGGGGCCCCGGCCAGCCGCTGGCCGGGCCGACCAGGACGAGCAGGCTCGGCACGAGGAGCGAGCGCACGAGGAAGGCGTCGACGAGGATGCCGATGGTCATCGCGAAGGCCAGCTCGCGGAAGGGCGTGAGCGGGATGACGGCGAGCATCGCGAAGCTCACGGCAAGCGTGACCCCGGCGGAGGTGATCGCCTTGGAGGACTCCGGGATCGCCTTGATGACCGCCTCGCGCAGCGGCAGGTCGCGGGCCGCGTCCCAGACCCGACCCACGCCGAAGATGTTGTAGTCCGAGCCGAGGGACACGAGCAGCACGGCGGCGGCGAACGGCACGTAGAAGGTGAGCCCCTCGCCGCCCAGCTGGTCCATGAAGAGCCAGACGGTCAGCCCGAGCGAGGCCGTCAGGGCGAGGATGCTCGACGCGAGCAGGAAGAGCGGGGCGACGATGGCTCGGAGGAAGAGCACGAGCAGGAGCAGGTTGACGCCGATCCCGGCGAGGGCGATCCGGAAGAGGTCCGACTCGGTGGAGCTGACCAGACCCTCGGCGAGGGCGGTGTCGCCGCCGATGCTGATCGTCGCGCCACCGAGACCACTCTGCGCCGCCAGGACCGGCATCCGCTTCCGGAGCTGCCCGAGGTCGTCGATGGCCGTCGCGTCGAGCGGGTCGTTGTCGAGCACGACGAGCATCCGCGCCGTGTTGCCGCTCGGGGACAGCACGACGTTGTAGGACTCTCCGGTGACGTTCTGGGCCGGGCCGATCACACCGGCGACGCCCTGCTCGCCCTCGATCCGGTGCTGGAGGTCGGCGAGCGCCCCGAGGTCCTTCGTGACGCCCTTGCGCTCGATCAGGACGGTCGTCGGGGAGGTGATCCCGGGCGCGAAGGCGTCGGAGGCGGCCTGGGTCGCGCGGCTCACCTGGCTGTCGGCGGGCAACGAGCTGGTGAAGCCGACGCCGAGGTCGAGGTGGCGGACGGCCGACGACGCGACGACGAGCAGCCCGACGCAGGCGAGCACGACGAGGGCCGCGACCTTGCGGGAGGCGAGGCGCTCGACGATGCGCAGGCGCCGCAGCGGGCTGACGCGGGCGGGACGACCGTCGGCTCCCGCCCCCTTCCGGGGGCGGTGGGGGTCGCGCGGCCAGAAGACCTTGGGGCCGAGGATGGCGAGCGCAGCCGGGACGAGGGTGACGGACACGCAGAGCCCGACGACGACGGCGAGCGCCATCGCGGGGCCGAACCCGCGGAAGAACTCCGAGTCGGCGGCGAGCAGGGCCGCCGTCCCGGCCGCCACGGTGATGCCGGCCGCGGACACGATCGGGGTGTCGGTGGCGATGGCCTCGCGCACGGCGTCGCGCCACTCCATCCTCGTGATCCGGCTCTGCAGCGCGGTGACGTAGAAGATCGTGTAGTCCGTCACGACGCCGAGGAGGAGGGCGACGAGGAGCGGTTCGAGCTCGGCAGGGGTCGCGAAGCCGGCGAGACTGCCCAGCATCTCGGACAGGTGCAGCGTCACGTCGAAGGACACCGCCGAGGCCACGAGCGCGATGAGGGGCGCGACGATGCTGCGGAAGGTGAAGGCGACGAGCACGATGATGGCGAGCACCGTGAACAGCTCGAGGCGAGGCAGGTTCTCCGAGACGAGCGAGGCCTGCTCCGCGCGGGCCGGCACCGATCCGGCGACCCCGATGACGTGGTCCTCCGGACGGTCGAGGTAGCTGTTGATGTAGCGCTGCGCCCCCTCCCGCTGACTGGCGAAGCTGCTCGTGGGGTTCATGAACAGGTAGGTGAGCACCGAGGTGTTCGCCTCGGACTCGGGCCCCATCAGGCGCACCGAGTTGGTGACGGGGATGGCTCCGAGCAGGGGGTAGGGCAGCTCCTCCTGCTGGTTGACCGACAGGCCGTCGAGCACCGACTCGGCCTGCACGAAGACGTCGAGCCCCTTCGGGTCGCGCTGCACCACGGCCGTCCGGCTCGACAGGGGGAAGCCGAACTCCTCGATCGAGCGCAGCTCGGCACGGATGGCCGGGCTGTCGAGCGGGATGATGCTCGCCAGCTCGCTGCCGCCGGAGCCGAGCGGCGGCACGAGGAAGAGTCCGCCGAGCACGACGAGCCACCCGGCGACGATCGCCCAGCGCCGCCGGAGGACCCACGACCCGTAGCTGTCGAAGACGTGGTCGAGGGAGGGACGGTTCGGCCCCGAGGAGGGGTCGCGGTGTCGGCCCTGCGGACGGTGGGCCGGGCCGGGCCGCGCCCGCCGGGGGAGTCGAGGGCTCATCGCCGACGCGCGGGCGGCCCGCTGGGGACGCGCGTGGTGGACGTGGCAGGGGTGGGACGCGGCCCGGGCGCGGCGGGCAGGCTCACCCCGAGCCGCCGCAGCTCGGCACGCGCGAGCGGCTCGTAACGGCCCGCCACGAGGTCGGCCTCCGGGTCGGCGCTGACGCTGAGGAGCCGCTCGAGCGGGATGGTGTCGATCGCCCGGCGCGCGAGCGCGGCCAGGGCTGCCGGCCGCCGTGCCGGGTCGGCCACGGCCCGGGCCGCGGCCCGGGACTCGGCCCGCCAGGCGAGCCGTTGCGGCACGTAGACGAACAGGACCGGGCTCGAGGGTCCGACACCGAGAGCGGTGCCGATGAGCACACTGAGGGCCCGGATGCTGCCGTCGGCCTGGACCGCGCCCGCCTTGATGCTCGCCGCGGTCGTCGCCACCTGGTCGCCGAGCTCGCCGGTGCGGTCACCGATCACCGGTACCCCCGATAGGTCCTGCAACGCTCGCCCGGCCGTGTCGAGCGCCCGTCCCGAGTCGAGCATCCCGGCGCTGAGGCCGGTGAGCTGCCAGATCGCGTAGCCGATCCAGCCGCCCACGACGAGCCAGAAGACGACCCAGAAGAGCGCGAAGGCGTCCCAGACCGACAGCTGGTGCACGTCGCGTGACCCCATCCGTGACCTCATGCCCCAGTGGTACCCCATCCCGACGCCACCCGCACCCCCTTAGGGGACAGTTACGACACGGATGAGACGCACGGATCGACAGGCGCGTGGGGAAGCGGCACGGTAGAGGGACAGACGGTGAACGGCAGACCCGAACTGAGGAGCCCCGATGAGCGAACCGACGAACGACCCGAAGAACGAGCCGAAGAACGAGCCGGCGAAGGAGCCGGCCAAAGAGCCACAGGCCGCAAAGCCGGCCGAGAGCGCTGCGGAAACCGCTCCCACCACGATGGGCCGGACGTGGTGGCTGCTGCCTGCCCTCACCTTCCTCGTCGGGCTGGTCCTCGGCGGTGTCGTCATCGGCGCCCTCCGGTCCGGTGACACGAGCACGACGGCTCCCCCCACCCCGTCGGCCAGCTCGGCCGTGCCCGACTCCAGCGCGAGCACGACGACCGCCCCGGCCGTCGCCACCGTCGTCGTGCCGGCCGAGTGCCTGCAGGTGGCCGACGACTCCCGCGGGCTCGTCGACCTCACCCAGCAGGCCGCTGCCGCGGTCCGGGACCTCGACGCGGCCAAGCTCAGCGACCTCGTGCGCCAGATCGACACGGCCCAGACGACGCTGCGCCAGCACGCCGACGCCTGCCGGGCCGTCGAGGCCTCGATCGACACGGGGGCCACCCCGTCGGAGACGACGCTGACGCCGGGCGCCACGACGACCCCGAGCACGCCGCTGACCTCCGCCACCACGGGCTGAGACGCGCCCGTCCAGTCGGTGTGCCGCTGGCCCCGGTATGCCGCCGGCCGACTTCACGCGGGTCAGCGGCATACCCGCGCCTCGTCCTCGCTCGCCCTGGAAGAGGGGAGCGCGCGCCGTCGATGCCGGATGGAATACCCCATAGGGGTATCGTGGTTGTCGACGGCAAGGAGGACACATGCCCGGATACACCGGCACCAAGGACGACTACCTCAAGCGGCTGCGTCGCATCGAGGGGCAGGCCCGCGGCGTGCAGAAGATGGTCGAGAGCGACACCTACTGCATCGACATCCTCACCCAGGTGAGCGCGATGACCAAGGCGCTCCAGGCCGTCAGCCTCGGACTGCTCGAGGACCACGTCGCGCACTGCGTCGTCGAGGCCGCGCGCGAGTCCGACGAGGCCGCTGCAGAGAAGGTCCGAGAAGCGGCCGAGGCCATCGCCCGCCTCGTCCGCAGCTGAGGCGTCCACCCCGGCCACCGAGCCTCCCGCGCTCCCTCCACCGCTTCGCCACCACCACCCCCCCCCACCCCAGGAGAACCTGATGACCACCACCACCATCACCGTGTCGGGCATGACGTGCGGCCACTGCGTCGCCGCGGTCACCGAGGAGCTCTCCGGGCTCGCCGGTGTCTCCGATGTCGCGGTCGACCTGCACGCCGGCGCCGACTCCCCGGTCACCATCACCAGCAGCTCCGTGCTCGACCCGGCCGCCGTCGAGGCCGCCGTCGCCGAGGCGGGCTACGCCGTCCGATGAGCACCCGAGAGGCACCGACCCGTGTCGAGGACGGGACCGAGGAGGTCCGGCTCGCCATCAGCGGGATGACCTGCGCCTCCTGCTCCGCCCGGATCGAGCGCAAGCTCGGCAAGGTCGAGGGCATCGGGTCCGCCACCGTCAACCTCGCGACGGAGAAGGCACTCGTGTCCTTCTCAGCGCCGGTGACCGTCGAGCAGATCCTCGCGGAGGTCAAGAAGACCGGCTACGGCGCCCAGGTGATCGGCGGCTCGGCCGGCGCACCCGGGGCCCGGGTTCCGAAGGTCACCGCCCCCGGGGACAGCGCCCCGGAGGCCACCGCCCCGGGAGCGGCGGGCCCGGGCGCCGGAGCCCTGCTCGACCGCCTCCGGGACGTCGCGCTGCGCCGGCGACCCGCTCCCGCCCGCGACACCGACGCCGACACCGACACCGACACCGACACCGACACCGAGGGGGCTGACTCGGCCGACGACGACGCGCCGACGGTCGACCCGTCCGCCCGTGACGTGCTCCGGCCGCGTCTCGTCGTGGCGATCGCGCTCACCGTGCCGCTCTTCCTGCTCGCCATGGTGCTGCCGATGTTCACGGCGAACCCCTGGCTCCAGCTCGTGCTCGCCACCCCCGTCGTCGCCTGGTGCGCGGCCCCGTTCCACCGTGCCGCGTGGGTCAACGCGCGGCACCTCGCCTCGACGATGGACACGCTCGTCTCGATCGGGGTGCTGGCGGCATACACCTACTCCGTCGCCGCGCTCCTCGCGGGAACGACCCACCTCTACTTCGAGGTGGCCGCCGTCGTCACGACGTTCCTGCTCACCGGGCGCTTCCTCGAGGCGCGAGCCAAGGACTCGGGCAAGGACGCACTCAGGTCGCTGCTCGACCTCGGCGCGAAGGACGTGGCCGTGCTGCGCATCGACCCGCGCAGCCGGATCACGACGGAGACCCGCATCCCCGTGGGGCAGCTCGTCGTCGGTGACCACTTCATCGTCCGGCCCGGGGAGAAGGTCGCCACCGACGGGACCGTGCTCGACGGCTCCAGCGCCGTGGACGCCAGCCTCGTCACCGGGGAGTCGACGCCCGTCGACGTGGTCGCGGGCGCCGAGGTGACGGGCGGTGCGATCAACACGACGGGCCGACTCGTCGTCGAGGCCCGCCGGGTCGGCGCCGACACGATGCTCGCCGGCATCCAACGGCTCGTCGAGAGCGCCCAGACGGGCAAGGCCGACGTCCAGCGTCTCGCCGACCGCGTGTCGGCGATCTTCGTGCCCGTCGTGCTCGTCATCGCGCTCGTGACGTTCGTCGCCTGGCTCGCCACCGGCCACGACCTCTCCCGAGCCCTCCCGGTCGCCGTGACGGTGCTTATCATCGCGTGCCCGTGCGCGCTCGGTCTCGCCACCCCGACCGCCCTGCTCGTCGGCACCGGCCGCGGCGCCCAGCTCGGCACGCTCATCAAGGGCCCGCAGGTCCTCGAGGACACCCGCCGGGTCGACACCATCGTGCTGGACAAGACCGGGACGGTCACGACCGGTGACCTCCGGCTGCGGAGCATCGCCGTGCGCGGCTCCTTGTCGAAGAAGGCGGCGCTCACGGCGGCGGCCGCCATCGAGCAGGGCAGCGAGCACCCGATCGCCCGCGCCGTCGTCGCCGGCGCCGAGCTCGCCCACCTCACGCTCCCGCGCGTCCGGGACTTCTCGACCAACCCCGGCGAGGGCGCCTCGGGCCGGATCCGCGACACCGAGGTCACCGTCGGCAAGGCCGCCCTCTTCGAGCGGGTCGACGAGTCCCTGCGTGCCCACGCCGCCACCCATGCCGGCACGACCGTCTTCGTCGGCTGGAACGGGCAGGCCGAGGCGGCGATCACCGTGGAGGACACCGTGCGGGACTCCTCGCGCGACGCCATCGCCCGCCTCGGCGCGCTGGGGCTGACGACCTACCTGCTCACCGGCGACGGCGAAGTGAACGCCCGCAGCGTGGCCGACCAGGTCGGCATCGACGCCAGCCGCGTCCTCGCCGACGTGCTGCCGGCCGACAAGCACCGCGTCGTCTCCGAGCTGCAGGCCGAGGGCAAGGTCGTCGCGATGGTCGGCGACGGGGTCAACGACGCCGCGGCCCTGGCCCAGGCCGACCTCGGCCTCGCGATGGGCTCCGGCACCGACGTCGCGATGGACTCGGCCGACATCGTGCTGATGCGGACCGACCTCGACGCCGTCGGCGACGCGATCGAGCTGTCCCGCGAGACCCTGAGGATCATCAAGCAGAACCTCGCCTGGGCGTTCGGCTACAACACCGCGGCCATCCCGCTCGCGGCATTCGGACTGCTCAACCCGATGATCGCCGGCGCGACGATGGCGATGTCCTCGGTGCTCGTGGTCGGCAACTCGCTGCGGCTCAAGCGCTTCGGCCGCTGAGTCCCGGCCCGCGCCGAATCAACGAGCGGACCAGCTCGCACCCGGTGCTGCCCTGACGGGGAACCCGACGGCGGCCGCTCTCCACCGGGTGGGGAGCGGCCGCCGTCGGATGAGAGCGAGGTCGGACCGTCAGATGACGACCTTGCCGTGCGCGGTGTCGAACGTCACCGCGAGCAGGCCCGGGGTGCCGCGCGGGGCCACGAAGGTGAAGTGGATGCCGGCCTTGTCGAAGGTGTCCTCCGGGCCGAGCCACTCGCGGACGCGGGCCGGGTCGCCGGCGATCTCGAGGTCGTCGATCATCACGCCAGCCTCGGCGCCGGCCGAGGGGTGCACGGTCATGTCGTCCCACTCGATGAAGTACGGGACCTGCGGGTCGGCCAACAGCCCCCGGATGCCGAGCTGGCGCCAGCGCAGCTCCGTGCCGTCGGGGCGGTGCCGGTTGCCGACGACCGCCTCACGACCGAGGCGCGCCTCGACGAGGCTGATGTCGTCGACCGCGACGACCCAGCCGAGCCAGCCACCGCCGGCTTCGGACCGGGCGCGGACGGCCTGACCGAACGGGGCCTTGTCCGACGCGGGGTGGTCGAGCACCTCGACGACCTCGAGGTAGTGGTCCTTGGCCAGGGGCAGGATCACGTTGCGGGTGCCAAAGCGCGGATGGACACCACCGTCGACGGGGGCGACACCGATGAGGGTGGACAGGCGCTCGGCCGTGGCCTTGAGCCCGTCCGGCTCGGCCGCATAGGAGACGTGGTCAACTCGCATACCATCCATCGTTACACACGGCCGAGGGTGCTCTTGACCGGCCCTCCCCCATGCCCCCGGGCACGCCGCACCCGTCACCCGACTGTGACCTTTCGGGCTCGCCGCGAGACCCTCCGGGGCTCGTCCAGGCGAGTCGACGAGGTCGTGGTTCCCGCAGAACCGGCCGCTCGGGCGCGCGGCTCCGCGACGTATGCCGCCCACCCCGGTCCCGGCTCAGCGGGCGTCGCGCTGCCGCACCGCCTCGTAGAGGACGATCGCCGCCGAGGCGGCGACGTTGAGGCTGTTGGCCCGGCCGTGCATCGGGATCCGGACCCGGTGCGACGCGGCTGCGAACAGGGCGTCGTCGGCGCCGTGCTTCTCGCTGCCGACGGCGATGGCGACCCGGCCGGTCAGGTCGACGTCGGTGTGGCGCAGGTCGGTCTCCGGGGTCGTGACGACGAGGTCGATCCGGTGCGCCTCGACCCAGGCCAGCACCTCGGCCGTCGTCGCGCTCGCGACCGGCACGGCGAAGATCGTCCCCTTGCTCGCGCGGACGACGTTGGGGTTGCCCCAGTCGGTGACGGGGTCGGCCGCGATGACCGCGTCGACCCCGGCCGCGTCGGCCGTGCGGAGCATCGCGCCGAGGTTGCCGGGTTTCTCCACGCCCTGGCTGAGCAGGGTGAGGTGCCGTGGGCCGTCGACCGGGAGGGAGCCGAGCGGCATACCGATGGCGTCGACGACGGCGAGCAGGCCGTCCGGTCCCTCGCGGTAGGCGACCCTCTCGTAGGCCCCGCGGCTGAGGCGGACGACCTCGACCCGCTCGTCGCGCAGGCGCGAGAGCAGGTCGGACTGGTGTCCGATGTCCTGCGACCCGGCGCGGCCGGCCGGGCTGAAGAGCTCCTCGCAGACGTAGACGGCCCGGGGCAGCACCCCGGCGGCGAGAGCGAGGTCGATCTCCTCGAACCCCTCGACGAGGGTCTGGCCCGACTCCTCCCGGGTGCGGCGCCGGCGCAGTCCGAGGAGCCCCTTGAGACGTGGGTTGGACGCGGAGGTGATGAGGAGGTCGGCCATGGCGGTCCCAGCATCCCACCCGCGGCTCGCCCTAGAGTGGCGCGCATGCTCGACCGGTTGGCCGAACTCCCCTTCTGGGAGGCGTTCGTCGCGCTCTGGGTCATCGTCATGGCCCGCTCCAACGCGACCTACTGGGTCGGCCGGGGCGCGATCGCCGGCTGGAGCCGCAGCCGAGGGGAGGCCGCCAACCTGGCCCGGGCCCGGCTGTGGGTGCAGCGGCTCGGTCCCCTCGCGGTCGCCCTCAGCTACCTCACGATCGGGATCCAGACGGCCGTGCACCTGAGCGCCGGCATCATGCGGATGCCGCTGCGCTCCTACCTCCCCGCGGCCGTCGTCGGCTCGATGGCGTGGGCGGCCCTCTACGCCACCATCGGTCTCGCCGTCGTGCAGGCCTGGGTCGCCGCCGAAACCGGATCCTGGTGGGGTGTCGCGGCCCTCGCCGTGGTCGCGGGCCTCGCCGCCACCTGGCTGGTGGCCCGCCGTCGCCGCCGTGGCCCGACGTAGGCACCTGGCGCGCTGGACGGCATACCTCCGGCTTGGGACCGGGCGGGCCCTCCTCTAGGATGGGCCCGGAGGGGAGTACTTCCCAGCTCGGTCCGGTCAGTACGGTGGTCCCACGGCCACCCCGGTGCGAGATCGGCGCAGCCGATGAAGGAGACCTCAGACCCTGCGCTCTTCAAGGAGCTCGCATGATCTCTGCCCTCCCCACCGCCCTCGAGACGACCCCGTCGGTCGGCAGCCCCACGCTGTGGGCCGTCACCATCGCCGGAATCGTCGCCCTCTTCGTGCTCGACTTCCTCATCACCCGCAAGCCGCACGACCCGAGCATGCGTGAGGCAGTGGGCTGGTCGGCGTTCTACATCGCCATCCCCCTCGCCTTCGGGGCCTGGCTCTGGGCCACCTACGGGTCGCAGCAGGGACTCGAGTACTACACCGGCTACATCGTGGAGAAGTCGCTCTCCGTCGACAACCTCTTCGTCTTCATCATCCTGCTCTCGTCCTTTGCCGTGCCGCGGGAGCTGCGCCAGCGCGTCCTGCTCATCGGCGTCGCCGGGGCCCTCGTGCTGCGCGGCATCTTCATCGCCCTCGGCGCGCAGCTCATCTCGAGCTTCACCTGGGCGTTCCTGCTCTTCGGCGCGATCCTGCTCGTCACGGCCGTCAAGGTCGGTCGGGACGCGCTCTCCGACGAGGACCACAGCATCGACATCGGGTCCCTGCGCACCGTCAAGGTGCTGCGCCGCTTCTGGCCCGTCACCGACACCTACGAGGGCGCCCGGATGTCCGTCGTCCGCGACGGCCGCCGCGCCCTGACCCCGCTCGCCGTCGTCACCGTCGCGATCCTCGGCACCGACATCGTCTTCGCCATCGACTCGGTGCCGGCCGTCTACGGGATCACCGGCGACCCCTACCTCGTCCTCGCGACGAACGCCTTCGCGCTGCTCGGCCTCCGGGCGCTCTACTTCGTGCTCGCGACCGCACTGGCCTCGCTCGTCCACCTCGGGCACGGCCTCGCGATCATCCTCGGCTTCATCGGCGTCAAGCTCGTCCTGCACTGGGCGCACACGGTCTGGCCGTCGGTGCCGGAGATCCCGACGTTGCCCTCCCTCGCCGTCATCCTCGGGGTGCTCGCGGTCGTCACGGCCACGAGCATCGCCTCCAACCGGCGGCTCGCGGCCGGCTCCGACTCCCGTTCGAGGTGATCCCGTAGGTCCTGGCCCTCCGGGATCACCGCCAACCGGGGCAGGGCGGGCGGGGCAGGTCGGGGCAGGTCGGGGCGGGGTCGGGGCGGGGTCGGGTCGGGCGGGGTCAGGTCGGGCGGGGTCAGGTCCGGACGAGGCGGACGTGGGTGACCCCGGGGGCCTCCTCCGACTCGGCGACGGCGAACCGGGCGATCGCCGCGTCGCCGGCGTCGAAGAACGGCACGCCGACGCCGAGCACGACGTGCACGGCCTGCAACCGGATCTCGTC
>JBBRGO010000007.1:0-27963 GCA_038224055.1 Actinomycetales bacterium
CTACCTCGGGTCCCTCCTCGAGGCCGCGACCCGCTCCCCCGACTGGGAGGCCAAGGCCGCCGACGTACGCACGATGGGCAACGACGAGGTCCGCTACGCCGCGGAGAGCTCCAACCGGATGCTGAAGATGCCGGTCAAGGCCCTCAACGAGGGGTCGCTCTCGCAGGGCTCGAAGGTGGGCAAGACCCTCCTCGACCTGCGCCGCACCGTCGAGGACCTCGACCCCGGCCAGGCCACCGGGACGAAGAAGTTCCTCGGGATGATCCCGTTCGGTGAGCGGGTCACCGACTACTTCCGCAAGTACCAGTCATCGCAGTCGCACCTCGACGGGATCCTCCACTCGCTCCAGTCCGGCCAGGACGAGCTGCAGAAGGACAACGCGGCCCTCAACCTCGAGAAGCGGGCGCTCTGGGACTCGATGGGCCGGCTCAACCAGTACGTCTACGTCGCCGAGCGCCTCGACGCCAAGCTCGCGGCGCAGGTCGCAACCCTCGAGTCGAGCGACCCGGAGAAGGCGAAGGCGCTGCGCGAGGACGTGCTCTTCTACGTCCGGCAGAAGCACCAGGACCTGCTCACGCAGCTCGCGGTGTCGATCCAGAACTACCTCGCGATCGACATCATCATCAAGAACAACATCGAGCTCATCAAGGGCGTCGACCGAGCCACGACGACCACCGTGTCCGCGCTGCGGACGGCCGTCATCGTCGCGCAGGCCCTCAACAACCAGCAGCTCGTCCTCGACCAGATCAGCGCGCTCAACTCGACGACCTCGGGCCTGATCGAGCGCACCTCCGAGCTGCTCAAGACGAACTCGGCCCGCATCCAGGAGCAGTCGGCGAGCGCGACGCTCGACATCGAGTCGCTCCAGAAGGCCTTTGCGAACATCTACGAGACGATGGATGCCATCGACGCCTTCAAGGTCCGGGCGCTGGACAACATGGCCGCGACGATCGGCAGCCTCGAGACCGAGGTCGTCAAGTCCCGCAGCTACCTCGAGCGGGTCCAGGCGCACGACGCCCGTCAGGCCGCCGGCGCCGCCCCCGGCCTGCTCGACCTCGGCCCGGGCTCGCGCTGACCGTGACCTGCTGACCGGTGGCGCGGTGCGCCGCGACATGATGGGGGCCAGGTGAGGAGCACCGCTGCACCAGACGACGCGAGACGGTCGACGTCAGCACGACGTCGGCGGCACGGGACGAGGGAGCGAACGACGTGGGGATCCGGTCGTGGTTCGGGCTGGACAAGCCCGAGGCGCCGGAGCCCGTGCGCCCGGGGCCGCCGTCCACCGAGGAGCTGCTCGGCGCCCTCGACGGGATCGAGCAGCAGGCGCGGGACGGCAAGGTCCCCGGCGTCGTGCTCTCCCGTCTGCTCCGGGTCACCCGCATCGTCCGACAGACCCTCCCTCGGCTGGCGACCCTCGGCCTCGGCAGCGCGCAGGGTTTCAGCGTGATGGCGACCGCGACCGACTACCTACCGGTGGCCCTGGGCAACTACCTCCGCCTCCCCCGTGACTGGGCCGACACCCGTCCGATCTCCGCGGGCAAGAGCTCGGTGATGCTCCTCGTCGACCAGCTCGACCTGCTCGGCGCGACGATGGACAAGGTGTACGACGCGGTCTGCCGCGCCGACGCCGAGGCGATCCTCGTCCACGGCGCTTTCCTCGAGGCGAAGTTCGGCCAGGCCGCCGGGGGCGGGGCGCTCTCCCTCGGCGACCCCACCCAGGCCGCGGTCGGGCTCACCCCGCCGCGACCGGTGGCGACCACACCGCCGCTCCCCCGACCCACCTCCCCGTCCGTCGCCCCGCGCACCTCCCCGTCCACCCCCGACCCCGGGCCCCTCGCCCCGCCGGAGTGACCATGTCGACCGCCGCCTCCCGTCTCGCCGAGAGCCTCACCGACCTCACCGACCTCGCTGCCGAGGCCGGCCTCGACCCGCGCGCCGCGCATGCCGAAGGGCTCCACCTCGCCGCCGCCCTCGCCGAGGCCGTCCCCGGCGCGGCGCGCGGCTGGGCCGAGGTCGCGCTCCCCGGCATCACCGACCTCGCGTCCGTCAACGAGGCCTTCTTCGACGCCGCATCCCGTGGCAGGCGCTGGCGCTCCGGCCCCACCGAGCACCTGTCCCACCTCGTCGCCGCACGCAGCTCCCTCGCCGGCGAGTACGCCGCGGCGCTCACGGAGGTGGCCGCGGCCGCGGTGATGCTCGGCACGGCGCCGCGCTGGGTCATCGACAACGCCACCGTCGCGAGCGCCTCTTACCTGCGCGCGGCCGGGGCCCCCGGGTCGGGATTCGGCCCGGGGAGCGTCACGGTGGGCCGAGCCCTGCCGCCGCTGCCTGCCGGCCCCGGCACGGATGCCGTCCTGCGCGCCTGGGGCCTGACCCGCGACCCGTCGGTGACGGGCGGCGAGTCCGGCCGGGGCAACGACGGGACGGGACCCAGCGGCATACCGACGGCCCCGGATCCCCTTTCGGGAGAGGCAGACCCGACCATGAGTCCCACCATGACTCCCACCACGGCCACTCCCACGGCCACTCCCCCGGACACCACCCCCGCGGAGGAGCCCGAGCCCGAGCGGTCCGTCGAGGAGCTGCTCGCCGAGCTCGACGCGATGATCGGCCTCGACCGGGTCAAGCGCGAGATCCACCGACAGGTCGCGCTGCTCAGCGTGGAGAAGATGCGGACGGAGGCCGGGCTCCGGGCGCCGCGGATGAGCCGGCACCTGATCTTCGTCGGCAACCCGGGCACGGGCAAGACGACGGTGGCGCGGCTCGTCGGCGGGATCTACAAGGCGCTCGGGCTGCTGCCCGCCGGCCAGCTCGTCGAGGTCGACCGGAGCGAGCTCGTCGCCGGCTACGTCGGCCAGACCGCGATCAAGACCGCGGAGGTGTGCGCCCGGGCGGTCGGCGGCGTCCTGTTCATCGACGAGGCCTACGGCCTGATGGGCGACCAGTTCGCGCAGGAGGCCGTCAGCACGCTCGTCAAGGAGATGGAGGACCACCGCCAGGACCTCGTCCTCATCGTCGCCGGCTACCCGGACCCGATGGCGGCCTTCATCGGCCAGAACCCCGGCCTCGCGAGCCGGTTCACCACGACGATCGAGTTCGACGACTACTCCGACGACGAGCTCGTCGCGATCCTCCGGTCGATCGCCGAGGGCTCGGACTACGCGCTGACCGACGAGGCCCGGCGCCGCGTCCGGATGACGTTCGAGGCGACCGCCCGCACGCCCGCCTTCGGCAACGGGCGGATGGCGCGCAACCTCTTCGAGCACGCCGTGGGCCGGCACGCCTGGCGGCTCAGGGACGCGACGGAGCCGACCAGGGACGAGCTGCGTCTACTCACCGTGGACGACGTCATGGAGCAGCCCGACGACGACACCGGCCCGGATCTCCGCGACCGGGACGACGCCGTGGGCGGCGAGGTGGACGACGAGGTGGACGACGCCGTGGACGACGCCGTGGGCGGCAACACGAGCGGGGACGGTGGGGGCTCGCTCAGGGCCGACCCCGATACCGCTCCAACCCCCGGCGAGGCACCCTTGGGTGACGGCACGGTCGACATCCCGAGGCAGGACGCATGACGAGCTCACCGACGACGAACATCCCGGTCTCGATCCCGGCCGGTTCGGGGCGCCCGGGAAGCCCGGGGAGTGCCGGCGCGCCGGGTGCCCCTGCGCCGGCCACGCTCTCCGGCTCGATCCCGAGTGCCCGCACCGTCCTCGACCGGATGCTCTACGGCACCCCGGGGCGGATGCGGCTGCTCGGACTGCTCGCCGTCGTCGCCGCCATCGTGGTCGGCGCGGTGAGCGCGAGCGCCCTGCTCGCCTCCCGGGCAGCCGTCGAGCGGGCGGCCAACACCGCGGCCCAGGTCGTGCGGGCCCAGTCGATCCAGGTCGAGCTGCTCCGCGCCGATGCGCTCGCGACGAACGCCTTCCTCGTCGGGGGTCTAGAGTCGCCCCAGTCGGCCACCGACTACGACGCCGCGATCAGCAAGGTCGTCACCGGCCTCACGACGGCTGCCGCCGCCCAGCCTGCCGACGCCAAGGCCCTGGGCGCCCTCTCCGACGACGTGCAGACCTACACCTCCCTCGTCGAGCAGGCCCGCTCCAACAACCGGCTCGGCCTCCCGGTCGGGGCGCAGTACCTCAAGGAGGCGAGCGCGGGCCTGCGCGCCGACGCGATGCCGATCATCCGGCAGATCACCGCGACGAACGAGGAGCGGGCCAAGCGGGAGTTCGGCCGCTCCGGAGGCGTCCTGCTGCTCTTCGTCGCGGTCGTCGCCCTCATCGTGCTCGGCACCATCGCCATCTGGATGGCGCGACGCACCCACCGCTACCTCAACCGCTCGCTCACGGCCGGCACCCTGCTCCTGCTCGTCGGCCTCTTCGTCGCGGCCACGACGATCACGTCGGTGGGCTCGGCGACGGCCGGCGTCGCGGCGAACCGCTACCAGGAGGCCGTCGACCTCGCGACGATCCGGACGGCGGCTAACGACGCCCGGGCCAACGAGAGCCTCACCCTGATCAGCCGCGGGTCGGGGGCCACCGGAACCTTCGAGAAGGCCTGGAAGGCCAACGACGCCACGGTGACCTCGACCCTGCGGAGCCTCGGCAGCGGCGCGTCGATCGGCCGGCTGTGGACGGCCTACGGCACGGCCCACACGCAGGTCCGCACGCTCGACGACGGCGGCCAGTGGGACCAGGCGGTCGCGCAGGCTACCGACGACGGGGTGTCGGGCTCCGCGGGGACGTTCACCGCCTTCGACGACGAGGTGAGGACGCAGCGCGACACGGCGAGCACCGACGCCGTCGCCCAGCTGACCGGGCTCGGCAGCTCCGCGCCGCTCTACGCCATCGCGATCGGGGTCGCCTCGCTCCTCGCGGCCTGGCTCATCGCGCGGGGCATCGGCCAGCGACTCGAGGAGTACCGGTGACCGCCGCCACGCGCCGACCCCCCTCCCCGCGACGGCGCCGGGGCCTGCTCTCGCTCGTCGCGGCAGCCGGCATCGCCACCCTCACCGCCTGCTCGGGGGTCACGTATGCCGAGACGCCCGTCCCCAGGGCCCCGACGACGGCCTCGAGCACTCCCACCCCCGCGGCGCCCCCGACGTGCGACAACGCCACCCAGTCCTACGACCCGCTGCCGTCGCTGCCCGCTGCCAAGGACATCTCGGACCCCGCGATGAGGACGATCATCGACCGCGGCTACCTCGTCGTCGGGGTCTCGGCCGACACCTACCTCTTCGGCGCCCGGGACCCGTTCACCGGCCAGATCTCCGGCTTCGACATCGACATCGCCAAGGCCGTCGCGAGGAGCCTGTTCGGAGACGAGAAGAAGATCCAGCTGCAGGTCATCACCGCGGCGGACCGGATCCCGCGGCTCACCGGCAAGGACGCGAAGGGCAACCCGGTCCCCCAGGTCGACATGGTGGTGCGCAACTTCTCGATGACCTGCTCCCGCTGGGACGACATCGCCTTCTCCGCGGAGTACTACCGCTCGGGCCAGAAGGTGCTCATCGCCAAGGGCGAGCCGAAGGACACGAGTCTGCAGGACCTCACCGGCAAGAGGGTCTGCGCCCCGACGGGAACCTCCAGCCTGGAGAAGCTGCGCTCGATCAAGGGGCCGATCGCCGTCACCGCGGCCAACCACACCGGATGCCTCGTGCTCTTCCAGCAGGGCAAGGTCGACGCGATCACCGGGGACGACACCGTCCTGGCCGGCCTCGCTGCCCAGGATCCCTACACCGTCGTCAGCACCGCACCGGCCGTGACCGTCGAGCCCTACGGCATCGGGCTGCCGAAGGCCGGCACCTACTTCGCCCGCTACCTCAACCGGTTGCTCGCCGACATGGAGGCGGACGGCCGCTGGACGACGATCTACGACCGATGGCTCGCCGGTCCCCTCGGACCCGCGCCCAAGCCACCCACCCCGGTCTACGGACGCTGATGGCCCAGCCGACCCACGCCGCTCCTCAGGGAGCCATTCAGGGAGCCTCGCGAGGAGCGGACGCGACACTCGCCGCGCCGAGCCCGCCGGGCGGTTTCGGCGTGCCCGTCCACGCCCCCGAGGCCGAGACCTACCTCGGCGCGCTCCGGGTCTGGGCCTCCCAGCGCCGGGCCGACCTCGACGAGGTCGATGCGGCCGTGCTCCGCCTCGACCCGGGCGAGCAGACCGCGATCACGACCGACCTCACGGTGGCCCTCACCTTCTGGAAGGCGGTCCGCGACCGGCTCACGCTGCTCGAGACGACCTTCGACGGTGGCCGCGTCGGCCCCAGGGAGGCCGAGCGCCTGTCGACGCTCATCCACGGCCGGCTCGACTCGACCACCGCCGAGCACCTCTCCCTGCCGACGAGCGGGTCGCTCGCGGTCAGCCTCCCGGAGGCCTGCCGCCTGCTCGACTCGCTGACGCGCACGCTCATGGCGCGTGCCTCGCTGGCGCCCGGCGCCGCGGAGGCCACGCAACGGATCACCGTGACCCGAGCGGCGGTCGAGCGCGTCCGTGACCAGATCCCTCTCGTCCCCGCGGGATCCGAGCGTGATGCGGCCGGCGACAAGCTCGCGCGCCTCGACCGGCGTCTGGGGGACCTCGTCGACCGAGCCCGTCGTGGCGCTGACGTCGGCGGGGTCATCGGCCCCCTCGAGCTCGACGTCTCGACGTTCGAGCGGGACCTCATCGTCTCGTCGGCCGAGCGCGCCTCGGCGGCTCGGACCCGGGCCGACACCCACCAGCAGGTGGCGGAGCTCGATGCCCGGGCCGCCGCCATCCACGCGCTGGAGCGGGCCGCCATCGCGGCCATCGCCCCGGCGCCGCACCTCGCCATCCCCAACGTGCACGCGCTGGGTCCGGTCCCACAGACGGGACCCGAGCTCACGGCATACCGAGCCCGCCTCGACCGGGTCTCCCGGGCGCTCGACCTCGCACACGAGACGTATGCCGCCGGGCTCGCCGAGCGCGACGAGGTCGTGGGCCTCGTCGGCGCCGTCACGGCCATGGTCGACGCGCAGGCGCTCGACGCGGAGGCCGTGGCGGACCTCTCCGACCTGCGCGGCCGGCTCGACGCCGTCCTCGCGACGGCCCCGCTGCCCCTGGCCCGAGCCACCGCACTGGCCGCCGCCTACCGTGCCTACGTGGACGCCCTGCGCCGGCACGTGACCCCGACCCGAGCAGGAAGGGCCCGCCCATGAGTGCGTGCACCCAGCCCGGCTGCGCCGGACAGATCCAGGACGGCTACTGCGACGTGTGCGGGATGGCCGCCGTCCCCTCGTCCACGGCGGCGTCGTTCGCCGGTGGCGGGGCCGGGGGCGGGTCGGCCGGGGGCGCGATCGCGACCTCCCCCGTCATGGCTGCCGCCCCCGCGCTGCCCTCCGCGGGCACGGGAGGCGGGATGGCGCCCGGTCGCGCGACCGCGGCCGACGGCAGCCCGTGCGGGCAACCCGGGTGCATCGGCCGGATCGATGCCGGCTACTGCAACGTGTGCGGCACACCGGCCCACCAGGTCGAGGTCGTGCGGACCGCTGCCAGCCGGGCAACAGGGTCGGCCCCGGGTGACGGCGCCGACCCCTCGGCCCCTTCGGGACGGTCCTCGACGTCGAGCACCATCGCATCGGCAGCCTTGGGCTCCAAGCGAGCCCGGCTGTCCGGGTCAGTCGCCACCCGTCGCACCGGCGGGTCGCAGCGGCTGCGAGCAGCCCGTCTCGGCAGCGGCATCACGACGGTGGCGCCCGCCCCCGAGATCGACGCCGAGAAGGCGTTGCTCACCAACCCGTCCGTCCCCGAGAGCAAGCGCTTCTGTCCCAAGTGCGGCGAGCCCGTCGGGCGCGGGAGGGACGGCCGACCGGGTCGCACGACCGGCTTCTGCGCCAACTGCCGCCAGCCCTTCTCCTTCGACCCCAAGCTCTCCGCCGGCGACCTCGTCGCGAACCAGTACGAGGTGGCGGGCTGCCTCGCCCACGGTGGTCTCGGCTGGGTCTACCTCGCCCGGGACAAGAACGTCTCGGACCGCTGGGTCGTGCTCAAGGGCCTGCTCAACTCCGACGACCCCGACGCCCTCGCCGCGGCCATCGCCGAGCAGCGCTTCCTCGCGCAGGTCTCGCACCCGAGCATCGTCGAGATCTACAACTTCGTCACCCAGGACGACGCCGGCTACATCGTCATGGAGTACATCGGCGGGACCTCGCTCAAGTCGATCCTCAAGCAGCGGATGCAGCGCGCCGGCGCCTACGACCCGCTGCCCGTCGACCAGGCACTCGCCTACATCCTCGAGATCCTGCCGTCCTTCCAGTACCTCCACGACCTCGGCCTCGTCTACTGCGACTTCAAGCCGGACAACGTCATCCAGGTCGGCGACGAGGTCAAGCTCATCGACCTCGGTGGCGTGCGGCGGTTCGACGACGACGACTCCGCCATCTTCGGCACCGTCGGCTACCAGGCACCCGAGGTCGCCGAGCTCGGCACGTCCGTCGCGTCGGACCTGTACACGATCGGCCGGACCCTCGTCGTGCTCACGATGGAGTTCCGCGGCTACCAGTCCACCTACCTCAACACCCTCCCGGCCCAGGACGCGAACCCGGTGTTCCGGCGCTACGACTCCTTCTACCGGCTCGTCGCGAAGGCGTGCGCGCCCAACCGTGACGACCGCTTCGTGTCCGCCGACGAGCTGCGCTCGCAGATGGTGGGGGTGCTTCGTGAGGTCGTGGCCATCGACCGTGGACCCGGTGCCGCGACGACGACGGTGTCCTCACTGCTGTTCGACGCCCCCACGCCCGGAGTCGGGACCGATGACTGGAAGGCCCTGCCTGCCCTGCGTCGCGACCCCCACGACCCCGAGAGCGGGTGGCTCCAGACGGTCACCGGCACTCCCGGCGAGCGCCTCGCCCAGCTCGACAAGCCGCCGACGGTGACGGCCGAGGTGCTCCTCGAGCGCGCCCGGACCGCGCTGGAGTGCGGCAAGCGCGACATCACCGAGGAGGCCGCTGCCCAGCTGCTCGGGAACGACCCCTGGGAGTGGCGGGCCGTCTGGATCCAGGGCCTCGCAGCCCTCGAGCGCGGTGACGCCCGCGCCGGGCAGGCGGCCTTCAACGCCGTCTACGGACAGGTGCCCGGCGAGCTCGCACCCAAGCTCGCCCTCGCCCACGCGTGCGAGAAGGCCGGGGACCACGCGGTCGCCGAGACCCTCTACGTCGCCTGCGCCCGCACGGACGCGACCTACGTGCCGATGGCCGCCTTCGGGCTGGCCCGGATCCGGGCGTCCAGCGGCGACATGGACGGCGCCGTCGCGGCCTACCGCCTCGTCTCCCCACAGTCGAGCGCCTACCGCACAGCGCGAGCCGGCCTCGCCGAGCTGCTCACGACCGCAAACCGGGGCCTGCCGGACCTCGCGGAGGCCCTGCGCGCCCTCGAGGACACCTCGCTGACGCCACGGCGCCGGGCCGAGGTGACGGCACTCGTCTACCGCGAGGCCCTCGAGAAGGTGCAGGCTTCCGGGTCCCAGGACGGCCTGCGGATCGGCACCCACCGTGCGACCGCGAGCGGCCTGCGCGCCGGCCTCGAGGAGTCTCTGCGCGAGCTCGCCCAGCACACCCCCGAGCTCGCCGAGCGGGTCCCGCTCGTCGACGAAGCCAACACCATTCGATCCTGGAGCCTCTTTTGAGCGACACCCCGACGCGGCCGGGCGGTCCGACGACCGACGAGGCTGGCCTCCCTGCGAGCCCCCCTCTGCCGTATGCCGTTCCGCCCACCCGCGATGACCTGCCACACGCCGAGGCTGCCGGTGTCCCTGCTCCCGGCGGCCCGGGCTCGCCGCGCAGCTGCCCGGTGTGTGGGACCCCGAGCGACGCCGAGTCCAGCTTCTGCGAGGCCTGCGGTTCGGACCTCGGCCCTCTGACCGCGACGGGGCCGCACCGCGACGCCGCCGCAGGCTCGCCGGAGGCCCACGTCCTCGCGGTGGCCACACCGCAGACCGCTCCGGTCGGCGAGGAGTCCCCGCTCGACGTCGGCTGGACCGGCCCCGTGCCGACCGCGACTGCGCGACCGGATGGCTGGACGGATGACCGCGCCGGCGAGGAGGACCCGCAGTGCGCGGCCTGTGGAGCGGGCCGGATCGTCGACGGCTACTGCGACCAGTGCGGGACCCCGCCCGCAGACCCCCGCGACCACTTCACCCGGGTCGCGAGCAGCTGGGTCGCCGGCGTGTGCGACATCGGCAAGCGGCACACCCGCAACGAGGACGCCCTCGCGATCAGTGCCGAGGCGCGGCCGGGCTCCCGCGCCGTCCTCGTCGTCTGCGACGGGGTCTCGATGGCCACCGACTCGCACATCGCCTCCCTCGCCGCGGCGCAAGCCGCGCTCGCCGCCCTCGAGCAGCCCTTCCCCAAGGGGGTCGGCACGCCGGAGGCCTGGTCCGCCGCAGCGGCACGTGCGCTGACCACGGCCGTGGCTCGGGCGAACCGCGCCGTCGCCGACGCCGTCGTCGAGGACGTGCCCAACCCGCCGTCGTGCACCATTGCCCTCGCGGTCGTGGAGGACGGCGTCGTCGTCACGGGCAACGTCGGGGACAGCCGCGTCTACTGGCTGCCGGACGGGGAGCAGGAGACACCGCGCCAGCTCGGTCTCGACGACTCGTGGGCCCAGGAGCAGCTGTCCGCCGGCCGCACCCGCGAGGAGGCCGAGACCGGCCCGCACGCCCACGCGATCACCCGGTGGCTCGGCCGCGACGCGCCGGAGGACCTCACCCCGCACCTGACGACCGTCAGGGGTGGCGCCGGTTGGCTCATGGTGTGCACCGACGGTCTGTGGAACTACGTCTCGGAAGCCTCCGAGATGCGGACCCTGCTCTACGAGACCGCCCACGCCGCAGGCTCCGAGGACCCCGCGGTGATTGCCCAGGGGCTCGTCGACCACGCCAACGGACAGGGCGGACGTGACAACATCACGGTTGCCCTTGCCCGACTGGCTGGGCGAGGATCGAGCGCATCGAGTGGCACGGCCGCGACGGCCGTGCCGGAGGAAGGGGACCCGGCCCATGGCTGACTTCACCGCCGAGGTGTTCCAGAACGAGTTCCTGCCGGACGGCGGGACCGATGTGCACGGGATCGTCCGCGTGACCTCCACCGGGGCCGCAGCGGGTGGTGTCGGACGCGGTGCGGGACCCGTCTCGGACGCTGGCTCCTCCGCCGAGGTCATCCTCATCGACACGTCCGGCTCGATGGGCCGGCGCGGGGTCCAGGCGGCGATCGAGGCCGCCACCGCGGCCCTGCGCGAGATCGTCGACGGCACCCTGTTCGCCGTCGTGTCCGGGAACGGCACGGCCCAGATCGTCTACCCCTACAGCCACCAGGGCGCGCTCGTTCCGATGTCGTCCCACACCCGGGGCGAGGCGATCCGCGCCGTGGAGGGCCTGCGCGCCAACGGTGGCACGGCGATGGGCACGTGGCTCACGCTCGCCCGGCGGATCTTCGAGACCGTGCCCCATGTGACGAAGCGACACGCGATCCTGCTCACCGACGGCGTGAACGAGGGTGAGACCCCGGCGTCGCTACGGACCGCGGTCAGCTCGTGCGTCGGCGCGTTCCAGTGCGACTGCCGCGGCGTCGGTGACCAGTGGCGGGTCGACGAGGTGCGCGGCATCGCGTCGGCACTGCTCGGCACCGTCGACCTCATCCCGGCCCCCGAGGACATGGCCGCGGAGTTCCAGGCGATGATGCGCACCTCGATGGCTCGTGGCGTCGCCAACGTCGAGCTGCGCGTCTGGGCACCGCAGGGCGCCGAGCTGCTCTTCGTCAAGCAGGTCTCCCCCACCCTCGAGGACCTCACCGGTCGGCGCACGAGCGTCAACCCGCTCACCGGCGGATACCCGACGGGTGCCTGGTCCAACGAGAGCCGCGACTACCACGTCGCGGTGCGGCTCCCGGCCCGGATGCTCGGGCAGGAGCAGCTCGCCGCGCGTGTCCAGGTCTCCCTCGGCTCCGACCCCGTCGCGCAGGCCCTCGTCAAGGCGAAGTGGAGCAACGACGACTCCCTGACGACCCGGATCGACCCGGCCGTCGCCGCCTACACCGGCCAGGCCGAGCTCGCCGAGATGATCCAGGACGGCCTCGCCGCCAAGGCCGCCGGGCAGGACGACGTCGCCACCTCCAAGCTCGGTCGTGCGGTCCAGCTCGCCACCGAGACCGGCAACGACGACATGACGACCCGGCTGCGCAAGGTCGTCGAGATCGACGACGCGGACACGGGGACGGTCCGGCTCAAGAAGGGCGCGTCGAAGATCGACGAGATGTCGCTCGATACGGCGTCGACCAAGACGAGCCGGGTCCGCCGGTGAGCGCGGTCTGCCCCAACGGCCACCCGACCGAGTCCGAGGACTACTGCGACACGTGCGGCTCCCCGGTCGACACCGCCGATCCCACCGACGCTGCGGCGGGCTCAGCTGCGGGGTCATCGGCCGCGCCGCCGGGTCCGGCTCCGCAGCCGTCCGGTTCGGCCAGGTCCGGGTCGTCGCTCGACCTCGACCCGCCGCCGTCCCCCGCACCCAGCGTGCCCAGCGTGCCCAGCGGCGTGACGTGCCCGAACTGCGACACCGAGAACCCCGAGGGCGCCCTCTTCTGCGAAGCCTGCGGCTACGACTTCACCACCGGGGCGATGCCGCGTGACCCCGGCGCCCCGAGCGGTGTCGAGGACCCCACGGAGCCACACGACTTCGCCGTCGTGCCGACCTCGGCCGCGGTCCCTTCCGCCACCCCGACCGTCACCCCGACCGTCACCCCGACCGTCACCCCGACCGTGGCCTTCGAGTGGCTGGCCGAGGTCTGGATCGACCCCGACTGGTACCAGACCCAGCAGGCGGACGACCCCTGTCCCTCACCCGGACTACCCGTCATCGTCCCGTTGCGACACCGCAGCGTCCTGCTCGGACGGGTCTCCTCGAGCAGGAACACCAACCCCGAGATCGACCTGTCCTCCGACCCCGGCGTCAGCCGCCGGCACGCGCAGCTGACGACGGACGGGACGCGGTGGTTCGTCGAGGACCTCGGATCCTCGAACGGGACCTATGTCGGAGAGGCCGCCGCCGCCCTGCCCGTGAAGGGGATCCGGGTCGGACCGAAGACGGAGCTCGCCGACGACGACCGGCTCTACGTCGGCGCCTGGACGCGCGTCGTGGTGCGTCGAGCGACCCCCGACGAGGTCGACGCCTACTCCTGACTCCCACCGCGCGCCCACCCGTGGCCAAGAGGCGGCAGACGGACCGCAACCTGAACGTCACCTGAACTTCCACGAGATGCCCCTGGCGCCCGCCTAGGGTGACGGTGTGACTGACCGGCCCCCACTGCCAGCCGCCGTCGACGTCCCGCAGATCATCGTGGTGTCCGGCGTGATGGCGGCGGGCAAGTCCACGGCCTCCCAGCTGCTCGCCGAGCGCTTCTCCCGGGCCGTTCACCTGCGCGGCGACGAGTTCCGCCGCGTGGTCGTCCGCGGTCGCGTCGACATGTCCCCGCAGGGTGAGCCGGAGGCCGTGCGGCAGATGACCCTGCGGCATACGATCGCGGCTCGCACGGCCAACCTCTACGCCGCAGCGGGCTTCACCGTCGTCGTCCAGGACGTCTTCGTCGGGGCGAGCCTCCGGCCGTTCCTCGACCAGCTCGACCCACCCGTCAGCCTCGTCATGCTCGCCCCCGACGTCTCCGTCGTGATGCGCCGAGAGGCCGAGCGCGTCAAGACCGGATACGGCGACCTGTGGTCCATCCGCGACTTCCACCAGAAGGTCCGCGACGAGACACCACGCATCGGGCTGTGGCTCGACAGCTCGCAGCAGTCGCCCGACGAGACGGTGGAGGCGATCATCGACCGGCTCCCCCAGGCGAGGGTGCGCTGAGGTGAGCGCGGAGCCGCTCCTCACGATTGGCCACGTCGCCGAACGCACGGGCACGGCCACCTCGGCCCTGCGCTACTGGGAGGACCTCGGCCTGCTCGAGTCCCTCCGGACCGCGGGGAACCAGCGGCGCTACGACCGGGCGGTGATCCGCCGAGTCTCCTTCATCCGTGCGGCCCAGCGCGTCGGGCTGAGCCTCGAGGAGATCCGCGCAGCGCTCGACACCCTGCCCGAAGGACGCACCCCGAGCGCCCGCGACTGGGCCCGCCTGTCCCGGTCGTGGCGCCCGCGGCTCGACGAGCAGATCGACCGGATCGAACGTCTCCGTGACCAGCTCGACTCCTGCATCGGGTGCGGGTGCCTCAGCCTGCGCACCTGCGCCCTCAGCAACCCGGAGGACTCCATGTCCGACCGCGGTCCCGGCGCGGTCCTGCTCGAGCCCTGAGCGGTGCTCCCGAGCCGAGTGAGCCGACGCCGCGCCCCGGAGCCGGGCGTGTTAGCGACTGGTTAGCGCGGTGTCCGACGATCGTCGGACACCGACACGGGAGGCACCGAACGTCCCGGTCCCGAGCCGTGTCCAACGGCTCGACCTCGGTGACCGCTCGCCCCACGACCCGCGGATGAACCCGCACGTCTGAGCTCGCGCGGTGCCCGGATTCCTCCCCGCAGGGGTGGGTGGAAGCCGGGCACCACGCGAGCCCGGCGGCGAGCCCGCCGGACAGGAGCGCCCGCGACCCGCCCGATCGGGTTGTAATGGAGCGTGCAGTTCCGGCTACTGGGGCCCGTCGAGGTCGAGGTGAACGGCGCCGCGCTGCCCCTCGGCAGCACGAGGCAGCGCCTCGTACTCGCCATGCTCCTGCTCGCCGCCGACCGTCTCACCTCGGCCGACCACCTCATCGACACGATCTGGGAGTCACCTCCCCCGACCGCGCGCCAGCAGCTGCAGAACATCATCGCGGGCCTGCGCCGGCGCCTCGGAGCCGTCGACCCCCACCTCATCGTCACCCGTCCCTTCGGCTACGAGCTCCGGCTGGGCGAGCACACCCTCGACGTCACGCAGTTCCGACAGCACACCCGCGAGGCGGTGGCGCTCCAGTCCGCGGACGACCTCGACCAGGCCCGCCGAACCCTCGAGACCGCACTCGACCTGTGGCGGGGAGACCCGATGGCCGACGTCCCCGAGGGAGCCGAGACCGAGCTGCGCCAGGCCTTGTCCGACGAGCGACGCGCCACCCTGGGGCTGCTCCTCGACGTGCTGCACCGCCTCGGCCGTCCCGACGAGGTGCTGGCCCGGGTGGCTGCCCCCCTCGCGGGGGATCCGTGGAACGAACGGCTGCACGCCCACCGGATCCGGGCCCTGGCCTCGGCAGGGCGCCGCTCAGAGGCGATCGAGTCGTTCCTCTCGCTGCGCCGCACGCTCATCGACGAGCTGGGGGTGAGCCCGAGCGAGGTCCTCGTCGAGCTCAACGAGCAGGTCGTCGCCGGGCACGTCGACCTCGGTGGCACCGGCCCCGCGGACCGCTCCGTGCCGCGCGAGCTGCCGGCACCGAGCTGGAACCTCATCGGCCGGGACGCGCTCGTCGAGGCCGTCGTCACCGCGGTGGCCGGCGACGGGAGCGGCCCGTCTCGCGCCGAGACCCTCGCCCCCACGACGGTGGTCCTTGCGGGCGCCGGCGGCGCGGGCAAGAGCGCCGTCGCGGTCACGGTGGGCCACCTGCTCGGCGAGGGCCACCCGGACGGGACGCTGTGGATCCCCGTCGGCGAGCAGCCGCCCACCGGCCCGACCGAGGCCCTGGGGAGGGCTCTGCGCTCACTCGGGGTCCCACCGCGCGAGGTGCCCGTCGACCTCGAGGGCCGGGTCTCGCTCTACCGGAGCACGCTCGCCGGGCGACGGGTGCTCGTGGTCATCGACGGGGCGACCTCCGAGGCGCAGGTGCGCCCGCTGCTGCCGGCCACTCCCGGGAGCGCCGCGGTGGTCACGTCACGACGGAAGCTCGCCGGCCTCGTGGGCGCGACCCGCTTCACCGTCCCGCCCCTGGAACCGTCGGCCTCAGCGTCCCTCATCACCGCGCTCGCCGGCGCCGAACGCCCAGCGGCCGAGCCTTCCGGCGTGGCCCGGATCGGGGCCCTCTGCGGCCACCTGCCCCTGGCGCTGTGCGTCGTCGGAGCCCGGCTGGCGGCCAACGAGCACCTCGGCCTCGGTGAGCTCGTCGAGCGTCTCGAGCGGGAGCACGCGCGGCTCGACGAGCTCACCACCGGAGACATCGACGTCCGGGCGAGCATCATGGCCTCCGTCGACGGGTTGAGCGCCCGGGCCCGGGTGCTGTTCGAGCGGCTCGCGCTCGGCCCGGGGACGGACTGGCCGGGCTGGGTCGCGCAGGAGCTGTCGGGCACGACCACGTGGCTGCGAGACCTCGACGAGCTCATCGACCTGCACCTCGTCGAGCCGACGGGGCGCGACGCCGCGGGCCAGCCCCGCTTCCGCCTGCTCGGACCGGTGGCGGAGCTTGCTGCCGAGCTCCGAGCGGGAGCGCCGGCGGCCGAGACCGACGCCGTGCCGCGCCTGCGACTCCTCGCCCACTGGGAGCGGCTCGCGGCGACCGCCGACGCCGCCCTCCACCGTCCGGGCCCCCTCGTCCCGACGGGTTCCCCGGATCCGCCCGACGACCCCGTCGCGGTCACTGCGGCGGCGGCGCCTCGGGAGTGGTTCGAGATCGAACGCGTCAACCTCGTCGCTGCGGTTCTCGCGGTGCGCGTCCCGCCGCCGACGCCGCCGACGCGACCGAGCGCCACCGAGGGCTCGTATGCCGTTGACGCCGTACGGGTTGTCACCGACGGTGAGCCCGTGGCCGACACCGATGCCGATCCGGCCGACCTGGCGATCCGTCTGGGGCTGCACCTGCGTGACTTCCTCACGATCCGGGCCCACGACGAGGACCGCGAGAAGGTCCTCCGTCACGTGCTCGACCTGATCACGGTCGATGCCGACCCGGCGCTCCAGGTCGAGGTCCTCCACGCCCTCTTCGCCGCCCTCGCCCAACGCCAGTCCTTCGAGGAGCTGCCGGCCATCGCCGCCCGCCAGCTGGCCGCCGCACGGCGGGCCGGTGACCACGTCGGCGAGGCGGGAGCCCTGACCCAGGCCGGATGGGCCGCCCAGTCGCTCGACCGCTTCGCGGAGGCAGCGATGTGGTTCGACCGAGCGGCGCGGCTCGCGGAGCAACGCGACGACGCGCTCTCCCTGGCCACCGCACGCGGACAGACCGGGGTCGTGCTCCGCAACGCCGGCCGGGGCGAGGAGGCGGACCCGCTGCTCGCCCAGATGGTCGAGCACGTGCGTGCCCACGGCTCGCCCCGCAGCACGTGCATCTGGCTGGTGACCCGCGCGGAGGGTCTCGTCGACCTCGGTCGCCTCGCCGAGGCGGACGCGCTCCTCACCGAGGCCGTGTCGATCGCGGTGGGGCTCGACGACGGGCTCGGCCTGGCCCACTGTCGCCTGGCCCGCGCGACGGTGCTGGTGCGCCGCGGCGATGCCGCGGCCGCCGCCGAGCAGCTCGCTCCGGCCCTCGACGTGCTCGACCGCCACGCGGCGGGCGGGGTCGACCCGGAGGCGCTGCGGCTCCGTGCCGAGATCGCGCAGCGACGGGGCGACGACGGGCTCGCCCTTGAGCTGGCCCGGCAGGCCGTCGCCGTCCAGCAGGTCCGCGGTGCGCGGATCGAGCTGGCGCGAGACCTCACGAGGTGGGCCCGTGCGCACGCCCGCTGCCTCGGGACCGACGACCCGCCGGGCGGCGACGACGTGGCCGCGGAGGTCGACGCCATCCTCTCCGACCTCGGCCTCGACTGCCGGGCCCTCCGGCTGCCGGCGGACTGGGAGGCATCCTCGGGCACCCGGTGAAAGATCCCCGGCGACAAGCCGCCGCGCGACGCCCCGACGGGGTACTTTCGGCAGCGGCCGTCAGTCATCAGGGGTTGTGCGGCTGCACACGAAGGGGTTGCTCACATGAAGCGCATCGTCCGTCTCGCCGCCGCCACTCTCGCCTCCACCGGCCTGCTGCTCTCGGTCTCGACCGCAGGCGCACAGGCCGTCCAAGACCGTCCGCAGTGGTGCCTCGCCGGACCCTCCGGTGTGAACGGCACCTGCACGCACTGAACCGGTGGTGCCGGCCGGGCGCGGGCCACGCTGGTCTCCTCCCCGCGACGACGTCAGCCGCGGTGGCCCGAGAGGTCGCCGCGGCTGACGTCGCTCACCGAGAGGTCACTTGCGCCAGTAGTACGCCTGGCCGCCATGGGACGCCGCGTGCGCGTCGGGGTTGTAGACGTGCTCGCCGACCGTCTCGGAGGCGACGAAGTTGGAGTCGATGGCCCGCACGTCGGGTCCGGCCGGGTTGCCGGTGATGATCGCCGTGTGGATGCCCACGGTGTGCGCCGCGTTCGTCTCCTGCACGACGTCGCCGGGCCGGATGTTCGCCTTCGTCACCCGGTGGTAGCCGGCGTTGAGGTACGCCTGGTAGTAGCCGGTGCCGAGGGTGTTGGCGTAGACCTCGGCGTGGATCTTCTGGAGGAAGACCTTGCACTGGCCCTGGCGCGTGCCGAGGTAGCGCCGCGCGTGGGACACCATCGGGTCGACGGCCACGGCCGTGACGGCCGAGACCGTCGTGGCCGTCGTGGCCGTCTCGGCCGAGGGCGCGGCGGCCGCGCCGGAGATCGGGCCGACCGGCACGAGACCGACCGCGGCAACGGTGAGGGCGGCGGTGGCGACGAGGCTGCGGACGCGCGAGGTTCGGGGGGCGCGAGTGGTCATGATGGCTCCTTGGTGTCGAGCCCCTTCGGAGCGGCCGAGGGGGACGTCCGGGCGCGGGGTGCGCGCGGCGCTCCGGCCACCCTCGCCACCGGCACTAACCGGCGGCTAACACGGCTCCGGCCCGTCCCCCACCGGTCCCCTCACCCCTCTCGTCGCTGGTCCAGCCCTCCTGTGGCCGCCCGGCCCCGACGCAGCCGTCAGTCGATCCTCGGCGATGACGACGAGTCGGGGGTGGGAACGCCCGGGCCACCAGCCGGCCCCGGCGCACCGGCGCCCACGTCGGCCAGCTCCGGCAGGTCGTCGGCGCGGGCGTCCGCCCCGGCGGGCCCCGGCTCCCCGGCCATCTCGTCGAGGTCGGCCGCGGCCCCGGCGAACTGGGCGGCATACAGCCGGGCGTAGGCGCCGTCGCGCTCGAGCAGCTCGGCGTGCGTGCCCTGCTCGACGATCCGTCCGCTCTCCATGACGAGGATGAGGTCGGCGTCCCGGATCGTGGAAAGACGGTGCGCGATGACGAAGCTCGTCCGGTCGGAACGCAGTGCGGCCATCGCCTGCTGGACGAGCAGCTCGGTCCTCGTGTCGACCGAGCTCGTCGCCTCGTCGAGGATGAGCAGGGCCGGGTCGGACAGGAACGCCCGGGCGATGGTGATGAGCTGCTTCTCCCCCGCCGAGATGTTGGACGCCTCGTCGTCGAGGACGGTGTCGTAGCCGTCCGGGAGCGAGTGGACGAACCGGTCGACGTAGGTCGCGGTCGCGGCCTCGAGCACCTCCTGCTCGCTCGCACCGGGCCGGCCGTAGGCGATGTTGTCGCGGATGGTGCCGCCGAAGAGCCAGGTGTCCTGGAGCACCATCCCGATCCGCGAGCGCAGGCCGTGTCGGGTGAGGTCCCTGATGTCGACCCCGTCGAGCGTGATCCGGCCGGAGTCGAGCTCGTAGAACCGCATGATGAGGTTGACGAGGGTCGTCTTGCCGGCTCCGGTCGGACCGACGATCGCGACGGTCTGGCCGGGCCGCACGGACAGGTCGAGTCCCTCGATGAGCGGCTGGTCCGGCACGTAGGAGAAGTCGACGTCCTCGAAGGCCACCGCGCCGTGCGGGTCCTCGATGACGGTCGGTGTGACCGCGTCGACCTCCTGCTCCGGGGTGTCGAGCACCTCGAAGACCCGCTCGGCCGAGGCGACACCCGACTGGAGCACGTTGGCCATCGACGCCACCTGGGTGAGCGGTTGGGTGAACTGGCGGGAGTACTGGATGAAGGCCTGGACGTCACCGAGGCTCATCGAGCCCGACGCCACCCGCAGCCCGCCGACGACGGCGATGAGCACGTAGTTGAGGTTCCCGATGAACATCATCGTCGGCATGATGATGCCGCTGATGAACTGTGCGCCGAACGCAGCGCCGAAGAGCTCGTCGTTCTTCGTCCGGAAGCTCGCCTCGGTCTCCTTCTGGCGGCCGTAGACCTTGACGAGCCCGTGGCCGGTGAAGGTCTCCTCGATGATGCCGTTGAGCTCACCAGTGTTGCGCCACTGCTGGACGAAGAGCTTCTGCGAGCGCTTGGCGATGGCCGTGGTGACGACGATCGAGATGGGGATCGTCACCAGTGCGATGAGGGCGAGCATCCACGAGATCCAGAACATCATGGCCATCACCGCGACGACCGTCAGCAGCGAGTTGAGCAGCTGCGAGAGGGTCTGCTGGAGCGAGGTGCCGATGTTGTCGATGTCGTTGGTGACCCGGCTGAGCAGCTCGCCGCGGGGCTGCTTGTCGAAGTAGGGCAGCGGCAGGCGGTTGATCTTGGCCTCGACGGACTCGCGGAGCGTGAACATCGTCTTCTGGAGCACGCCCTGCAGGATCCAGCCCTGGATCCACATGAGCACCGACGCGGCGACGAAGAGCCCGATGACGAGGAGCAGCACGCTCCCGAGAGCGTCGAAGTCGATGCCCTGACCCGGGGTGAAGCCGACCTTGGAGAGCAGGTCGGCCTGGGTGGCGTTGCCAGCGGACCGGGCCCCCTCGATGGCCTGCTCCTTGGTGAGGCCCGCGGGCATCCTGGACCCGATGTAGCCGGCGAAGATGAGGTCCGTCGCGCGGCCGAGGATCTTCGGCCCGATCGAGCTGAGCGCCACGCTCGCGATCGAGAAGGCGAGCACCACGATCACCTTGGCCCGGTGCGGGCGCAGCAGGCCGATGAGCCGCTTGGCGGACGGCCCGAAGTCGAGCGACTTCTCCCCCGGCTGGCCCATCTGCATGTGGGGAGGGCCACCGCGACGGGCCGGTCCGCGGCGCGCCTCGGCCGCCTTCTCCTCCGCTGTCTTGACTCCCTCGGACATCAGGCCGCCTCCTCCGCACTGCGTTGTGACTCGACGATCTGCTGGTAGGTCTCGCACGACCGGAGCAGCTCGTCGTGGGTGCCCTGACCGACGATCCGGCCGTCGTCGAGGACGATGATGTGGTCGGCGTCGACGATCGTCGAGACCCGTTGGGCCACGACGAGGACCGTACTGTTGGCCGTGGCCGGACGGAGCGCCCGACGGAGCCGGGCATCGGTCGACAGGTCGAGGGCCGAGAACGAGTCGTCGAAGAGGTAGATCGGTGGGCGCTTGACGACCGCGCGCGCGATGGCGAGACGCTGGCGTTGCCCACCGGAGACGTTGGTGCCGCCCTGGGCGATGGTGGCCTCCAGGCCCCCGTCCATGGCCCGGACGAAGTCCACGGCCTGGGCGATCCGCAGCGCGTCCCAGAGCTCGTCGTCGGTCGCCTCGGGGTTGCCGTAGCGCAGGTTGCTCGCGACGGTGCCGGTGAAGAGGTAGGGCTTCTGCGGCACCAGCCCGATGGTCGACCACAGGGTGTCGAGCTCCAGGTCGCGGGTGTCGACGCCACCGACCCGGACCGTGCCCTCCGACACGTCGAACAGGCGCGGGATGAGGCCGAGCAGGGTCGTCTTGCCCGCGCCGGTGGAGCCGATGATCGCCGTCGTCCTTCCCGGTTGCGCCGAGAACGAGATGCCCTCGAGCACGGACCGCTCGGCTCCCGGGTAGTGGAAGTCGACGTCCACGAGCTCGAGCCCGGCCGCGTCGGAGCGCATCGCGACGGGCGCCGTGGTCTCGAGGACCGTGGACTCCGTGTCGAGCACCTCCTCGATGCGACGGGCGGAGACGGAGGCCCGGGGGATCATCGTCGCCATGAAGGTCGCCATCATCACGCCCATGAGGATCTGGACGAGGTAGGCGAGGAACGCGGTCAGCGCCCCGATCTGCATGTCGCCCGACTCGATCCGGTAGGCCCCGAACCACATCACGGCGACCGTCGAGACGTTGAAGATGAACATGACGATGGGGAAGACGAGGGCCATGAGCCGGCCGACGCGCAGGCCGGCGTCGGTGAGCTCCTCGTTGGCGCCCGAGAAGCGCTGCTCCTCGAGGTCCTCACGGACGAAGGCCCGGACGACCCGGATGCCGGTGATCTGCTCGCGCAGCACCCGGTTGACGTTGTCGAGCGCCTTCTGCATCCGACCGAACTGCGGGACCATCCGCCAGATCACGAGGCTGACGCAGAGGCCGAGCAGCGGCACGGCGACGGCCACCAGCCAGGACAGCCCGACGTCCTCGCGCAGGGCCATGATGATGCCGCCGACCATCATGATCGGCGTCGAGACGAGCATCGCGAAGCCCATGAAGACGACCATCTGGACCTGCGTCACGTCGTTGGTGTTGCGCGAGATGAGCGTCGGCGCCCCGAAGCGCGAGACCTCCTGGGCCGAGAAGTCGATGACGGTGCCGAAGATGGTGCGGCGCAGGTCGCGCCCGAGGCCCATCGCGACGCGTGCCGCCAGGTAGGTCGCGCCCACCGCCGCGATGATCTGCAGGATGCTCACGCCGAGCATGAGCAGACCGTGGCTGATGATGAAGCCGGTGTCGCCCACGGCGACGCCCTCGTCGATGATCTGGCCGTTGAGGCTCGGCAGGTAGAGCGATGCCATCGTGCTGACGAACTGGAGCAGCAGGATCAGGACGATCTCGCCCTGGTAGGGGCTCAGATGCCCCTTGAGCAGACGGATCAGCATCGGGTGCCTTTCGGTGGAGGGCCTGGCTCGGACGTTAGGGGCTGACGGTGGGTGGGAGTCAACGCCTTTTCCGGCGCCTCCGACGACGAGGGGTGGGTGCAACCCGTCGGCCCACGCCGGAGCGTCCCGTAGAGGACGGTGTCCACGATCTCCTCGGGAGTGAGGACCTGGCCCTCCGTGATGCCGGGATGGCTGCCCGAGAAGGTGAGCAGCCGGAGCCGGTGGACGAGGTCCCGGGTCGACACCCCGAGGGCCGCGCGGTCCGCCTCGTCGGCGCCGTCGACGACGATCTCCTGGAGGGTGTCGAGCAGCCGGTGGTGGCGGGCGTGCTCGGCGGTGTCCTCGGCGGTGTCCAGTGCGTCGTCCGCGTCGTCGGCGACGTCGGTCTCTGACCGCCGGACGTGCCGACCTGCCTCGTAGCACGCGCCGTGGCCGAGCCGGCGCGGCGGCTGGGTGAGGCCGAGGGCCGCCATCAGCCCGAAGACGGCGGTGAAGCGGCGCTGCATGATCCCGGTGAAGTCGATGAGTCGACCCCGCAGGGAGGTGCTCTCGATGCGGTCGATGGCGAGCCGCACCGGACCCGGGCAGAACGCGACCTCGAGCGCCTCCTGCTCGAGCTCCTCCTTGGTGGCGAACGCGCGGTAGATCGTGCCCTCGGCGACCCCGGCCTCCCGGGCGATCTCGCTCGTCGACGGGCGACGACCCTCCCGGTGGGCGAGGTCGAGGAACACCTCGACGAGGGCGTCGCGCCGGTCCGCGGGACTCATCGGGGCCGCGCGCCCCTGTCGTGCTCCCACGACTCCAGCATGACTGAGTGAGCGCTCACTCACAAGTCCGACGCTCGGCGGGGATGCCGCCACGCCGGGGATCAGATCAGCAGGCCGTCAGCGACGAGGTCCCGCAGGGCCGGCAGCGCCCCGGTGCAGACCGGCGCCGGGTCGACGTCGAGCAGGGACGCGATCGCTTCGAGGGCCACGCGGGCGGTGAGCGTGCCGTCCGCCACGCCGAGGTAGCCCGCCAGCACCGTGTCGGCCCGGATCGCGCGCCGCAGCCCCCCGCCCTGCCGGATGACGATGACGTCCGGGTCCGGGGCGCCCGGGCGACCGTGCCGCTCCTCCGTCACGTCCGCCGCGCAGGACCACGCGACGTCGAGCACGTCGTCGTCGGTGTGCTCCGCCAGCCAGGTCCGCGCCCGCAGCCCCGCATCGACGACGCCGCCCATGGCCGCCGCGACCGGACCACCGGCCTCGGTGAGGTCACGCCACGCCTCCCGGTCGACGGCCGGTCGTTGGAGGGTGATGACCCCGAAGCCGATCGCCTCGACGCCGCGGGCGGCGAAGTCGCGCAGCCACGCGGCATACATCCGGTCGTGCCCCTCGCTTCCCGGCAGCGTGCCGCCGTCGCGCGCCCACAGCTCTGCGTACTGCGCGGGGTCCTGGGTCTCGCGCTGGATCACCCAGGCGTCGAGGGCGACGTCGTCGAGCCAGTCGGCCCAGACCTCGCGCCAGGTCCGACCCTCGGGGATCTCCCAGTTGCCGAGCAGCTGCGCCACCCCACCCGGCTCGAGGACGGCGCCGACCTCACGCACGAGGGTGCGCACGAGCTCGTCGCCCGGCCGTCCGCCGTCGCGGTACTCGTAGAGCGGCACGTCCCCTCCACGAGGGGTGATGACGAAGGGCGGATTGCTGACGATGAGCGAGAAGTGCTGTCCTGCAACGGGTTCGAGCATGCTGCCATAGAGGATCTCGAGGTCCACGCCGGCGAGCGCGGCGTTGAAGGCGGCATACGCCAGCGCTCGCGCCGAGATGTCGGTGGCGACGATGTGCGCTGCGTGCGCCGTGAGATGCAGGGCCTGGACGCCGCACCCGGTGCCGAGGTCGAGAGCCCGGGTGACGGGGCGGCGGACCGTCCACGAGGCGAGCGTCGTCGAGGCCCCGCCGATGCCGAGGACGTGGTCGGGCCGCAGCGGCGCCCGGGTCGCCAGCTCGGAGAGGTCGGAGGCGACCCACCAGTCGTGCGCGTCGTCCGCATACGGCCGCAGGTCGCACGTGGCGGCCACGCCAGCGGCCGATGCAGGCGACCCAGGCCCGGCCTGGAGCAGCCCGAGCGCGGTCGCGCCCTCGATCCCGAGCGTGGGAAGCGCCACCCCGACCTCGGCGCGCCCGACGGGGAGCCCCAGGGTGAACAGGCGGACCAGGAGACCGCAGGCATCGGACGCCCCCTCGGTGACCAAGCCCGCCGGGAGGGCCTGCTCGCGGTGCAGGGCGGCGGCCGCCACCGCTCCGAGCCGGCCGGCCACCCCTTCGACGGTGAACCCGGCCGAGCCGAGGTCGGCCCGAAGCGCCGCCACGAGCGCCGGGACGACGACCGGCGCCTCGGGGACGTCGGCGTCTTCTGTGGCGGGGGCGACTCGCGGCGACCCCTCGGTCACGACCGCAGGTCGGCCGTGATCGGGCCGGACGCCGCTCGGGTCGCCAGCGCCGTCTCGAGGTCGGGGTGGATCTCGAAGACCTTGTCCAGGCCGGTGATCGAGAAGACCTTGAGGACACGGTCATCCGTCCCGACGAGGCTGAGCGAGCCGCCCCGGGTCCGGGCGAGCTTGAGGCGGCCGACGAGGACCCCGAGGCCGGTGGAGTCCACGAAGGTGACGTCCGACAGGTCGACGACGAGGTCGTTGCGGCCGGCGTGGATCTCCTCGTCGATCTTCTCCCGCACGAGCGGGGCCGTGTAGACGTCGATCTCGCCTCCCAGGTGGACGACGGCGCGCTCGCCGTGGTCGGCTCGGGTGATCGACAGGTCCACAGCAGGTCCTTCCCTTCGACGAACTCCGGTCGTACCGCCCCTGCGGCGACCTGGGCGCGGGCGCCCTCGGCGAGTGCCCTCCCCGCCCGACGGTTAACGTACCCCGTAAGCCTTACCTTGCTCTACATGAATGGGGAACCCGTGCACCGTCCCGGGCCCACCCAACCGCTCGAGCTGCTCCGCCAGCTCTCCGCGGCGGACCCGTCCCGCCTGCTCCACGTGCACGAGGTGCCTGCGCGCGAGGCGCAGCTCGCCGACTGGCCCGAGTGGACCGACCCGGCCCTGCTTGGCGCGCTCCTCGGGGGCGGGATCGAGCGGCCGTGGAGCCATCAGGTGGAGGTCGCGGAGGCGGCGCGCGCGGGCGAGCACGTCGTCGTCTCGACGGGGACCGCCTCGGGCAAGAGCCTGGGCTACCTGCTCCCGCTGCTGTCCGACCTCGTCGCTGGGGCATCGCTGCCGGGGCGCGGGCCCACCGCGCTCTACCTCTCCCCGACGAAGGCGCTCGCCGCCGACCAGCTGAGTCGGGTGACCCGCCTCGCCCTGCCCGGGGTGCGGGCGGCGACCTACGACGGCGACACCCCGACCGACGAGCGACGCTGGGTCCGCGAACACGCCAACCTCGTGCTGACCAACCCCGACCTCGTCCACCACTCGCTCCTGCCGCGCCACGACCGCTCGGCCTCGTTCCTGCGCGGCCTTCGCTACGTCGTCATCGACGAGTGCCACGTCTACAAGGGCGTCTTCGGCTCCCACCTCGCCGCGGTGCTGCGTCGCCTCCGCCGGGTCGCGGCGCGCTACCGCTCCCACCCCACCTTCGTCTTCGCGTCGGCGACGGTCGCCGAGCCCCAGGAGCACGCCTCACGCTTGCTCGGTATGCCGGTGAGCGCCGTCACCGTCGACGGCTCGCCACGCGCGTCGATGACCTTCGCCCTGTGGGAGCCGCCGCTCACCACCGACGAGAACGGCGCCCAGAAGCGGGGCAGCACCCTGACGGAGGTGGGCAGCCTGCTGGCCGGGTGCGTCACGCAGGACGTCCAGACCGTCGCCTTCGCGCGGTCCAGGGCCGGCGTCGAGGTCGTCGCGTCGGTGGCGAGGGAGCGCGTGTCGGTGAGCCGGGAGCATCGGATCGCCGCCTACCGGGGCGGCTTCCTGCCGGAGGAGCGACGCGCCCTCGAGACCTCCCTGCGCAGCAAGGAGATCCTCGGTCTGGCCGCGACGAACGCGCTCGAGCTGGGGATCGACGTGAGCGGACTCGACGCCGTGCTCCTCGCCGGGTGGCCGGGCACCCTGGCCTCCCTGTGGCAGCAGGCCGGGCGCGCCGGCCGGTCCGGTGAGAGCTCGCTCGCGGTCTACGTGGCAGCAGACGACCCCCTCGACACCTTCGTCGTCCACCACCCGGAGGCCATCTTCGGGCGCAAGATCGAGGCGACGGTCGTGGACCCCGACAACCCGCACGTCCTCGCACCCCACCTGGCCGCGGCCGCCGCCGAGCTGCCCCTGACCGAGGACGACCTCGCGATCTTCGGCGCGCAGACCCGGGGGCTGCTCGACGTCCTCGTGGATCGCGGCATCCTCCGCAAGCGGCCGCGCGGCTGGTTCTGGGCCCGCGACGACCGACCCGCCGACCACCTGTCGCTGCGCGGCGCCGGCGAGCCGGTGCGCATCGTCGAGACCCGCACGGGCAGGGTCATCGGGACCGTCGACGACGCCTCGGCGCACGGCCAGGCCCACACCGGCGCAGTCCACCTGCACCAGGGCCAGTCGTGGGTCGTCACCGAGCTCGACCTCGCGGACCACGCCGCGTTCGTCGTCCGCGGCGACCCGGGGTGGACGACGCACGCCCAGTCGACGAGCGACTTCGAGATCGTCCGGGAGCTCGAGCACGAGGACTGGGGGGCCCTGCGCTGCAGTTTCGGCCACGTCACGGTACGCAACCAGGTGGTGTCGTTCCTGCGACGGTTGCCCGGTGGCGAGGTGCTCGGCGAGCACCCCCTCGACCTCCCGGCGCGCTCGCTGGCGACGAAGGCGGTGTGGTGGACGATGCCGGTCGACGAGCTCGCCCGAGCGGGGATCGACGAGACCGCGATCCCGGGGGCCGCCCACGCGGCGGAGCACGCCGCGATCGGGATGCTCCCGCTCTTCGCGACCGCCGACCGCTGGGACATCGGCGGGGTGTCGACGGCGTTGCACCCCGACACCGGACTGCCGACGATCCTCATCTACGACGGCCACCCGGGCGGGGCCGGTTTCGCCGAACGTGGCTTCAGGCGAGTGCGGGCCTGGCTCCGAGCCACCCGGGAGGCGATCGCGGCGTGCGAGTGCGCCACGGGCTGCCCGTCGTGCATCCAGTCGCCGAAGTGCGGCAACGGCAACGAACCGCTGGACAAGGCCGGCGCGATCGCGCTGCTCGACCTGACGCTGGCTGCGGCCGACGACTGA
>JBBRGO010000008.1:0-27505 GCA_038224055.1 Actinomycetales bacterium
CCGGCCCTCCGTTCCGGCCAACCCAGGCTCCTCCGTCGCGGGTTGGCCGGTCACAGCGGGATGTTCCCGTGCTTCTTCGGCGGGAGCGTCTCACGTTTGGTCCGCAGCGCGCGGAGGGCCCGGGTGACGTCCAGCCGGGTGTTCGACGGGGTGATGACCGTGTCGACGTAGCCGCGCTCGGCCGCGATGTAGGGGTTGGCCAGGGTCTCCTCGTACTCGCGGATGAACTCCTGACGGGTCTTCTCCACGTCCCGGCCCTCGGCCTCCGCCGCGGGCCGCGAAGGCGCGGAGCTCGCTGCGCTCGCCCGGCCCTCCGTTCCGGCCAACCCAGGCTCCTCCGTCGCGGGTTGGCCGGTCACAGCGGGATGTTCCCGTGCTTCTTCGGCGGGAGGGTGTCGCGCTTGCCCCGCAGCGCCCGGAGCGCCCGGGTGACGTTCATCCTGGTGTTCGACGGGCTGATGACCGTGTCGATGTAGCCGCGCTCGGCCGCGATGTACGGGTTGGCGAGGGTCTCCTCGTAGTGCGAGACGAGGTGTCGGCGTCGCGCCTCGACGTCCCCACCCTCGGCGGCCGTCGCGGCCAGCTCCTTGCGGTAGAGGATGTTGACGGCGCCCTGGGCCCCCATCACCGCGATCTGGCCGGTCGGCCAGGCGAGGTTGATGTCGGCGCCGAGGTGCTTGCTGCCCATCACGTCGTAGGCGCCGCCGTAGGCCTTGCGGGTGATGACGGTGATCTTCGGGACGGTGGCCTCGGCGTAGGCGTAGATGAGCTTGGCGCCCCGGCGGATGATGCCGTCCCACTCTTGGGAGGTGCCCGGCAGGAAGCCCGGCACGTCGACGAGGGTGAGCACGGGCACGTTGAAGCAGTCGCAGGTCCGCACGAAGCGCGCCGCCTTCTCGGAGGCGTCGATGTCGAGGCAGCCGGCCAGCTGGAGCGGCTGGTTCGCGACGACGCCTACCGACATCCCGTCGATCCGCGCGAAACCGGTGAGGATGTTGGGGGCGAAGAGCGGCTGGACCTCGAGGAACTCCCCGTCGTCGACGAGGTGCGCGATGACCGAGTGCATGTCGTAGGGCACGTTGGGGGAGTCCGGGATGCACGTGTCGAGCCAGCGGTCGTCGTCGGTGACCGAGAGGTCGGCCTCGCCCTCGTCGTAGGACGGCGGGGTCTCGAGGTTGTTGCTCGGCAGGTAGGACAGCAGCGCCTTGACGTAGTCGACGGCGTCCTGCTCGTCGGTGCCCATGTAGTGGGCCACCCCGGAACGGGTGTTGTGCGTCAGCGCGCCGCCGAGCTCCTCGAAGCCGACGTCCTCACCCGTGACGGTCTTGATCACGTCGGGCCCGGTGATGAACATGTGCGAGGTCTGGTCGACCATGACGGTGAAGTCGGTGATCGCGGGGGAGTAGACGGCGCCACCGGCGCAGGGGCCCATCACGAGCGAGATCTGCGGGATGACGCCCGACGCCCGGACGTTGCGCATGAAGATCTCGCCGTAGAGGCCCAGACTGACGACGCCCTCCTGGATCCGTGCGCCGCCGGAGTCGTTGAGCCCGACGACCGGGCAGCCGATCTTCATCGCGAAGTCCATGACCTTGACGATCTTCTCGCCGAAGACCTCGCCGAGGGAGCCGCCGAAGACGGTGAAGTCCTGCGCGAAGACGGCGACCTGGCGTCCGTCGATCATCCCGTAGCCGGTGACGACCCCGTCCCCGTAGGGGCGGTTGGCGTCCTGCCCGAACTGGTTGCTCCGATGCCGGGCGTACTTGTCCATCTCGATGAAGGTGCCATCGTCGAGGAGCATCGCGACCCGCTCTCGGGCCGTCTTCTTCCCACGGGCGTGCTGCTTCTCGACCGCTCGCTCCGAGCCGGCGTGGGCGACCTCCGCGACGCGGCGCCTGAGGTCGGCGAGCTTGCCGGCGGTCGTCTTCAGGTCGGTGACCGCGTCGTTCGACGAGGGCTGCTCCTCGAGTGCCTGATCGGTAGCCATGGCCGCACTCTAGCCTTGTGGGTGTGCGCAGCCCCCTCGACGAGACGATCATCAATGAGCGCTTGGTCACGTCGTCCCAGCCGTGGCGCGGTGTCGACTTCCTGCCCCGCACCGGCTCGACGAACGACCGGGCCCGCGAGCTGGTGACTCGGTATGCCGCTGACCCCCTCGGCGCCCCGGACCCGCTGTGGCGGGTCGTGCTCACCGACCACCAGACCGGCGGGCGCGGTCGCCTCGGCCGGGCGTGGCAGGTGCCGGACCGGGCGGCGATCTCCGTGTCCGCGGTGGTCCCGGCGCCGGCCTCGGGCGACGCGGCCTGGTTCCCCCTCCTCGCCGGGCTGGCCCTGGCCCGGGCCATCGGCGACACGACCTCCCGGGCGGGCCGGGCCCTCACCGCGCGCCTCAAGTGGCCCAACGACGTGCTCCTCGCCGACGACGAGGACCGCAAGGTGAGCGGCATCCTCTGCGAGCTGGTGCCCCTCACGGATCTCCCGTCCGCAGGGCGGGCCGTCATCGTCGGGACCGGGGTCAACGTCGACCAGACCCGCGACGAGCTGCCGGTGCCGACGGCGACGTCCCTCGCCCTCGCCGGTGCGACCGTCCGGCGCGAGGACCTCGTCGTGGCCTACCTCACCGAGCTCGCAACCCTGTTGCTCGGGGAGGCTGGGACGCGCCCCAGCCGGGGCCGCGACGGCGAGCGCGGCAGAACGGCATACCGAACCGCCTGTGCGACAGTCGGATCTGACGTACGCGTGCACCTCCCCGGTGGGGTGACGGTCGAGGGGCGGGCCACGGGGATCGACGGCGGCGGTGGGCTCGTCGTGGAGACGTCCTCCGGCTCGCGGACCTTCGCCGCCGGTGACGTCGTCCACGTGCGGCGCCCGGGTGGATCGCTGGCATGATCGGCGGATGGGCGGGATGACGGGAGACGGAGGCGCCGAGGACCCTCGCCCCCGCACCGTCGCGCCGGCCCGGCCGCGGCAGCCGGGCGCGTCCGGGCCGCCCACGGGTGGGTCCACCGGCGTCGCGCTGGGTGAGGACTACACCGAGGCGCTGCTCGGCCAACCGCTCGGGCTGCGTCGACGCGACGTCAGCCGCGCCGCCGAGGTGTCGCTCTTCTCGGCTCGGAAGTTCTGGCACGCGCTCGGCTTCCCCGTCGTCGACACCGACGACGAGCTCTTCACCGAGGCCGACCAGCGGGCGCTCGGGGTCGTGGCCTCGCTCGTGCGCGACGGGATGCTCGACGAGCCGACGGCACTGGCGCTGACGCGCGCCTTCGCCCGCTCGGCGGACCGCCTCGCCGGGTGGCAGTCGCAGCTCATCGCCGAGGCGGTCGAGAACGACGTGCACGCCGCCCTGGCCGTGGCCGGGGAGGTCGACGCCGAGACCCGCTCGATCCCGAGCAGCCAGACCGCGGCGGAGACGGCCCGACGCATCGCCGCCCTCACCGACCGGCTCGAGCCGCTCCTGGTCTACGCGTGGCGTCGGCACCTGTCGGCGACGGTCGCGCGGATGCTCGCCGACGCGGACCCGGAGGCCTACGGCTCGACGAAGATGCGCTCGGTGGGTTTCGCCGACCTCGTCAACTTCACGGCGCTCGTGCGCAAGATGTCGGAGCGCGACCTCGGGCGCCTCGTCTCGCGCTTCGAGGCGCTCTCGACCGACGTCATCACCGCGCACGGCGGTCGGCTCATCAAGACGGTGGGCGACGAGGTGCTCTTCAGCACGGTCGGCCCCGCCCCGGCCGCGGCGATCGCGCTCGACCTCGTCGACGCGATGACCGCCGACGACGTGCTGCCCGAGGTGCGGGTCGGGATGGCCCGCGGTCCGATCATCTCCCGGCTCGGCGACATCTTCGGCACCACCGTCAACCGCGCCTCCCGGCTCACGGCCGTGGCGGCGACGGGGTCGGTGCTCGTCGATGCGACCCTGGCCCGCGAGCTGGCGACCCTCTCGGGCTTCGACCTCACCGGCCAGCGCCGCCGCATCCTGCGCGGCGTGGGCCCGGTCTCGCCCTCCCTGCTGCGCCGAGCATCCACCGCCGGGCGGCGTGGGCCCTGAGCCCGTGCCGTTCCAACCGAACCTGCCCCCCACACCGAGGAGACCCGCCCATGTCGTCCACCCCCACCGGCCCCGCGCCGGCCTCCTCCCGCCCGGACGGGCAGGACGCCGGCCGCGCGCTCGTCCGCGTCGTCCGCTTCGAGGAGCCGGCGCTGGCCCACGTCGCCGAGATCGTGCTCGACCGCCCAGAGGCGATGAATGCCGTGTCGACACCGATGGCTCTCGCGATCGCGGCGGCGGTGGCCGTCGTCGGGGCCGACGAGAGCATCCGTTGCGCCGTGCTCACTTCGAGCCACGACCGGGCCTTCTGCGTCGGGGCGGACCTCAAGGAGCGCAACGCCCTCAGCGACGCCGAGCTGATGGAACAGCGGCCGACGGCCCGAGCGGCCTACAACGGCGTGCTCGACCTCCCCGTGCCGACGGTGGCCGCGGTCGACGGTTTCGCGCTCGGCGGCGGTTTCGAGCTGGCCCTCTCGTGCGACGTCGTCGTGGCCGGTGACGGGGCCCTCGTCGGGCTTCCCGAGGTCGGGGTCGGCGTCATCCCCGGCGGCGGGGGCACCCAGCTGCTCGTGCGCCGGATCGGGTGGTCCCGCGCCGCCTCGATGGTCTTCAGCGCCGCGAAGCTGCCGGCGGCCGAGGCCTTCGCGCTCGGCGCCGTCGACGAGCTCGTCCCCGCAGGCTCCGCGCGCGCGCGGGCGCTGGACCTCGCGGCGACGATCGCGGCCAACAGCCCGGTCGCGCTGCGCAACGCGAAGAAGGCGATGCGGCTCGGCGCCGACGTCGGCCTCGCGGCCGGTCTCGAGATCGAGGACGGGTGCTGGCGGGCCACCGCCTTCTCCGGCGACCGCCGCGAGGGAGTCGCCGCGTTCGCCGAGAAACGCCGTCCGCAGTGGCCCGGCCACTGACGCCGGCAGGGGATCCGCCGCGACTGCGACCCCGAGAGATGGATAGGCTGCGCACGCCGGGCCCACACCCGGTCGATCGTGAGACCAGCGGACACACACAGGCAGGGACGGTGACATGACGAGAGTGCTCCTCGCCGAGGACGACCCGGCCATCTCCGAGCCGTTGGCGCGCGCGCTGCGGCGCGAGGGCTACGACGTGGACGTCCGTGAGGACGGCCCCGGTGCGCTCGAGGGCGCCAAGGAGAACCCCGACCTCGTCCTGCTCGACCTCGGGCTGCCCGAGATCGACGGACTCGAGGTCTGTCGCAGGATCCGTGCCGAGGGACGGGCGATCCCCGTCCTCATCCTCACGGCGCGAGCCGACGAGGTCGACACGGTGGTCGGCCTCGACGCCGGGGCCGACGACTACGTGACCAAGCCGTTCCGACTGGCCGAGCTCCTCGCCCGCGTCCGCGCGCTCCTGCGCCGGGCCAGCGAGGCAGCCGGCGCCGAGGAGCTCGTGCGGATCGACTCCGAGGGACGCCGGGCCTGGTTCCAGGAGCGCGAGCTCCAGCTCACGGCGAAGGAGTTCGACCTGCTGCGCGTGCTCGTGCGCGAGCAGGGCAAGGTCGTCACGCGCGAACAGCTGATGCGCGAGATCTGGGACACCGCGTGGTTCGGCTCGACGAAGACGCTCGACATGCACATCTCGGTGCTGCGCCGAAAGCTCGGTGACGACGCCACCTCTCCCCAGTACATCGCGACCGTGCGGGGCGTCGGGTTCCGGTTCGAGCGGTCCGAGGTCGAATGACCGGGCGGGTGCTGCTTGAGCGGTTGGCGGTGCAGACCGCCGCAGCCGCCGGCGGCGCCGCAGCCGCTCTCCTCGCCGGGGTCGCCTGGTGGGTCGTGAGCCATGATCCCGGCCTCCTGCGCCAGGGGATCGACGAGGACCCCGGTGCGGTCACGCTCCGCTTCACCGGGGTCGCCCTCGTGGCGGCACTGATCGGTGCCGGTGCAGGCTTCGCGGCAAGCATCGGTCCCCGACGCATGGTCCACCGCAGCAGCCAGCAGCTGCTGGCGCTGTCGACCCGCTTCGCCGCGGGAGAGACGCGGCTGGAGCCGCTGGACTCCGGCATCGACGAGTTCGACGCGGTGGCCGAGGTGATGACCCGTCGCGCGCACGACTGGACGAAGTCGCTCGCCGCCGAGCGCGACTTCGCGGCAGATGCCTCGCACCAGCTGCGCACCCCCCTCACGGCGCTGCTCATGCGCCTCGAGGAGATCTCCTACACCGAGGACGTGGAGGTCGTCCACGAGGAGGCGAACATCGCCATCTCCCAGGTCGAGCGACTGACCCGCGTCGTCGACGACCTGCTCGGCCGCAACCGCGGTGCCGGGGGGCCCGCGCCGGCCGTCTCGCTCGACTCGATCATCGCCGCCCTCCAGCGTGAGTGGCAGCCCGCCTTCGAGCAGGCCCGCCGCTCGGTCCGCGTCCGCGGCGAGCGGGGCCTGTTCGTGCGGTCGACCCCGGTCGCCCTCTCCCAGGTCCTGTCGACGCTGCTCGAGAACTCCCTCGTGCACGGGCGTGGGACCGTCGACGTGCGCGCCCGGAGGGCCGGCCCGTCGGTCATCGTCGAGGTGAGCGACGAGGGCGACGGTGTCCCGGCCGCGATGGCCCCACACATCTTCGAGCGTTCGGTGAGCAGCGGGACCGGCGGGAGCACGGGTCTGGGCCTGGCCCTCGCCCGTGACCTCGCCGAGGCCAACGGAGGCCGCCTCGACCTCGTCCGGGCCCAACCGGCCCGGTTCGCGCTCTTCCTGTCCGAGGCGGAGACCGACTGACTCGCGAGGACCGGTCGGACTGCGGGATAGGGTGCGCGAGTGAGGCGACTGCACCACTTCTTCTTCGTCCGCCACCGCCACAACTGGCTGCTCCTGCTGCGGTTCGGCGTGGTGGGTGCCTCCGGCGTGCTCGTCAACCTCGGCACCCTCGTGGTGGTCAAGAAGCTCGGTCCCGTCTTCGACACCGCGCTCGTCGCGGTGCCCGGCACGGCTTTCAACGTCCGCTGGTACCACGTGTACTCGACGGCGGCCTTCCTCGTCGCGAACCTGTGGAACTTCCAGCTGAACCGGTCGTGGACCTTCCGTAGCGCGGGTCGGACGCCCTGGTTGCGCGAGTACCTGCCGTTCCTCGCCGTGGGGCTGTCCGGGCAGGTGGTCGGCCTCGCGCTCCTGACGATGTTGCTCCACCCCGGCTCATTCCTGCACCTGCCGGCGTCGGTCCTCGACGACTCGACCGGCCTGCGCACCCGGCTCTACTGGGCCCAGCTCATCGTCATCGCCGTCGTCACCCCGCTGAGCTTCGTGATCAACAAGCTGTGGACCTTCGCGGCGGTGCGCACGCACCACTCGGGCCTCGCCGACCCGAGGCACGGGTCGGCGCACCTCGTCGACGAGGTGGACGACCCCGACGGGTCCCCGACGCACACGCCCGACCGCAGCTCGGCCGGCTGAACCCCGCCGTCCGGACCCTGCCGTCCCGACCACGGCCCGAGCCGCGGGGCTGAGCCCGGGCCGGGGTCGCGTCGAGGGGCCACTACGCTTGGGCGTCGTGAGCCAGCCCAAGCGTGCCCCCGGAGGATTTCCTGTCGTCGGTGTCGTCGGCGGGGGCCAGCTGGCCCGGATGATGCAGGCGCCCGCGATCGGCCTCGGCGTCCAGCTCTCGGTGCTGGCCGAGGGTGAGGACGTCGCCGCCGCCCTCGTCGTGCCGAGCTCGCCGGTCGGTGACCACACCGACATCGACACCGTGCGCGAGTTCGCCGCCCGCTGTGACGTCGTGACGTTCGACCACGAGCACGTCCCGGCCGCGGTGCTCGCCGCCCTCGAGGCGGACGGGGTGGCCCTGCACCCGTCGCCGGCCTCGCTCCGATTCGCCCAGGACAAGCTGGCGATGCGGGAGCGGCTGACCGCGCTCGGGATCGCCTGCCCACGGTGGGCCCGCGCCCGGACCCGACAGGACGTGCTGGCCTTCGGTGACGACGTCGGCTGGCCGGTCGTGGCCAAGACGCCCCGGGGCGGCTACGACGGCAAGGGGGTTGCGGTGCTGGACTCCCCGGCCGCCCTCGACGACGTGGTCGGTGAGTGGCTCGACCGCGTCGGTGCACCCGGACCGCTCGAGCACGGCATCCTGCTCGAGGAGCGGGTCCCGTTCGTGCGCGAGCTCGCCGTCCTGATCGCCCGCAGCCCCTCCGGCCAGGCCGCGGCCTGGCCCGTCGTCGAGACCGTGCAGACCGCGGGGGTGTGCACCGAGGTCCTCGCGCCGGCACCGGGGCTCGATGACACCCTCGCCTCGGTGGCGACCGCGGCCGGCCTGCGCATCGCCGGCGAGCTCGGGGTGACGGGCGTCCTCGCCGTGGAGATGTTCGAGGTGCGCGGCGCCGACGGCGACCCGGCGTACCTCGTCAACGAGCTGGCCATGCGCCCGCACAACAGCGGCCACTGGAGCATGGACGGTGCCGTGACGGGCCAGTTCGAGCAGCACCTGCGCGCCGTGCTCGACCTCCCGCTCGGCGACCCGCGTCCGCGGGCGCCGTGGACGGTCATGGCCAACGTGCTCGGCGGTGACTACGACGAGCTCTACCCGGCCTACCGCCACATCATGGCGCGTGACCCGGGTGCGAAGGTGCACGTCTACGGAAAGGGCGTGCGCCCGGGCCGCAAGATCGGGCACGTCAACGTCAGCGCCGACGACCTCGATGACGCCCGCGCCCGGGCCGGGCACGCTGCCGACTACCTCAGAGGAGTGATCACCGAATGAGCCCTGGAAACGCCGCGATCGTCGTCGGCATCGTGATGGGCAGTGACAGCGACTGGCCCGTCATGAAGGAGGCCGCGCGGGCCCTCGACGAGCTGGGGGTGCCCTACGAGGCGGACGTCGTCTCCGCCCACCGGATGCCCGACGAGATGATCGCCTACGGTCAGGACGCAGCCGGCCGGGGCCTGCGGGTCCTCATCGCCGGGGCCGGCGGGGCGGCCCACCTGCCGGGGATGCTCGCCGCCGTGACCCCGCTGCCGGTCGTGGGCGTGCCGGTCCCGCTGCGCCATCTCGACGGCATGGACTCGCTGCTCTCGATCGTCCAGATGCCGGCCGGGGTGCCGGTGGCGACCGTCTCGATCGGCGGAGCACGCAACGCCGGGCTGCTCGCGGCCCGGATCGTCGGGACGAGCGACGACGCGCTCGGGACGGCGGTGCGCGACCGGATGGTCGCCTTCCAGTCCGCGCTGCGGGAGCAGGCGCACGCGAAGGGCGCCGCCCTGCGCGCCGAGGTGGCGCGAGGCCTCGACCTGGCCTGACCCGGCCTGACCCGGTCAGGCCCGTCAGCCCCGGTCGGGACCGTCAGCCCCGGTCGGGACCGATCAGTCGGTGACGGCCGCGGAGCCGTCCCCCGGCACGAGGCGGGGATACTCGATCTTCGGGCAGGTGTCCATGACGACGTGCAGGCCCGCTGACTCGGCCCGCTCCGCGGCGTCCTCGTCGATGACGCCGAGCTGGAGCCACAACGCCTCGATGCCGAGCCGGTCGCGCTCGGCGATCGCCTCGTCGACCACGGCCCCGACCCGCTCGCTGTTGACGAAGCAGTCGACGACCTTGGTGACCGTGCCGTCCGGGACGTCGGCCAGGGTCGCGTAGCCGCGGGCCCCGTGGACGGTGGCGGCGCTCGGGTGCACGGGGACGAGCCCCATGCCCAGCTCGCGCTGGAGCCAGCGGGAGACACCCCAGGCGGTCCGGTGCGGGTTGTCGCCGAGACCGACGACGGCCCAGGTGGCCGGGGTCTGGAGCAGATCGCGGATGACGGCCGGGTCGTTGCTGTGGGTCGCACTCATTGCGTCATCCTCACACGCCCCGTCCGCCCTTTTGCGCAGCAGGGCGTGTGAGGATGAGGGAATGAGATTTGGAGTATTCATCCCGCAGGGCTGGCGCATGGACCTCGTCGGCATCGCTCCCGAGCAGCAGTGGGAGACCATGGTCGGGCTCGCCAGGCACGTCGACGACGGTGACGTGTTCGAGTCGATCTGGGTCTACGACCACTTCCACACCGTGCCCGTGCCGTCGGGGGAGGCCACCCACGAGGCCTGGACCCTGATGGCCGCGTATGCCGCCGCGACGAGTCGCGTCCGCCTCGGCCAGATGTGCACGTGCATGGCCTACCGCAACCCCGCCTACCTCGCGAAGGTCGCGGCGACGGTCGACGTCATCTCCGGTGGTCGGGTGGAGATGGGCATCGGCGCCGGCTGGTACGAGCACGAGTGGCGGGCCTACGGCTACGGCTTCCCCCGGGCCGGTGAGCGGCTCGGCGCCCTGCGGGAGGGTGTGCAGATCTTCCGTGACATGTGGACGACCGGCTCCGCCACCCTCGACGGGAAGCACTACCAGGTCGACGGGGCCCTGTGCGCGCCCCGACCGCTCCAGGGCACCTCGGCCCCGGGGAGCGTGGCGAACGGCATACCCATGTGGGTCGCGGGGGGCGGCGAGAAGGTCACCCTCAAGATCGCTGCGGAGTACGCCGACTACACGAACTTCGACGGCAGCCCGGAGGGGTTCGACGCCAAGAGCGAGCTGCTCCGTGGCCACTGCGAGACGGTGGGTCGCAACTTCGAGGACATCGTCCGGTCGGCCAACTACAACGTCGTCGTCGGGGAGACCGAGGGCGACGTCGAGGACCGGCTCCAGTTCTACGGCGAGCTGCTGCGCAAGGGCGGGATCGCGTCGGACAAGGCGGCCAAGGCGGTCGAGGACCTGCGCACCCAGCCGGCGGTCGGCACGCCCGAGCAGATCATCGAGACGCTCAAGGACATGGAGGGGCGCGGTATGACGTACGCGATCACCTACTTCGCCGAGGCCGCCTACGACCGGTCCGGGATCGAGCTGTTCGAGGAAAAGGTCGCGCCCGAGCTGATGGGCTGACAGCGCCGCCCCCTTGCCTCATCCCGGTTCGATGTATCCGCGCGCTCCAGAGGGCGCGCAGATACATCGAACCGGGAGGGGCGGGGGCGAGCGGGAGCGGCTACCAGGCGGTCCAACCGCCGTCGACGGCGACGACCTGCCCGGTGACGTAGGCCGAGGCGTCGGAGGCGAGCCAGGTGACGACCCCGCGGAAGTCGTCCTCCGTCGCCATCCGCGCCAGCGGCGTCAGCGCCTCGTAGCGCTCGACGAAGGCGTCGTCCTGACCGCGGGCGATCCCGCCGGGCGCGAAGGCGTTGACGCGCACCTCCGGAGCGAGCACGGTCGACAGGTAGCGGGTCAGCTGCGCGAGCCCTCCCTTGGAGGCGGCGTATGCCGCGGGGTTGCCCATCGGGGTCCCGGCGTAGAGACCCATGTTCGGGCCGACGAGGCCGTAGATGCTCGAGACGTTGACGACGCTCCCGCGCCCGGTCGCGCGCAGCAGGGGGGCGAGCCGGCGGGTCAGCGAGAACGGCGCGGTGAGGTTGAGCGCGAGCGCAGCGGCGAAGGCGTCGTCGGTCTGCTCCTCGAAGGGGACGGCATACCCCGGCACCCCCGAGGTGCCGGTGAAGGCGGCGTTGTGCACGAGCACGTCGCAGGAGCCGAGCCCGTGGGCCGCCTCGACGACGGCGGTGCGACCGGCATCCGTGAGCAGGTCTGCGGCACAGGCGAGGTGGCCCCCACCGGGCAGTTCTTCGGTCGTCGCCGCGCAGGCCTCGGCATCCCGGTCGACGACGACGACCCGGGCCCCGGCTGCGGCCAGCGCGTCGGCGAGGACCCGGCCGAGCGGGCCGGCGCCACCGGTGACGACGGCCGTGCGCCCGGTGAGGTCGCTCGCCGGTGGGGTGGGGGTGGCGCTGTGGGTCGGCACGGTCGTCCTCCGTCTCAGCCCCGGTCGATCCAGGGCAGCGTGATGATGCGGGCCACGATGAGCGCCTCGATGAGCCGGAACTCGTACTCGTCGTCGATCGAGAACGACTGGGACTCGGGGATCTCCGCGCCAGCGTGGGTGCCCTCGTCGAACCACGAACCCTCGAGGCGCCGGACGAAGTCTGCTCGCCAGAGGTAGAAGTTGCCGTTGATCCGCAGGTAGCGCCCCATCTCCTGCCGCCGGGTCACGCCGGTGCCGGACGCGAAGAAGCGCTCGAGGGTGCCGGCGGGGGACCCGTCGGGCTGGACGCCCACCCAGACCGGGTTGAACGTCGGCTCGGAGACGCTGACGACACCGTCGAGGTCGGGGTGGTCGCGCAGCCGCGCCGCGGCCGCGGTGAGCTGCTCGGGGACGCGGGCCGGGCTCGTCGGGTCGAGGAGCAGCACCGCGTCGTAGTCGCGCCCCTCCTGCCGCTCCACCTCGGCGAGCGCGTGCCGCACGACGGGGGCCATCGGGGTGTCGTCGCCGGCGAGCTCGGGGGGCCGCAGGAAGGGCACGTCGCCGCCGTGGTGGCGGGCGACCGCGGCGATGTGCTCGGAGTCGGTGGACACGATGCAGCGCGTGACGACGGGCGACATCGCGGCGGCCTTGATGCTGTGGGCGAGCAGGGGCAGCCCGAAGAGCTCGCGGACGTTCTTGCCCGGCAACCCCTTCGAGCCGCCACGGGCCGGGATGACGGCGAGGATGCGCTGCTCGGTCACGGGGACTCCTCGGTTCGGGGGCGGGGACGGGGACGGGGGCGGGAGGCGGCGAGCGACCGCGCCGCGTCACAGAGCGCGACGGCCGCGATGCCCTCGGTGAGGGTTGCCGGGGCTCCGGTGCCGAGTGCGGCGCGCCCATGGCCGTCGGTGTGCTGCCCATCCGCGGACCCGGCCGGCGCGGTCGCGAGCAGGGCCCGCGCCTGGCTCCTCATCACGGTGTCACGGTCGAGGTCGGCGGGGAAGGTCTGCTCGACGACACGGCCGGACCGGTCGGTGTGGCGGACCGAGCCGGTGGCCACGGTCCACTCGAGCATTCCTTCCGGGCCGCGCACGACGAGCCCACGTGTCGCGGGCCGGGTCACGTAGTCGAGCCGGACGGTGACGGCGGCGGACGACGGCGTCGACCAGAGCAGCGTCGCCGACTGCTCGGCGGCCATCTCGAGGGGCCCGTCGTGGTCGAGGATCGCGCCGACCAGCGCCGGCGGTCCGAGAAGCGCTGTCGCGTAGTCGATCTCGTGCACGAGGTCACGAAGCACCCCACCCTCGGCCGGCCGGGCCGAGTAGGAGTCCCGGTAGTCACGGTCCGGTCGCCAGTCCGGGAGCCACGACTGGCACCAGACGTGGGCCGACAACGGGCCACCGAGGAGGCGGAGCGCGGCGGCGAGGTGGCGCAGGGACTCGTGGGCGCGCAGCGGGGCGGCCACGTGGACCGCTCCGGACCGTGGGTGCTCAGCCAGGACGGCCGCCTCCGGGGCGCTCGGGGCGACCGGTTTCTCGACGAGGACCCGTCCGGCCCCGGCATCGAGTGCCGCGACGGCATCCGCGACGTGGCGGGCGGTGTCGGTGGCGACGACGACGAGGTCGGCACCGGCCAGCGCGCCGGGACCGGTCGCGTCGTCGAGAAGCCGGGCGCCGGTGGCCGGGTCGGTGGTCGGGGTCCGAGCACCTCCGAGGCGACGGTCCCGCACCGGCCAGAGGGCGACCTCGGCCCCGAGCTGCCGGAACACCCGGGCGTGCCGCTGCCCGATGGACCCGGAGCCGCGCACGACGACGCCGACGCTCACGTCGCGCTCACCCGGCCCTCCAGCCCCTAGTAGGTTCACCATCGTGGCAGATCACCGTGACCTCCCGGCCCCCGGCTCGCTGGGGGCGCACTCGGTCGTCTACCTCGTCGGGACGGCGCTCCAGGGCCTCGGCGTGCTGCTCGTGCTGCCCTTCGCGACGCGCGTGCTGGGCGCTGCCGAGTTCGGCCGGGTCGCCACCGGGCTCGTCGTCGTCCAGATGGTCGGCACGATCGCCGCCGCCGGCCTGCCGCAGGTGATCCTCCGTGAGCACCACCGCGGCGCCGAGGGCCCCCGCGTCGCGCGAGCCCTCGCCGGCACGATGGTCCTGCTCGCTCTCGCCCTCGGGGCGCTCGGCCTGGTCCTCGCCCTCGGTCTGTCCGCGACCGGCCACGCCGACCTCTCCCAGTGGCTGCCGCTCCTGTTCGCGGCCGTGTCCCTGACGACCGTCGTGTCAGGACAGACCCTGATGCGGGCTCGCCTGCAGCCGTGGCGGTTCCTGGCCCTGGCCGTCCTCGCCACCGTGGGGGCCCAGCTGGCCGGGGTGCTCGCGGCGCGCGGCGACGCGAGTGCGGTGCGCTACCTCACGGCATACGCCTCGGTGGTCGCCGCGGCCGCGCTCCTCGCAGTCGTGCTCGGTCGGCCGCTTCCCCCGACCGCGGAGCCAGCGCGGGTCCGCACCGGCGTCCGTCTTGCCGCGCCGCTGCTGCCGCAGGCGGCGGCGATGCTCGGCCTGCTCTCGGGCGACGTGCTGCTCACCCGCTGGCTGCTCGGGTCGGTTGCGGCGGGGGAGTACCAGGTGGCGCTCCAGATCGGCAACATCCCGTTCGTCCTCGCGGTGGCGCTCTTCAACGCCTGGGGCCCCCTCGTGCTCTCGCGCCCGCTCGCGGACCGCTGGTCGTGGACCGCGACGACGGGGGCGGGCCTCGTCGGCGTCGTCGTCGTCGGCGCGGGGGTCGTCATCGGGGCGTCCCCGTTCGTCGCGGCGGTGCTCACCGGCGACGGCTTCGACGTCGCGGCCATCGCCTCGGCCGCGTCACTGCTCTGCCTCGTGTCGGTGGTCTACATGGTCTACCAGGGATCGTCGCTCGCCGTGCTCGACGCCGAGCAGACCGGCAGGCTCGCCGTCAACGCGCTCGTCGCGGTCGTCGTGCTCGTCGGCCTCGCGATCGGGCTGTCGGGCGCCGGCCTGCTGGGGATCGCCGTCGCCAAGGTCGCCGCCTACGCCACCCTCACACTGCTCACCGTCGCCTCCGGCCGTCGACACCTGCGCTGGCCCCGCGAGGCACGGGTCGCCGTGGGCGTCGGGGCGGTCGCCGCCCTCGCCGCGAGCCTCTCCACGGGGTATGCCGTGCACCTCGTCGTCCTCGTGGTCATGGTCGTCGCTGGCGCGGTCGTCGCGCCGAGGGTGGTGCGCGCGCTCCGAGGCTAGGATGACGACGCCCGATCCCGACCGGTCCGACGCAGCGAAGGAGTCCCGTCCGTGGTCACGCCGCTCGTCCACATGGGGCTGGGTTACGACGACCTGCTCGTCCCCGCCCTCGTCCACGCCGGCTTCGAGACGAAGGACCTGATCCTCGTCGTGCGCACCGACGCCAACCTCGCCTGGGTGCGCCGCAACGCGCCCCGCGCGACGGTCGTCCGACTGCCGTATGCCGCTGCGCGCAGGGCGAACGCCGTGAGCGGCCTCGCGCCGCACGCTGCTCTCAAGCGGGCCTGCGCCGGTGTCGGGCTCGACGTGCTCGACCTGCTCGTGTCGGAGCGCGCCCTGCGGCGCAACCGCGTCGACACGGCGATGAACTTCCTCAACCTCGCGGCCGAGGAGATCGAGGCTGCCGTCGAGGGGCGCGGCCCGATCCTCGCGCTCGTCGAGTTCACCGTGACCTCCGAGCTGCTGACGGCCGGGCTCGTCACCCACCACGGCGGCCTCGCCACCTGGCCGCGCGGCATCCGGCTCCCGTCCGACCGCTTCGGCCTGATCGGCACGCCGAAGGGGATCACGCTCTGGGAGCGGCCGGTCGAGGACCCGTCGGCGATCATGGCCGGCGAGAGGTTCATCGAGGGCTGGCGCGCGGAGCACGGTCGACCGATGGGCTACGCGCGCAACCTCAAGGTCGAGTCAGGCCAGGAGATCTGGCGGCTCGCGAGCGACCGGGTCAAGGAGTTCGCCGTCGACCGCGGCGCCAACCTCCAGCTGCCCCGACCGGCCGACTACGCGCGCTTGCCCTGGCTCAATCCGGTCAAGGCGCGGCTCAACCTCCGCGAGTACTCGAACCGACGCTGGGACCCGGTGCCGGAGACGTTCGTCTTCCTGCCGCTCCAGGTGCAGCCCGAGTCCAGCGCCGACGTCATGGGCCAGGAGTGGCGCGACCAGGCTTACACCGCAAGGGTGCTCGCTGACGCGCTGGCTCCGCTCGGGATCGGCGTCGCGGTCAAGGAGCACGCCCACTTCATGTGGCGTCGCGACCCCGACTACTGGCCGCAGTTCGACGTGCACCCCGGCATCGCGACGATCGACCCCTTCGCCGACTCCCGGGAGCTGATGAAGGAGGCCGTCTTCACGGTGACCGCGACCGGCACGGTCGGCCTCGAGGCCGGCCTGCTCGGCCTGCCCGTCGTCTCCGGTGCCCGGATGCCGTGGTCGGGTCTGGGCAACGTCGCGACCCTGCCGACGCCCGACGACCTCACCGACTTCGTCGCGCGGCGTGGCTGGGAGTCACTGCGGGAGAGCCGGTCCCGGATCGACGAGTGGTTCGTCCACGACTACGTCCGCAACTCGTGGGAGGGCCTCGTGCTCGACCCGCCTCGGGTGCCGGCGGTGCTCGAGCCCGAGAACATCCGCAAGGTCGGGGGTGCGCTCGCCGAGGCGGCAGCCTCCCTGCGCCTCTCTGCCACGAGCGGCGACCAGCCAGTGGACGCCTGACGTGGCCCCCCGCAGAGCCCCCTGGGTCGTCTTCGGCGCTGGGGGGCACGCCCGGGCCGTCGTCGACGTCATCGAGCGGGCTGGTGGCTGGGTCGTGGCCGTCTCCGGTCTGGCCGCTCCCGGCTCGTGGCACGTCGAGTGCCTCGAGGACGACCTCCAGGCCCTCGAGCGGGTCCGGGCCGAAGGTCTGCGGGCGGTCGTCGCCATCGGGTCCAACCAGGCCCGACTCAACCTCGTCCGGGCGATCCTCGCGGAGGGTGCCCTCGTCCCGGCCGTCGTCGCCGGGACCGCCACGGTGTCGCCGCGGAGCCGGCTCGCGGACGGCACCGTCGTCCTCGAGCACGCCCACGTCGGACCGGCCACGACGGTCGGCGTCGGGGTCATCGTCAACACCGGCGCCGTCGTCGAGCACGACTGCGCCGTGGGGGACGGCAGCCACGTGGCGCCCGGTGCCACCGTCCTCGGCGGAGTCGTCATCGGCTCCGGCACCTTCGTGGGCAGCGGCGCACGCATCCTGCCCGGCGTGGTCGTCGGTGACGACGTGACGGTCGGCGCCGGTGCGGTGGTCACCGCGGCCGTGCCCGACGGTCTGACCGTCGTCGGGGTGCCCGCCCGCCCCGCGTCCGTGGGCGAAGGGAAGTCCCGAAACACGTCCCGAGGAGCGTTCCGATGACCGATGCGCTGGACCAGAGCCACGTCACGGCCGTCCGGATCGGGGACGCGCGCGTCCCCGATCGCGACGTCGTGCACGTCATCGCCGAGGTCGGGGTGAACCACAATGGCGACGTCGACCTCGCCCACGAGCTCATCGACGTCGCGGTGGCGTCCGGCGCGGACTCCGTGAAGTTCCAGACCTTCTCGCCCGACAAGCTCGTCTCGCGGACCGCGGCGACCACGCCCTACCAGCGCGACCGGGGCGGCAGCAGCGACCAGCGCAGCCTGCTCGAGGCGCTGACCCTCCCCTCGGGCGCCTGGGCCGAGCTGCGCGACCACGCCCGGGACCGGGGCATCGCCTTCCTCTCGACACCGTTCGACACCGACAGCGCCGAGATGCTCGTCGCCCTCGGCCTCCCGGCGCTCAAGGTGAGCTCGGGCGAGCTGACCAACCTGCCCTACCTGCGCACCCTCGCCTCCTTGGGGGTCACGCTGCTCGTGTCGACGGGCATGGGCAGCGAGGACGAGGTCGCCCGGGCCGTGGAGGCCTGCGACGGGGCCCCGGGCCTGATCCTCTTCCACTGCGTCTCGGCCTACCCCGCCCCCGTGGACGAGTGCAACCTGCGCGTCATCCCGCGCCTCGCGCAGCGGCACGGGATCCCGGTCGGCTGGTCGGACCACACGCCCGGCCTCACGACGGCCCTCGGGGCGGTGGCGTTGGGCGCGCCGATCCTCGAGAAGCACTTCACGAGCGACCGCACGCTCCCCGGCCCCGACCACGCGGCCAGCCTCGAGCCCGACGAGCTCACCGACTACGTCCGTCAGACCAAGGCCCTCGCCCGCGCCCTCGGCGACGGGGTGAAGCGCCGGATGCCCTCCGAGGAGGAGAACGCGACCCTCGTGCGCCGCTCGTGGCACGCGGCGCGAGACCTCTCCGCCGGTACGGCCCTCGACGCCGCCGACCTGTCGCTCCTCCGGCCGGAGGGGGGCATCAGCCCCGCCGTCGACGTGACCGGCCGCCGGCTGCGGCGCGACGTCGCCCGGGGAGCGCCCCTCACCGTCGCCGACCTCGATGACTGAGACCTCGATGACTGAGCAGGTCGAGCAGGCCGAGCAGGCCGTCCCGGGCGGGTCGCTGTGCGTCGCCGTCTTCGTCGGGACCCGCGCCGACCTCGGCCCGCTGTCCCCGGTGCTCGAGGCTCTCGCCGACGCCGACGGCGTCGACCTGCACGTGCTCACCGGGGTGGCGTATGCCGCCGACACCCTCGCGCAGGCCCTGCCCCGCACGCTCTCGGCCGAGCAGTGGCTGGCTCGCACCGCCGCCGTCGCGCTGCCGATGGCCCGGCTCTCCCCGGCGGACCAGGTGGCCCAGGGCGCCGAGATCGCGCGGGGCAGCGCCGAGGCGCTCCAGCGTCTCGCCGTGGACGTCCTCGTCGTCCTGGGGGACCGCTGGGAGCTGCTCTGGGTCGTGCCGCCGGCCGTCGTCCTCGGGATCCCCGTCGTGCACCTGCACGGCGGGGAGGTGACCGAGGGTGCTCTCGACGAGCGGGTCCGGCACGCGGTCACGAAGCTCGCCGACGTCCACTGCGTCGCCTCCGCCGATGCGGCGGCCCGGGTCCTGCAGCTCGGCGAACCCCCCGAGCGGGTCCACGTGACCGGGGCGCCGGGGCTCGACCGCCTGGCCGGTGCGGTTCCCCTGCCGGACGACGAGATCGCGGCCCTCCTCGGCGTCGACGCCGTGCGGCGGCCGCTCGCGATCCTCACCTACCACCCGCCCACGGCCCGGCGGGGGAGCCCGGTCGGCCGTTGGGCCACCGACGCCGCGATCGCGACGCTGGAGCTCGGTGGCACGGTCATCGCCACCCACCCGGGGATGGACGACGGGCGCGAGGAGATCCTCGCCGCCCTGCTGGAGCTCGAGGCGAACGAGCCCCGGCTCCGCGTGGTGGAGGCACTCGGACGCGACTACCCGCGGGTGCTCGCGGCGGCCGACGTGGTCGTGGGCAACTCGAGCTCCGGCGTCATCGAGGCGGCGAGCGTCCACGTCGGCGCGGTGGACGTCGGGGAGCGGCAACGGGGTCGGCTGAGCGGCGCCAACGTCGTCCACGTCGCCGAGGGGATGGCCGCCGTGCGCGACGGGCTGCGTGCCGTCCTGTCGCACGAGGGTCGGGGGCGCTCCGCAACGGTGGTCAACCCCTACGGGGCCGGTCGGGCCAGCGAGCAGATCCTCGCTATCGTTCGAGGAGCGGTCGGCGCCGCGCGGGTCAAACCGTTCGTGGACGCCCGCGCACCGGGACCGGGACCGGGACCACGGACCCGGCCCGACGGGACGGACGAGAGGGAGGACGCGTCGTGACGCAGCGAGACCTGCAGGCCGCCTGTGCCCGCGTCGACGCGACGATCCGCGACGCCCTCGAGGTCGTCAACCGCAGCGCCACCCTCGTCTGCCTCCTCGTCGACGAGCAGGGCCGTCTCGCCGGTTTGCTCACCGACGGCGACTTCCGCAGGGCCTTCCTCGCCGGCACGAGCCTCGATGAGCCGGCCCTGCGCTACGCGACGACGACCCCCCACCACGTATCGGCCGGCTCCCCCCGCGCCCTCGTGCTCGACCTCATGCAGGCCCTGCGCATCTCCGCCGTGCCGGAGCTCGACGCGGACCGGACGCTCGTGGGGCTGCACACCCTCTCCGACGTCGTCGGCGGCGCGCCGCTGCCCCACATCGCCGTCGTCATGGCCGGCGGACGGGGAACCCGGCTCGGGGAGCTGACCAAGGACACCCCCAAGCCGCTCATGAGCGTCGCCGGACGGTCCATCATCGAGTGGATCGTCCTCGGGCTCGTCGGCGACGGCATCCGCGAGATCTACGTCAGCGTCAACTACCTCGCCGAGCGGGTCGAGGAGCACCTCGGGGACGGCTCCCGCCTCGGCTGCACGATCCGCTACCTCCGGGAGGACCCGGAGCGTCCGCTCGGTACGGCCGGTTCGCTGACCATCCTCCGGGCGGAGCGCCCCGACCTCGACCTGCCCGTCATCGTCATGAACGGCGACCTCATGGTCGAGTTCGACACCGGCTCGCTGCTCGACACGCACCGGCGCACCGGCGCCGTGGTGACCGTCGGCACCCGGACCTACCAGCACGAGGTCCCCTTCGGTGTCGTCGAGAGCGACGGCGGGCGGGTCACATCGGTGTCGGAGAAGCCGACCCTGAGCTTCGACATCAACGCCGCCGTCTACTGCGTGGAGCCCCGCGCGCTGTCCTTGCTCCCCGAGGGTCGACCGAGCACGATGCCGGGACTCGTCGAGGACTGCCTCGACCGCGGCGAGGTCGTCACCGCCTGGCCGATCGCCTCCGAGTGGATCGACGTCGGCACGCCGCGCGACCTCGCCCGCGCGAAGGGTGAGGCGTGAGCGCCAACCGGCCGCGCGGCGCACCGACCGCTCCTGAACCTGCAAACGGACGACGAGAAGGCAACTGTGACAAGTGAACTGACAGCCCGCGACCAGGACGGACCGCTCGCAGGACGCACCGTCCTCGTGACGGGCGCCGACGGCTTCATCGGGAGCCACACGGTCGAGCGCCTGCTGGCTGACGGCGCCCACGTCCGAGCCTTCTGCCTCTACAACTCCAACGGCACCACCGGTTGGCTCGAGGAGTCCGACGCCTTCAGGACCGCCGTGCGGGAAGGCCGGGCCGAGGTCGTGCTCGGGGACATCCGCGACCCCGAGCACGTGATGGCGACGACCGAGGGCGTCGACGTCGTGCTCCACCTCGCGGCCCTCATCGCGATCCCCTTCTCCTACGTCGCACCCCGCTCCTACGTCGAGACCAACGTCATCGGCACCCTCAACGTGCTCGAGGCGGTCCGTCGCCACGGCACCCCCCGGATGGTCAACACCTCGACGTCCGAGGTCTACGGCACGCCCGAGCAGGTCCCGATCACCGAGAGCCACCCGCTCCGCGGCCAGTCGCCCTACTCGGCGACGAAGATCTCCGCCGACAAGATGTGCGAGTCCTACGCCCTCTCATTCGAGACGCCCGTCGTGACGCTCCGGCCGTTCAACACCTTCGGACCTCGGCAGTCGATGCGGGCCGTCATCCCCACCGTCCTGTCCCAGCTCATCGCCGGGGCGGGCGAGCTGCGGCTCGGCGACCTCAGCCCGAAGCGAGACTTCACCTTCGTCACCGACACCGCCGACGGCTTCGTCCGCGCGGCCGTCGCCGACCTCGAGCCGGGCGCGACGATCCAGCTCGGCACCGGCCGCACCGTCTCCGTCGCCGAGGTCGTCGAGCTGTGCAAGAAGGTCACCGACAACGACGCCGAGGTGATCACCGAGCAGGCCCGCGTCCGGCCCGAGGGCTCGGAGGTCCAGATCCTCCTGTCGGACCCGAGCCGCGCCCACGAGGTGCTCGGCTGGGCTCCGATCGTCTCGTTCGAGGAGGGCCTCGCCCGGACGGCCGAGTGGCTGCGGCCACGCGTCGACGCCGAGACGGCCGGGAGGTACCACCGATGAGGGAGGCCCACGCCCCGGGCGCCCGCGGTCCGGCGGGCACGATCCCGCTCGCCGTGCCCAACATCGGCGAGCGCGAGCGCCGCTACGTGCTCGAGGCCGTCGAGTCGGGCTTCGTGTCGTCGGTCGGCCCGTTCGTCGCGGAGTTCGAGGACCGCTTCGCCCACCTCGTCGGCGCCAAGCACGCGATCGCCTGCTCGAGCGGCACCGCCGCCATCCACATCGGCCTCATCGTGCTCGGCGTCGAGCGCGGCGACGAGGTCGTCTGCTCCGACTTCACCTTCGTCGGCTCGGTCAACCCGATCGCCTACCTCGGGGCCGCGCCGGTGCTCGTCGACTCCGAGACCCGCACGTGGAACCTCGACCCGGAGCTGCTCGCGGCCGAGCTCGACTCCCGTGCGGCCACCGGCGACCCGCTGCCGACGGTCGTCGAGATCGTCCACGTGCTGGGGCAGCCCGCCGACATGGGACCGCTCATGGCCGCCTGCGAGCGTCACGGCATACCCGTGCTCGAGGACGCGGCCGAGTCGCTGGGGGCCACGTGGACGACGGGGCCGTATGCCGGTCGGCACACCGGGACCGTCGGCGCGGTGGGCTGCTACTCCTTCAACGGCAACAAGATCGCGACGACCGGTGGGGGCGGCATGCTCGTCACCGACGACGACGACCTCGCGGCCCGGGCCCGGCACCTGACGACCCAGGCCAAGGTGCCCGACGTCGGCTACCTCCACGACGAGGTCGGCTACAACTACCGGCTCACCAACATCGCTGCCGGGCTCGGCCTCGCCCAGCTCGAGCGGCTGCCGTCCTTCATCGAGGCGAAGCACCGCATCGCGGCCCGCTACGACGCGGCCTTCGCCGACCTGCCGCTCGTGCTCCCGCCGCGGGTCGAGGGGCTCGACGCGACCTACTGGCTCTACTCCGTCATGGTGGCGCCCGAGCGGGGGAGGGACGCGTTCCTCGACCACCTCAACGCCCGGGGGGTGGGCGCCCGGGCGCTGTGGCGGCCGCTCCACGCGCAGCCGCCCTTCGCCGGCGCGCAGGTCGTCGGGGACGCGACGGGCGGCCTCGTCGGCGACGACCTCTTCGCCCGGGGTGCCTCGCTGCCGTGCGCGACCGAGCTCACCGAGGCCGACCAGGCCCGGGTCATCGCGGCGGTCCGCGGCTTCCTCGCCTGAGGGCGCCCCGCCGCAGGGTGGCGCGGGGACCCGCTGCGCCCCCCGGTGGGGGATCATGGCGCCGTGGACATCGCCATCGCCCTGCTCGCCATCGCGGCCACCGTCCTCGCCTGCGCGTGGCTCGCGGACCGGACCCGGGTCCCGGCGCCGCTCGTGCTCATGCTCATCGGGATCCTCGGGTCCTACCTGCCGTTCGTCCCTGAGGTGTCGGTGAGCCCCGAGCTCATCCTGCTCGGCTTCCTGCCGCCGCTGCTCTACGCCGCCGCCATCCAGACCTCGCTCATCGACTTCCGTGCCAACCGGATCACCATCGTCAGCCTCTCGGTCGGGCTCGTCCTCTTCACCGCGCTCGGGGTCGGGCTGTTCCTCTGGTGGGTGCTGCCGATCCCGTTCGCCGTCGCCTTCGCGCTCGGCGCCGTCGTCGGACCGCCGGACGCCGTCGCAGCCACCTCGATCGGCCGTCAGATCGGTCTGCCGCGCCGCATCGTCTCGATCCTCGAGGGGGAGTCGCTCGTCAACGACGCGACGGCCCTCGTGTCGCTGCGCACCGCGCTGGCGGCGGCGGGCCTCGCGAGCAGCCTCGGCGGCAACCTCGGCGACGTCAACGCCGGCTCGATCGTGCTCGACTTCGCCTGGGCGTCCGTCGGCGGCGTGGCGATCGGTCTCGCGGTCGCCACCGTCATCGAGGTGGTGCGCCGCAGGCTGAGCCGGGACGCGACCTTCGACACCGTCCTGTCGATCATGGCGCCGTTCCTGGCCTACGTCCCCGCCGAGGAGCTGCACGCCTCCGGCGTCATCAGCGTCGTCGCCTGTGGCCTCGTCCTCGGCCACCGGTCACCGCGGACCCAGCCCGGCGCGTCGCGCCTCAGCGAGCGGATCAACTGGACCTCGATCCAGTTCCTCCTCGAGAACGCCGTCTTCCTGCTCATCGGCCTGCGGGTCTTCTCCGTCGTCGACAGCGTGCGGTCCTCCGACCTTCCGCTGGGCCAGATCGTCGCGGCCGCCGGGGGGACGCTCTTCCTCGTGCTCCTGCTCCGCCCGGCCTGGGTCTTTCCCTACAGCCTGCTCTCGACGAGGATCCTTGGCGGTGAGCCCAAGGCTCCCTGGTCGTACGCGGCCGTCGTGTCATGGGCCGGCATGCGCGGGGTGGTGACGCTCGCGGCAGCGCTCCTGCTACCCGAGGACACCCCACAGCGCGACGTCCTCGTGCTCATCGCGGTCGTCGTCACGATCGGCAGCCTCCTGCTTCAGGGGACGACGCTGCCCGCCCTCGCGCGGCTGCTCGACGTGCGGGGACCCGACCCGCGCGAGGACGTCCTCCAGGCGGCGAGCGCACTCCAGGCGTCGGCCGCCAAGGGCCTCGAGGTCCTCGAGGCCGAGCCCGATGTCGGGGACTCGATCCGCGAGCTGCTCACGAGCCGGTCGCGCGACCGGGTCAACACGATGTGGGAGCGGCTCGGCCGGCGCGACGAGGACGCCGACGAGACCCCGAGCGAGCAGTACCGCCGGGTGCGCAGCAAGATGATCGCCGCCGAGCGCGACGAGGTGCTGCGGATGCGCGACGAGGGCCAGGCCGACTTCGAGGTGCTCCGCGACCTGCTCGGCGCCCTCGACCTCGAGGAGACAGTGCTCGAGCGGATCGACGACGAGGACGAGCGCCGGGAGGGCGACCTGCGCCTCCCGACCCGGGGCGCCGATGCGGCGTGCGAGCACCTTGCGGCCGCAGACCTGCAGGTGAGCCCACGCACGCCGCAGGGTTGCGAGGAGTGCCTGCGCGACGGCACGAGCTGGGTGCACCTGAGGATGTGCCTCGAGTGCGGCCACGTGGGGTGCTGCGACTCCTCCGAGGGCAAGCACGCCGACGGCCACTTCGCGGAGACGCGGCACCCGGTGATGCGCTCCATCGAGCCCGGCGAGGCGTGGCGCTGGTGCTACGTCGACGAGCTCCTCGGCTGAGGCGGGCAGCAGCGGGTCCTCAGGTGAGGGACTGGCGGATCGAGCTCTCCTCGGCGGTGTGCACGACGGTCGTCGGGGCGCCGTGGACGAGGGCGAGGTAGGGCGCGACGTGACCGCACTCGACGTCGGCGACGACGGGCACGTCGAGCATCCCGAGGGCGTCGCGGACCGCGTCGTGCTGGCTGAAGCCGGGGTGGCCGGGCGCCCGCGTTCGGCTGACGATGACGCCGTTTGCCGACGCGAACCAGCCTGCGAGCCGCATCGCGTGGATCGCCCGGGCGATGTCGTAGGAGCCCCACTCGACGACGTCGAGCGCGACGACGAGTCCCTCGGGGGCGTACTCGGCGGCGAAGGCGCTCACGTCGCCCCACCGCGTGCCGCCGGTGAAGCTCACCGTCTCGACGCAACCGCCGACGAGCCGACCGGAGAAGGTCGCGTCCTCGCCCTCGTGGCCGGGGTCGATGCGGGTCCACCCGCCGGTGGCGTCGAGGGTGTAGGTGTCGACCTCGGGGTGGGTCGCGTAGTCGTCGTGGCCCTGCGCCCGGTAGCGGCCGGGGGAGTGCTGGGTGAGCTCCTCGCCCTCGGCGAGCGTCGCGACGTCGGCCCAGTGGCGTATGCCGCTCGGCGGGCGGAACGGGGTGTCCATGAGGTTCTGCCCGTGGATCGTCGCGATCCCGGTGCGCAGCAGCAGGGGCGTGAGCCAGGTCGAGGTGTCGGAGAAGCCGACGGCCCAGGTGGGCTCGGCCGCCGCGACCGCGTCGAGGTCGAGCAGGTCGAGCAGGTCGATCCCCGTCTCCCCGCCCCACGGCGGCACGACGGCGCGAACGACGGGGTCGAGGAGCATCGCCATCAGCTCGGCGGCGCGCTCCTCGCGCGGGGCGCTCACGTGGGTGGGGGCGTGCAGGCACTCGCCGAGCCGCACCTCGTAGCCCCGCTCGCTCAGCGACCGGACGGCGACCTCGAGGCGGGGCCAGAGCTCGTCCTCCACGCCGGAGCTCGGGGCGGTGACGCCGATGACGTCACCGGGTCGCAGGGGCGCGGGGTAGCGGATCTGGCTCATCGGGCCACCCTGCCAGACCGACGGGCTCCACGGCATACGCCACGGAGCCCGTCGGTCTGGCAGACGCGTAGGGGTCAGGCCTTCGCGGCGGTGAAGCCCTGCTCGAGGTCGGCGATGATGTCGTCGATGTGCTCGATGCCGACCGAGAGACGGACCAGGCCGGGCGTGACGCCGGCGGCGAGGCGGTCCTCGTCGGGGCCCTGCGAGTGGGTCGTCGACGCGGGGTGGATGACGAGCGAGCGCACGTCCCCGATGTTGGCGACGTGGCTGTGCAGGGTGAGCGCCTCGACGAACGTCCTGCCGGCCTCGAGCCCGCCGGCGATCTCGAAGGAGAGCACGGCGCCGGCGCCGCGCGGGGTGTACTTCTTCGCGAGTGCGTGGGACGGGCTGTCGGGCAAGGACGCCCAGACGACGCGCTCCACCTGGTCATGGCCCTGGAGGTAGGCCGCGACCTGGTGGGCGTTCTCGAGGTGGCGCTCGATGCGGAGGCTCAGCGTCTCGATGCCCTGCGCGATGAGGAAGGCGTTGAAGGGTGAGACGGCCGCGCCGAGGTCGCGGAGCAGCTGCACCCGCGCCTTGAGGATGAAGGCGAGGTTGGCGCCGAGCGGGCTGCCGACGCCGAGGTCCCGGGCGAAGACGAGGCCGTGGTAGCTCTCGTCCGGGGTGTTGTAGTTGGGGAACTTCTCCGGGTCGGCGCCGAAGTCGAAGTTGCCCGAGTCGACGATGGCGCCGGCGATCGACGTGCCGTGGCCGCCGAGGTACTTGGTCGCCGAGTGGACGACGATGTCGGCGCCCCACTCGATCGGCCGGATGAGGTAGGGCGTGGCCACCGTGTTGTCGACGACGAGTGGCACGCCGTGCTCGTGGGCGAGCGCCGCGACCGCCTCGATGTCGAGGATCTCGCTCTTGGGGTTGGCGATCGTCTCGCCGAAGAAGAGCTTGGTGTTGGGCCGGACCGCGGCGCGCCACGAGTCGATCGAGGTCGGGTCCTCGACGAACGTGACCTGGAGGCCGAACTTCTTCAGGGTGTGCTTGAGCAGGTTGTAGGTGCCGCCGTAGAGCGACGGGGAGGCCACGACGTGGTCGCCGGCCTCGGCGATGTTGAGGATCGCGAGGGTCTCGGCGGCCTGTCCCGAGGCGACGAGCAGGGCCCCCACGCCGCCCTCGAGGGCCGCGATGCGCTGCTCCACGACGTCCGTCGTGGGGTTCATCAGTCGGGTGTAGATGTTGCCGAACTACTTGAGCCCGAACAGGTTCGCCGCGTGCTCGGTGTCGTTGAAGACATAGCTCGTCGTCTGGTAGATCGGGAGGGCGCGCGCCCCGGTGCTGCTGTCGGGGCTCTGCCCGGCGTGGATCTGCTTCGTCTCGAACGACCAGTTGGGGGTCTCGCTCATGGTCTCGTCTCTCTGCCTTGGTGCGGTGGCCGAGGACCCGGTCATCACCGGATCCGGCGCACCGACGTGTCGGTGCGGGAGAGGTCTCTCCGCGCTTGCCCGCGGACATCCGTCCTCGGGCCAGGTCCTCACCCGGGGCACCCCACCGCGATAGGAGGGTTGCCGGCCAGCGAGCCGGGGCTTGTCGCTGGCACTCATGACCTCC
>JBBRGO010000009.1:0-27354 GCA_038224055.1 Actinomycetales bacterium
TGAGGGCGTCACCGAGGTGGCGCCCGGCGACTTCGTCATCCTCAACTGGCGGGCCGTCTGCGGCCAGTGCCGCGCCTGCGCCAAGGGCAAGCCGTGGTACTGCTTCAACACGGCCAACGCCACCCAGAAGATGACCCTCACCGACGGGACCGAGCTGAGCCCCGCGCTCGGCATCGGCGCCTTCATCGAGAAGACCCTCGTCGCCGCCGGTCAGTGCACCAAGGTGCCGGAGGCGGATGCCGCCGCGGTCGGGCTGCTCGGCTGCGGCGTCATGGCCGGCTTCGGGGCCGCGGTCAACACCGGCCAGGTCGGACGCGGCGACTCGATCGCCGTCATCGGCTGCGGCGGGGTCGGCAACGCCGCCATCGCCGGCGCCAAGGTGGCCGGGGCGACGACGATCATCGCCGTCGACATCAGCGACGCCAAGCTCGAGCAGGCCAAGCACTTCGGGGCCACCCACACGGTCAACAGCGCGAACACCGACCCCGTCGAGGCGATCCGCTCGCTCACCGACGGCAATGGCGCCGACGTCGTCGTCGAGGCGGTCGGGCGCCCGGAGACCTACGAGCAGGCCTTCTACGCCCGCGACCTCGCCGGCACCGTCGTCCTCGTCGGGGTCCCGACGCCGGACCAGGAGGTCACCCTGCCGCTCATCGACATCTTCGGCCGCGGCGGCGCCCTCAAGTCGAGCTGGTACGGCGACTGCCTGCCGAGCCGCGACTTCCCGATGCTCGTCGAGCTCTACAAGCAGGGCCGCTTCGACCTCGATGCCTTCGTCACCGAGCGGATCGGCCTGGGCGACGTCGAGGCCGCCTTCGACAAGATGCACGCCGGCGACGTCCTGCGATCGGTGGTCGAGCTGTGAGCGAGGCCACCGAGTCGAGTCAGACCTCGCCCGGCGGCGTCCGCATCGACCACACGACGACGAGCGGCACCTTCAGCCTCGACGGGGGCACCTGGGACGTCGAGAACAACGTCTGGGTGGTCGGCGACGACCGCGAGTGCGTCGTCATCGACGCTCCGCACGAGGCGGCGCCGATCCTCGAGGCCATCGGGGACCGCACGCTCGCCGCGATCCTGCTCACGCACGCGCACGACGACCACGTCACCGTCGTGCCGGAGCTGCTGGCCGCCCACCCCGACGCCGTCGTCGCGCTGCACCCGGCCGACCGGGTGCTCTGGGACCAGACGCACCCCGACCTCGCTCCGACCCGTGACCTCGCGGACGGCGACGTCATCCGGGTCGGCGACGTCGACCTCACCGTGCTGCACACCCCGGGCCACGCTCCCGGCGCCTGCTGCTTCCACGCGCCCGCGCTCGGCGTCGTCTTCACCGGCGACACCCTCTTCGCCGGCGGCCCGGGCGCGACCGGGCGGTCCTACTCCGACTTCGGCACGATCATCACCTCGCTCAAGGACCGCGTCCTGCCGCTGCCCGGCACGACCGTCGTGCTCACCGGTCACGGCGACTCGACGACGGTCGCCGACGAGTCGCCCCACCTCGAGGAGTGGGTCGCTCGCGGCCACTGAGCCACCGAGGCACTGAGCCACGGACGCATGGTGCCGTATGCCGCTCTCCGCCTGAGCGGCATGCGGCACCAGCGCTGGGGGAAAGTGCCCACTCGACGGTTCGGCGGTGGTCGGGCTCGATCGTGTCCGCCGATAGACTTGGGCGGGTGAGCCTACGACTGTTCGACACCGCTACCCGGGGGGAGCGCGACTTCACGCCGCGCGAGACGGGCAAGGTCGGCATCTACATTTGCGGGCTCACGACCCAGGGCGCGCCCCACATCGGACACCTCCGATTCGCCGTCGCGTTCGACGTGCTGCGGCGCTGGCTGGAGGTCGGACACGGCTATGACGTGACGCTCGTGCGCAACGTCACCGACATCGACGACAAGGTGCTGCGCAAGGCCGCCGAGTCCGGTGAGGACTGGTTCGCGCTGAGCTACCGGAACGAGCGGCTCACCAGTGCCGCGCTCGATGCGCTCGGCGTGCTGCCCGCGACCTACGAGCCGCGCGCGACGGGGCACGTGCCCGACATGATCACCCTGATGGAGACGCTCATCGAGAAGGGGCACGCCTACGTCGCGCCGGACGAGAGCGGCGACGTCTACTTCGACGTCCGGTCGTGGCCGGACTACGGCTCGCTCACCGGCCAGTCGCTCGACGACATGGCGAACGCCGACGACGCCGACCCGCGCGGCAAGCGCGACCCACACGACTTCGCCCTGTGGAAGGGACGCAAGCCCGAGGAGCCGGCGAGCGCCTCGTGGCCGACCCCCTTCGGCCCCGGCCGGCCCGGCTGGCACCTCGAGTGCTCCGCCATGGCGCGGCGCTGGCTCGGTGACGAGTTCGACATCCACGGCGGCGGCATCGACCTGCGGTTCCCGCACCACGAGAACGAGCAGGCGCAGTCGCGTGCCTCCGGTCTGGGTTTCGCCCGCTACTGGCTGCACAACGGCTGGGTGACGGTCCGCGGCGAGAAGATGGGCAAGTCCCTCGGCAACGCGCTCGAGGTGCGTGAGCTGCTCCGCACGACCCGTCCGCTCGTGATCCGCTACTTCCTCACCGCCGCGCACTACCGCTCGATGATCGAGTACCACCCGGGCTCCCTCGACGAGGCCGCAGCCGCCGTCGAGCGCATCGAGGGCTTCCTCGAGCGGGCGGGCCGGTTCGGCGCGATCGCTGCGCCCGGTGGCGTCGACGGCGACACGCTGCCCGAGGCGTTCGTCCGCTCGATGGACGACGACCTCGGCGTGAGCGGGGCGCTCGCCGTCGTTCACGACACCGTCCGCGCGGGCAACACCGCTCTCGACGAGGACGACGAGGAGGAGGCGCTCGCGGCCGCATCGGCCGTCGTCACGATGACCGAGATCCTCGGGATCAACCCGTTGGCCGCGCACTGGCACACCACGACCGACGTGGGCGCGGGGGAGTCCGAGACGGCCCTGGACCGGCTCATCTCGGTGCAGCTCGACGCCCGTCAGGCCGCTCGGCAGGAGCGCGACTTCGCTCGGGCCGACGCCATTCGCGACGACCTGGCCGCGGCCGGCGTCGTCATCACCGACACCCCTTCGGGGGCGCAGTGGGCACTCGCCCGCACCGACCACGTGAAGGGCTGACATGCCAGGGAACTCTCAGCGGCGCGGAGCCGTCCGCAAGAGCAGCAAGGGCGCCAGCGTCGGATCCGGCGGGCAGCGCAAGCGCGGCCTCGAGGGCCGGGGCCCCACCCCCAAGGCGGCGGAGCGTGAGTACCACGCCGCGCACAAGCGGGCCAAGGGAGCCGACAAGCGCCAGGGCTCCTCCACCGGCCAGGGCCGCGCGCCGGTGCGGTCCTCTCGCAAGCCCAAGGGCGCGAGCGAGATCGTCGCCGGTCGCAACTCCGTGCTCGAGGCGCTCCGCGCCGACATCCCCGTGTCGACGATGTACCTCGCGACGCGGATCGACACCGACGACCGGGTCCGGGAGGCGCTCAAGCTCGCCACCGCGCGCGGCCTGCCGATCCTCGAGACCCCGCGTGGCGAGCTCGACCGGATCACCGACGGCGCGGTCCACCAGGGCATGGCGCTGCAGGTTCCGCCCTACGAGTACGCGCACCCGAACGACCTCATCGACCCGGAGACGCCCGGCATACCGCTCGTCGTGGCGCTCGACGGCATCACCGACCCGCGCAACCTCGGGGCCATCATCCGCTCCGTCGCGGCGTTCGGTGGCCATGGGGTCGTCGTGCCGGAGCGACGGTCCGTCGGGCTGACGGCCTCGGCCTGGAAGACGTCGGCCGGAGCCGCAGCACGCGTTCCCGTTGCCAAGGCGGGCAACCTCACGAGGGCGCTGGAGGAGTTCAAGAAGGCCGGCTTCTTCATCCTCGGCCTCGACATGGACGGCGACGTCGACCTGCCCGACCTCGCCCTCGCGTCCGAGCCGCTCGTCATCGTGACGGGCTCGGAGGGCAAGGGCCTTTCCCGGCTCGTCCGCGAGACGTGCGACCAGATCGTGTCGATCCCGATGGGGTCGGCGGTCGAGTCGCTCAACGCCGGACTCGCGACCGGCATCACCCTCTACGAGATCGCACGCCAGCGCCGCCGCTGAGCACGGCCGGTGGAGCTCGAGGACCCGAGGCCGGCTGCCGCTCACCCGTGACGATCGGCCTGACGGGGAACTTGTGGGCACTCCGGGCGGTTCACATGACGGGTCGCTAGGCTCGGTGCGACCTCCAGACAACGCAGTGAAGGATCCAACGTGGCGAAGAGTGACCGCGCGGCCGTGACGGCCCGTGCAGCAGAGATGCGCGCCGAGGCGGCGCGCAAGGAGCGCCAGCGCACCCAGCTCGTCGCGGCGGTCGTCGCTGTCGTCGTGATCATCATCGCGGTCGTCGTCGGCTCCGTGATCGCCAACCGGCCCAAGGCGGTGCCTGCGGCCACCGGTTCCGACGCGGCACTGGCAAAGCTCGTCTCGATCCCTCAGGTCACGCTCGACGCGGCCCCGGCGCCGAACCCGAACCAGGCGCCCGCCAAGCTCGAGGGCGGCGCTCCCCTCAAGGACGGCGACAAGACCAAGGTCCTCTACGTCGGCGCGGAGTACTGCCCGTTCTGCGCCGTCGAGCGGTGGCCGCTCATCGCCGCGCTGTCGCGCTTCGGCACGTTCACGGGGGTCACCCCGACGACGAGCAGCTCGGCCGACGCCCACCCCGACACCCCGACCTTCTCCTTCAAGGGCGCCACCTACACCAGCGACCACGTCTCCTTCCAGGCGGTCGAGACCCAGGACCGTGAGGGCAAGGCGCTGGACCCCCTCGAGGGCGAGAACGCGACCCTCTTCCAGAAGTTCAACCCCGGCGGTGGCATCCCCTGGATCGACTACGGCGGCACCAACGCGACCAACGGGGCCACGGTCGACGCGAACGCCTACGACGGCAAGACCTACGACCAGATCATGGCCGGGATCCTCGACAGCTCGTCCGACCTCGGCAAGTCGGTCCAGCCGGCGATCAACCTCATCACCGCCCAGATCTGTGACCAGACCAACGGGCAGCCGAGCAACGTGTGCACGAGCCAGGGCGTCATGTCCGCCTCGGTGCTGCTCAAGAAGTGAGAACGATGCCGGCTCGTCGCCGTCCGGCGTGGCTCGCCCCGACGACGGCCGTGTCCGCGGGCGCCGGCTTGGTCGTGTCGGTGTACCTGTCGTTCGAGCACCTCACCGACAACGCCACGCTCGCGTGCACGATCGGTGGCGTCGTCGACTGCGCCAAGGTGACGACGAGCGCGTGGAGCACCTTCCTCGGCATCCCGGTGGCCTACCTCGGTCTCGTCTTCTTCGTCGTCACGCTCGGCCTCTGCCTCCCGGCGGTCTGGCGTCGCGGTGAGCGCTGGCTCGACCGGGCCAGGCTCGCGTGGCTCACGACCGGGCTCGGGATGGCGCTCTACCTCGTCTGGGCCGAGCTCTACCGGATCCACGCGATCTGCCTGTGGTGCACGGCCGTGCACGTGCTGACCTTCCTGCTGTGGATCACCGTGCTCTTCGGCCAGATCCTCTCCGGTCCGCCGACCGATCGCCGCAGAGTGTCGGAGCACCACCGGATCTGAGGGGCTGGCGGCGCTGGCGACCCTCGATGGACTCGCGGGCGGTCAGTCCGTCCAGCTGATGACGGGCATCTCCTCGGTGTCGACCCCGAGCACCGACTTCTCCTCGGGCTTGGCCGGCAGGACGGTGGACAGGTAGTCCTTGAGGGCCTCCTCGATGGGGATGTCCCGACCGGCGCGCTCGCTGAGGTACCACCGGTGCTCGAGCACCTCGTGGAAGACCTCGGCGGGCTCGAGCCGGGTCTTGAGCTCGCGGGGCACCGCCCGTGTCACGGGCTCGTAGACCCGGGCGAGCCAGTCGTGCGAGACGATCTCCTCGTCCTCACCCTGGCGGTCGGCAGCAGCCGAGTAGGCGTCGAGGTCGTTGAGCAGGCGGCGGGCCTGGTTCTCCCCGACGTCGAGTCCGGTGAGGCGCAGCAGCCGGCGGGAGTGGTGGCCGGCGTCGACGACCTTGGGGGTGATCTGCAGCTCGGTGCCGCCGATGTCCGTCGTGATCGACAGCTCGTCGACGTCGAACCCCAGCTCGTTGAGCTGGCGGATCCGCTCGTCGACCCGCCACCGGTCGCCGACCTCGTAGCGCTGCGTGCCCGTCAGGGCGTCCCAGAGGGTGTGGTAGCGCTCGATGATCGAGGCTGCCACCTCGAACGGGTCGGCGCTCTCCTCGAGGAAGCCCCCGGCGTCGAGGTCCATCAGCTCGCCAGCGATGTTGACCTGGGCGATGTCGAGGTCGTGCGCGCGCTGACCATCGGACAGGCGCGGGTGCAGCTCACCGGTCTCGGCGTCGACGAGGTAGGCCGCAAAGGCGCCGGCGTCCCGGCGGAAGAGGGTGTTGGACAGGGACACGTCGCCCCACCAGAAGCCGTCGAGGTGCAGGCGCACGAGCAGGACCGCGAGGGCATCCATCAGCCGCACGGACGTGTCGGGGCGCAGGCTCTGGCTGAACAGCGCCCGGTAGGGCAGCGAGAACTGGAGGTGGCGGGTGATGAGGCACGCGTCCAGCGGGTTGCCGTCACTGTCGGTGCGTCCCCGGACGACGCCGAAGGGCTCGACGGACGGGACCCCGAGGCGGCGCAGGTTGCGCAGCATCGCGTACTCGCGCTCGGCGAGCTCGACCTTGATCTCCTTGACGGCGAGGACGCGCGGCCCGAGCTTGACGAAGCGCACGACGTGGCGCGAGATGCCGCGGGGGAGTGCGGCGAGAGTGCTCTCGGGCCAGTCCTCGAGGGGGAGCGACCACGGCAGGTCGAGCAGGGCCGGGTCGGGTCGGGCGGTCGTGATGTCGAGCGTCACGGGGTCATCGTGGCACGGTTGCGACTCAGTCGTCGATCCGCCCAGAGCGCGAGCGTGGCGAGCGCGACGAAGACGAGCGCGATGACGACGCAGTTGACGAGCACCTGTCCGAGTCCGAGGGTGCCGACGTCGAGGAAGGGGTAGGGATACCAGTCGACGACCGGGCCCAGGGCGAGGGTGGCGAGGAGCCACAGGACCGGCCAGATGAGGGTCAGCGGCACGTCGCTGCGTCGCACGCGGTCGCGCGGACCGAAGGTGAGCCAGCCGACGAGGGTGAGCACCGGCACGGCGATGTGCAGCAGCCGGTCGCAGATCAGGTTGAGCGTGGAGTAGGTCGGAGCGGGCGGCAGGGCAATCGCCGCGACGATGCCCGTCACGGTGATGCCGATGAGGGAGGCGAGCCGCAGGACCCGGAAGACGGCGCCGGCCGAGCGGCCCCTGAGGATGAGGAGCATCGCGACGGCGACGAGGAAGTTCGACTGGATCGTGAAGTAGCAGAAGTAGCGGCGGACCCGCTCGAGGTCGGCCACCGCGGCCCCGGCGCCCTCGAGGACGTTCTGCCCGGAGATGATCAGGGCGAGCTGGAGCACGAGGGCGAACGCCGCCACGGCGAACGTGACGAGGTGCCAGGACCGGGCGATGGGTGCTGTCGTCACAGCGGTGAGCCTAGGGTCGGCAGGGCCCCGGCGCCACCACGGCGCCCGGCGCCCAGTGCTCAGTGCCCCGTGCTCAGTGCCCCGTGCTCAGTGCTTCGGGCCTGACAGCGGTATGCCGCTGGGCCAGCACCCTGAGCAGGGTGCCGACCCAGCGGCATACGTCGGATGCGACCGAGGTGGTCAGTCGCCGATGCGCTCGCCCGTGTCCGCGTTGAACACGTGGACGTGACCGGCCTTGGGCTTGAGGTGGATGACCGAGCCCTTCTCCGGGGGCCGGCGGCCGTCGACGCGGGCGATGAACGGCACCTCGCCGGCGTTCTCACCCGTGGCCGCGAGCAGCTTCTGCTCGGTCGAGCCGTAGATGTAGGCGTCAGCGCCGAGCTCCTCCACCACGTCGACGGTGACCGGGATGCCCGAGCCGTCGTCGGACAGCTCGAGGTCCTCGGGACGGACCCCGAGCGTGACCTGCTTGCCGACGTCCTTGAGCGCGTCGCGCTCGACCGGGACGGTGTGACCGCCGAGGTTGACGCCGCCGTCGGTGACCGGGGCTTCCATGAGGTTCATCGCGGGCGAGCCGATGAAGCCAGCCACGAAGACGTTCTGCGGGTGGTCGTACATCCGGCGCGGGCTGTCGCACTGCTGGAGGATGCCGTCCTTGAGCACCGCGACGCGGTCACCCATGGTCATGGCCTCGACCTGGTCGTGCGTGACGTAGACCGTCGTGACGCCGAGGCGTCGCTGGAGCGAGGCGATCTGGGTGCGGGTCTGCACGCGCAGCTTGGCGTCGAGGTTGGACAGCGGCTCGTCCATCAGGAAGACCTGCGGGGAGCGGACGATGGCGCGGCCCATGGCGACGCGCTGGCGCTGGCCACCGGAGAGGGCCTTCGGCTTGCGGTCGAGGAACGGGCTGAGGTCGAGGATCTTGGCGGCCTCCTCGACGCGCTTGCGGATCTCGCCCTTGTCGACCCCGGCGATCTTGAGCGCGAAGCCCATGTTGTCGGCGACCGTCATGTGCGGGTAGAGCGCGTAGTTCTGGAAGACCATCGCCACGTCGCGGTCCTTGGGCGAGAGGTTGGTGACGTCGCGGTCACCGATGAGGATGCGGCCGCCGTTGACCTCCTCGAGGCCGGCGAGCATGCGCAGGGACGTGGACTTGCCACATCCGGAGGGGCCGACGAAGACGAGGAACTCGCCGTCCTGGATCTCGATGTTGAGCTTGTCCACCGAGGGGACGGTGCTGCCCGGGTAGATGCGGGTTGCGTTGTCGAACGTGACTGTTGCCATGGCTTCTTTGCCTTCCTTCACCGGCAGGAACGTGCCGGACGGTCCGTTGTAAAGGGCTGACCCCCCAACCGGGAGGACGAGGCCATCATCGCCGATGGGCGGCATTCTGACCACCCCTGACGGCCCGTCGATCACCCCTTCGTCGTGGCCGGGCGCCCTCCCTCGCGAGATCGATGCCACTTCGTTGCAAGAAGTTGCTGCAAGACCACTGGATCTTGCAGGCACGTTCTTGCTACATTTCGGCCACCCGGTGGCGGCGTGTGCCACCTGGCTTCAAAGGAGAAGACATGCACAAGCGTGCCTACGGCGCTGTGGCCATCTCGGGCGTTGCCGCCCTGGCCCTCGGCGCCTGCGGTGGGTCCACCCCCACCCCCACAACCGCCGGGGGCTCATCCCCTGCGGCAACGGCCCCGGCGAGTGCTGCCGGTCCGGCCGAGACCCTCGCCACGGGGGCCGATGCCGCCCGTGATGCGAGCGCGGACCTCGTTATCTGGAGCGACGCCGACCGATCGGCCGCGATCCAGAAGTATGCCGACCAGTTCGGCCAGGAGAACGGCATCAAGGTGAAGGTCCAGATCTCGACCGACACCCGCCAGCAGTTCAAGGACGCGACCAAGGTCGGTAAGGGTCCTGACGTCATCGTCGGCGCCCACGACTGGCTCGGCGAGCTCGTCCAGAACTCCACCGTCTCACCCGTCAACCTCTCGAGCGACGTGAGCGCGAAGTTCCTCCCGCAGGCGATCGACGCGACGAAGTTCAACGGGCAGTCCTATGGCGTCCCGTATGCCGTCGAGAACATTGCGCTGATGTACAACAAGGACCTCGTCCCGACCCCGCCGAAGACCATGGAGGAGCTCGTCTCCATGGGTGAGAAGCTGAAGAAGGACGGCAAGACGAAGGGCGTGCTCAGCCAGTTCGTCTCCAAGGTCGGCAACGCCTACTTCGCCTACCCCTACCTCTCAGCCTTCCCCGACGGCGGCATCTTCGGCACGAAGGCCGACGGCGGCTACGACCCCAACAAGCTGCTCGTCAACAGCCCCGGGTCGATCAAGGGTGGCAAGGTCCTCGCGGACCTCGGCAAGAAGAACGTCCTGTCGACCAATGTCGACGACACCAACCAGGACGCGCTCTTCGACACCAAGGCCGTGCCGTTCATGATCAGCGGCCCCTGGAGCGTCAGCAAGGCCGCGGACGCCGGTATCAACTACGGCATCGCCCCGCTGCCCTCGCTCGACTCCTACGGCGGCGGCGCGATGAAGCCGTTCCTCGGCGTCCAGATGTTCTACGTCTCCTCGAAGGCGAAGAACGCCGCCCTCGCGCAGGAGTTCGTCACGAACTACATCCCGCGCAAGGACGTCCAGCTCGCCCTCTTCGAGGTCGGCAAGCGCCCGCCGGCCCTCACCGAGGCCTATGACGAGGTGTCTGCCAAGGACGCCGACGTCAAGGCCTGGTTCGAGGCCGGCAAGGAGGGTCTGCCGATGCCGAACATCCCCGCGATGAACTCGGTCTGGGGACCCTTCGGTCAGGCGACCGCCGACCTCATCGCCGGCAAGGCCGACTCGAAGGACCGCCTCGACGCGGCGGCCAAGGAGATCGCGGCCAACATCAAGAAGGGCTGACCCCCGTCCCGGCACCGGGCCCCGTCCGAACGACGGGGCCCGGAGCACGGGACCGCTCCACCCCTGGGTCGAACCCACCCGACCCGAGGGCGCACCGCCTCGCATTTCCGGTACGACCTCCCCCCATCGGCCGGGCCCCCCGCGTTCTGCGGCGGCGGCCCCCACCCGTGCACCAACGGCGCCGGGGTCGGCGCAGTAGGAAGTGGCCTCATGACCAAACCTGTCGCACTCGCGATCAAATGGGCGCTCATCGCCCTCGCCATCGCGGGAGTCTTCTACCTCGCCACCCAGCTCGCCATCGCGGGCAACGTCCTCGCCGTCGTCCTCGCCGGTTTCGTGGGGATGGGGATCCTGGCGGTCTACGCGACCCGTCGGGCCGTCCCCCTGAAGTACCTCGTCCCCGGACTGCTCCTGATGGTGGCCTTCCAGCTCTGGCCCGTCGTCTTCACGGCGAGCCTGTCGCTGTCGAACTACGGGGACGGGCACCTCAACTCCAAGCAGGAGTCGACGAAGGACATCATCGCGCAGTCCGTGCGCGAGGTGCCGGACACGCCGCGCTATGCGATGTCCGTCGCCGTCAAGGCTGGCCAGCCCGTCGCCACCGCCGACCTCGTCCTGCTCCTGACCCGGCCGGACGGCACCTCCTTCGTCGGCAGTCCCGACGGCCTCGAGCAGCTCGACGACGCCGGCCTGAAGAAGACCCCGGTCGGCAAGGTCACCGCCGCGGACGGTTACACCATCCTCAACGCCCGCGAGGTCAACAACCGGAGCGCCGACCTGGGCAAGCTGGCCGTGCCGACGACCGACGGAGGCGGGATCAAGCCCGTCGGCCTCTCCGAGGCCTTCGAGGGCAAGGCGAGCGTGAGCTACGACGAGGCCAGCGACCGGTTGACGGACGCCTCCGCCGACCCGCCGGCCGTCTACGCTCCGAAGGACGCCCGGTGGGTCAACGTCGCCAACCCCGCGCAGACCTTCCCGCAGGGGTGGAAGGAGAGCGTGGGCTTCGCCAACTACACCCGGATCTTCACCGACCCGACGATCCGCTCCGGCTTCCTCAGTATCTTCGTGTGGAACGTCGTCTTCGCCGTCGTCTCCGTGCTGTCGACCTTCCTGCTGGGCATGCTCATCGCCCTGCTGTTCAACGACCCGAAGCTGCGCGGCAAGGGGGTCTACCGGTCGCTGCTGATCCTGCCCTACGCCCTGCCGATCTTCGTGACGGCGCTGGTCTGGAAGGGCATGTTCAACCAGCAGTACGGCATCATCAACACCACCCTGGGCCTGTCGGTCGACTGGCTCGGCTCGCCGTGGGCGGCCAAGGCAGCCATCCTCATCACGAACCTCTGGCTCGGCTTCCCCTACATGTTCATCGTGTGCACGGGCGCCTTGCAGTCGATCCCGTCGGATGTCCTCGAGGCGGCCAAGATCGACGGTGCCAACGCCGCACGTACCCTGCGGTCGATCATCATGCCGCTCCTGCTCGTGGCGGTCGGCCCGCTCCTGCTGGCCTCCTTCGCCTTCAACTTCAACAACTTCGGCCTGATCTACCTGCTCACCAAGGGCGGTCCCTTCAACGGGGTCGACACCTCGATCGGGTCGAGTGACCTGCTCATCACCTACGCGTACCGACTCGCGTTCTCCGGGGTGTCCCCGAACTACGGGTTCGCCGCCGCCGTGTCCGTCGTCATCTTCGTCCTCGTGGCGCTGATGAGCATCCCCGGTTTCCGCAGCACGAAGGCCCTCGAGGAGATCAACTGATGTCGAACGTCAACGCACCCGCGCGGGTTGGCAAGGCGACGAGTGACCCCAGCGCCACGGCCGAGAAGCGCGGCGGGCTGGGCGGCAGCGTCTGGTGGCGCCACGCCCTCGCGATCCTCGCGCTCGTGTGGGCCCTCTTTCCGATCCTCTTCATCTACTCCGCCGCGACGAACCCGTCCGGCACGCTGAACACGGCGAGTCTGCTCCCGAGTGGCTTCTCGACGAACAACTTCAGCGCCCTGTTCAACGACGCGGCCCGGCCCTACTGGAGCTGGTACAAGAACTCGCTCGTCATCGCCGGCGTCGGCGCGCTGGGCGCCGTCTTCATCGGCGCGTGCGCGGCCTACGCGTTCTCGCGCCTGCGGTTCAAGGGGCGCCGCGGCGGCATGCTCTTCCTGCTGCTGACCACCTTCTTCCCCGCGCTGCTCGCCATCGTCGCGATGTACATCACGTTCGCCGCCATCGGTGACGTGCTGCCGGCTTTCGGCCTCAACACCTCGGCCGGCCTGATCCTCGCCTACCTCGGCGGGGCGCTCGGGGCCAACGTCTGGCTGCTCAAGGGCTACTTCGACACGGTCCCCAAGGAGCTCGACGAGGCGGCGATCGTCGACGGTGCGAGCCACGTGCGGATCTTCTTCACGATGACGTTGCGGCTCGTGATCCCGATCCTCGTGACGGTCTTCATGCTCGTCTTCGTCGGCCTCTACGGGGAGTTCCTCCTCGCCAGCGTCTTCCTGACTGACGTCAACAGCCAGACGCTCGGTGTCGGCCTCTACGGGATGACGCTCGGCAACGACGCGAACACGCTCTTCGGGCGGTTCACAGCCGGCGCCCTGCTCGCCTCGATCCCTGTGATGATCCTCTACCTCGCCTTCCAGCGCCAGCTCGTCGGCGGCCTGACGACGGGCTCGGTCAAGTGACCGCTGCCCCGGCCCGTGCACAGACGTGGCTCTCGCAGCCGCACCACGACGGGTCGGGGCGCTACGTCTCCACCACGCGCCCTCGCCTGGGTGACGAGGTCGTCGTGCTGCTGAGGGTGCCGCTCGAGGCCGACGTCACCGCCGTCCACGTCCGGACCGCGCCGGACGGCGAGGCCGCCTTCACCATCGCGAAGCGCGTGCGCATGACGGAGACGGACGCGTGGTGGAGCGCCACACTCACCTGCCACAACCCGGTCACGAACTACCGCTTCCTGCTCGCGGGCGGCCCCACCGAGTACGCGTGGCTCAACGGCACCGGGCTGCACCTGCGGGACGTGCCCGACGCGAGCGACTTCCGGCTCCTCGCACACGACAGCCCGCCGCCCGAGTGGGCGCTCGGCGCCGTCGTCTACCAGATCTTCCCCGACCGCTTCGCGCGCTCGAAGGCCGCCGATCGTCGCACGCTGCCCGACTGGGCCATCCCCGCCGACTGGTCCGACCCGGTCGACACCAGCCCATCCGCGATCGCCCAGCAGCTCTACGGCGGTGACCTCGACGGCGTCGTCGACCACCTCGACCACCTCGAGTCGCTCGGCGTCGACGTCATCTACCTCACGCCCTTCTTCCCCGGCGGGTCCAACCACCGCTACGACGCCTCCTCCTTCGAGGCGGTGGACCCGATGCTCGGCGGGGACGTGGCGCTGCGCCGACTCACGAAGGCTGCGCATGCCCGGGGGCTGAAGGTGATGGGCGACTTCACGACCAACCACACCGGGGACCGGCACGAGTGGTTCCTCACGGCGACCGGTCCGGGTGGCAAGCGCACGCCGGAGCGCGACTACTACCTCTGGGAGGACGGCGACTACGTCGCGTGGCTGGGCGTCCCCACGCTGCCCAAGCTCAACCACCTCAATCACGCGCTGCGGCACCGGCTCTTCGAGGACCGAGCCGGGGTCGTGCGCAAGTGGCTCGGCCGCTCCGGGGGCCTCGACGGCTGGCGCGTGGACGTCGCGAACATGACGGGGCGCTGGCGCGACACGGACGTCAACCACGGCGTCGCGAGGCAGATGCGCGACTCGGTGGCCCGCTGGGCGCCGGAGACGCTGCTCGTCGGCGAGCACGTGCACGACTACACCGTCGACATGCCCGGTGACGGCTGGCACGGCGTGATGAACTACTCGGGCTTCTGCAAGCCCGTCTGGACCTGGCTGCGCGAGGAGAAGGGTGACCCCAACTTCCTCGGCGCCCCCGTCCCGGTGCCCCTGCTCGATGCCGCCGCCGTCGTCGAGACGATGCGCGACTTCACCTCGCGCATCGCGTGGCAGTCCCTCGTCAGCTCCTTCAACCTCGTCGGCTCGCACGACGCCACCCGGGTGCGCACCCTCGTCGGCGAGGACGCGCAGGGCGTCGACGTCGCGGCCGGGCTGCTCTTCACGCTGCCGTCGATGCCGATGCTCACCTACGGCGACGAGATCGGGATGGAGGGATTGTTCGGCGAGGACGGACGACGACCCATGCCGTGGGACGAGGACGACTGGGACACCAGGCTGCTCGCGGTCTACCGCGGACTCATCGCCGCTCGTCACGGCTCGGTCGCGCTCCGTGAGGGTGGCTTGCGCTGGGTCCATGCCGAAGGGGATGTCATCGTGTTCCTCCGGGAGACGACCGCAGAGAACGCTCTCGTCCACGTCGCGCGTGCGGCGCACGGTCCCGTGGCCCTCGACGCACGTCACCTGCCCGGCGTCGAGGCGGGGCAGACGGCATACGGACAGGCACCTGACCTCGCGGACGGCGCTGTCACACTGAGCGCCGCCGAGCCGGGAGTCTCGGTGTGGACGTGGCGCCCGACCGACGGGGGCGCCCGGCACCCACAACGCAGGAGGCGCCAGCCGTGAAAGCCAGGCTCCGCGACATCGCAGTCCAGGCGAGCGTCTCGGAAGCAACCGTCTCGCGGGTGCTCAACGGCAAGCCTGGCGTCGCGGAGGCGACCCGTCAGTCGGTGCTCACCGCGCTCGACGTGCTGGGCTACGACCGCCCGAGTCGACTGCGCCGCAAGAGCGCCGGTCTCGTGGGCCTCATCGTGCCCGAGCTGACCAACCCGATCTTCCCGGCCTTCGCCCAGATCATCGAGAACTCGCTGGCGCAGAACGGCTACACCCCGGTGCTCTGCACGCAGGTCGCCGGTGGCGTGCACGAGGACGACTACGTCCAGATGCTCCTCGACCGGGGTGTCGCGGGGATCATCTTCATCTCGGGCCTGCACGCCGACACCAACACCGACCCGGCGCGGTACGCGGCCCTTCGCGAGCGGGGCCTGCCGCTCGTGCTCGTCAACGGCTACATCGAGGGCGTGGACGCCCCCTTCATCTCCAATGACGACGTGGCCTCGATGGGCCTGGCGCTCGAGCACCTCGTGAGCCTGGGACACCGGGAGATCGGCCTGGCGGTCGGTCCCGACCGCTACGTGCCGGTGATCCGCAAGATCGCCGGCTTCCGGCACTCGATGCAGGAGCTCACCGGTCGCCCCGACGTCGACGACCTCATCGAGCGGTCGCTCTTCAGCGTCGAGGGCGGCGCCTCGGCGGCCGGCCGCCTGCTCGACCGCGGCGCCACCGCCGTCGTCTGCGGCTCCGACCTGATGGCCCTCGGCGCGATCCGGGAGGCCCGCAAGCGCGGGCTCCAGGTGCCCCGCGACTTCTCCGTCGTCGGCTACGACGACTCCACCCTGATCGCCTTCACCGACCCGCCGTTGACGACGGTGCGCCAGAGCGTCACCGCGATGAGCGCGGCGACGGTCCGCGCGCTCCTCGACGAGATCTCCGGCCAGCCGTCTCCGCGGGCGGAGTACGTGTTCCGCCCCGAGCTCGTCGTACGCGGGTCGACCGGCGCCCGACGGCGCTGAGCCGGGGCGCGGCGAGCCTCAGTGTGCCGTGGCCTCGCGGCGCAGCTCGACGAGGCGCGACAGCAGGGCCGCCGCGGCCTCCTCGTCAGCGACGCGGTGTCGGGCCGCGGTGGAGCCCGTGCCGACCTTGACGGTGACGTCCTCCGGACGCCGCATCCGCATGAAGGCGTCCTCGTCGGTCACGTCGTCGCCGAGGTAGATCCGAGCGGTGGCGCCCACGTGCCGCCCGAGCGCGGTGACCGCCGACCCCTTGTCGGCGTGGGACACGGACAGCTCGATGACGGACTTGCCCTTGAGCACCTTGACGCCCTGATGGTCGAGCGCGACGCGTCGGGTGTCGGCGATGGCCGCGTCGGCGTCCGCGCGATCGAGGCCCCTGGTGTGGACGACGACCGCGGCCGCCTTGTGCTCGATACCGGCCTTGGGGTGGTGGTCCTCGAGCAGCGTCGTGATGTCGGCCCGGAGTGCGGCGAGGTTCTCCTCGTCCTCAAGCGTCACCGCGGCGCCCTCCATCGCGGTCCGCACGGCTGCCGACGACGACTCGGCCCCGTGGCTTCCGATGAGCACGATCGGCTCGTCCTCGGTGATGCCGGTGAGGGAGCGCAGGGCGGTGAGGTCGCGGCCGGAGATGACGGCCACGTGGACACCGGGCAGCGCGGCGAGCGAGCGCAGGGTCTGCATGCTGCCGGGGGTGGGCGCGGCATCCATCGGCTCCGACTCGAAGGGCGCGAGCACGCCGTCGAAGTCCGTGGCCACGAGCAGGGTCTCCGCCTCCGCCGCGGCGTCGAGGGCCTCCTCGAGCGGGCGGGTCGGGCTCATGAGGCCGCCGTCGGGCGCTCGGGCGCCGCGTCGAGCGCGGCGAGATAGCGCTTGGCCCAGCGCTGGACGTCGTACTCGGCCACCCGACGCCGGAGCGACTTCATGATCCGCGTCTTCTCGGCCCTGGGGGTGTTCACAGCCTTGAGCATGGCGTGCTTGAGCCCTTCGATGTCGTGGGGGTTGCAGGCGAAGGCCTGGTGCAGCTCGTTCCAGGCCCCGGTGAACTCGCTGAGCACGAGCGCCCCGTCGTTGTCGACGCGGCACGACACGTACTCCTTGGCGACGAGGTTCATCCCGTCGCGCAGCGGGGTGACGAGCATGACGTCGGCGGCCTGGAAGAGCGCCGCCATCTCCTCCCGCGGGTAGGAGTGGTGCATGTAGTGGATGGCGGCTGCGCCGATCTCGCCGTACTCGCCGTTGATCCGTCCGACCGTCTGCTCGACCTCCGACCGCAGGGTCCGGTATGCGTCGACCCGCTCGCGGCTCGGGGTCGCGACCTGGACGAAGGTGATCTTGGGCGGGCCGAGGCGGCCGTCACGGAGCAGCTCCTCGTAGGCCTTGAGCCGGTGCCGGATGCCCTTCGTGTAGTCGAGTCGGTCGACTCCGAGCATGAGCACCTCGGGGTTGCCGAGGGACTCACGGATGCTGCGGGCGCGCTCCATCACCTCGGGGGTGCGCGCGAGCGCCTCGAGCCCCTCGTAGTCGACGGAGATCGGGATCGCGCTCGCTCGGACCCTCCGGTGCGAGCCGTCGACGACCGACACGGTCTCGCCCTTGGTCTGGACCTTGAGCAGCTGCCGGCAGGCGCGGACGAAGTTCTGGGCGTCGGCCTGGCGCTGGAAACCGAGGAAGTCGGCGCCGAGCAGACCCTCGAGGAGCTGGCCGCGCCACGGCAGCTGCGCGAAGAGCTCGACCGGGGGAAAGGGGATGTGGTTGAACCAGCCGATCCGCACGTCGGGGCGCAGGGCGCGCAGCAGGGCCGGGACGAGCTGGAGCTGGTAGTCCTGCACCCACACGCGGGCGCCGGGGGCCGCGACCTCGGCAACGGCCTCGGCGAAGCGACGGTTGACCGTCTGGTAGCTCGTCCACCAGTCGCGGTGGAACTTCGCCGGGACGATGACGTCGTGGTAGATCGGCCACAGCGTGTCGTTGGAGAAACCCTCGTAGTAGTCCGTGATCTCCTGCTGCGACAACGCGACCGGGTGCAGGTGGATGCCGTCCTCGTCGAAGGGCTCGGGGGCGTCGCCCGCGTCGCCGGCCCAGCCGACCCAGGCGCCGGGCTGGGACCGCATCACCGACTCCATCGCCGTGACGAGCCCCCCGGGGCTGCGCCGCCACTCGATCGAGCCGTCGCCCGCGACCACCTTGTCGACGGGCAGGCGGTTCGCTGCGATGACGAGATCGTAGGTCGGCCGTGAGGACGGCACGCGATCAACTCCTGTGCTCGGGGTCGTTTTCTCGAGGCGTCGTGGGTGCCCGGACTGGATCGTGTCTCACTGTAACCAGCGAACTCTGGCGCCCCGGCGAGTCCCGCCCTAGGGTCGGAACACGGCTACTCGTCGACGGTGAAGGAGATGGCCATGAAGATTTCTGACGTGCTGCGGAGCAAGGGCGGCGGAGTCGTCACGGTGAAACCGGACGAGACCGTCTCCGGGCTGCTCGCGCTGCTCGACGACCACCGGATCGGTGCCGTGGTGGTGAGCACGGACGGGGTCACCGTGGACGGGATCGTCAGCGAGCGCGACATCGTGCGCCACCTGCACGCGAGCGGCACCTCGGTGCTCGACGCGGCGGTCTCGCAGATCATGACGAGCGACGTGACGACCGGGAGCGCCAACGACGACATCGCGGACCTCGCCGGGACGATGACGGAGATGCGGGTGCGCCACGTCCCGATCGTCGACGCCGACGGGAAGCTGACGGCCATCGTCAGCATCGGTGACATCGTCAAGCACCGCCTGTCGGAGCTCCAGTCCGAGGCGGAGCAGCTGCGCAACTACATCTCCAGCTGACCGACGCCGTCGCAGCCTCCCTCGCCGGGCGGACGGCGATGGACGGGTGATCGGCGTGGGTGGGCGCGCGCCCGTCCCGTCTCGTCGTGACTTGGGGCCCCGGTCCCTTACCGTGGGGTCATGGCTGCGCGTGATCGGACCGAGTGGGTCGCCTCGACGCCCCCCGGCGCGGCCTCGAGCCCGCCCGGTCCCGGCCCGGAGCGGCTGGGGAAGTACCGGCTGCTCGAGGAGATCGGCGAGGGCGGGATGGGGGTCGTCCACCTCGCCCTCGACCCCCGGGGTCGGGCGGTCGCCATCAAGGTGCTGCGCACCCATGTCGCCCACGACGACGATGCCCGGCACCGGCTGGGCCGCGAGGTGGAGACGCTCTCGCGGGTGCGGGACGACCGCGTCGCCAGCGTCATCGACGCCGACGTGATGGGGCCGCGGCCCTACGTCGTCACCCGCTACGTCCCCGGGGCCGCCCTCGACGAGACCGTCGAGGAGTTCGGACCCCTCGGTCCCGACGCGCTGCTGCGGCTCGCGCGCGGCACGGCTGAGGCGATCCGGGCGATCCACGCGTGCGGCGTCGTGCACCGCGACATCAAGCCGGGCAACGTCCTGCTCGAGGACGGCGAGCCCGTCCTCATCGACTTCGGGATCGCCCACCTCCAGGACGACGTGCGCCACACGGTCGGCGGACTCGTGATGGGCACGCCCGGTTACCTCTCACCCGAGCTCGTCGAGGGCGCCGCGATCACCGATGCGACCGACTGGTGGGGCTGGGCGGCGACGATCACGTATGCCGCCTCTGGTCGTCCGCCCTTCGGCCGAGGTCGGATGGACGTGGTCCTCAGCCGTGTGCGAGCCGGCGAGGTCGACCTGGACGGGATCGACCCGAGGCTCGCGCCCCTGTTGCGGGCGTCCTTGTCCCCCAACCCTTCCGAGCGCCCGCACGCCGACGAGGTGATCGACGCACTGGAGCGCTACGCGGCGGGCCACGCCGCGACGGTGCCCCCGCCGAGTGGTGGACCGTGGGACGATCCGGCTGCCGCGCCGCCGGTCGGCTCCACCCAGGTGATGGCCGAGTCCGGCACGGCCGTGCTGCCGGCGGTCGCCGCGGCGGCCCCGCGGCCGTCCCGGTGGGCGCCCCCCACCGAGCGCTCGGAGCCCTCCGAACCGTCGGGACACCCGGGGCGCTCGGGGCACTCGGACCCCGCCGAGCACCGGGAGCCCGCCGAGTCCGCGTGGGCGGGCCCAGCGGCATACGACGTCGACGTCGCGGACGGGCCCGAGGACGGCCGGGACGAGGGGAATGACGGCTGGGACGCCGGAGACCGAGAGGGTGACCCGCGGATCGGCCTCGCCCTGCGCACCGGCCTGCTGACGGCGCTCGCCGCCGTGTGGCTCGGGCTCTTCGTCGTCGTGCCGGTCGTCGCGAGCATCGTGCTGGTCCTGTGGTGCTCGGCCGCCCGGGCGACCGACCGCACGGTGACCGGGCTCGTGCTGCGCCGGTACGTCCACGGTCGACGCCGCAGCGACGTGCCGTATGCGGTGGCGCTCACCCCGTGGAACGTCGTCATGGGCGTCGTGGCCACGGCGGTCTCGCTGCTGCTGCCCGCGGCCGTGACCCTCGCCGGGATGTATGCCGTCGCGCTGCTCCTGTCGGGGACGAGCGGTGACGCGCTCGGCCCGGGCACCCCCGTGACGCTCGGCGTGGGTGGGCTCTTCGGCCTGCTCATGATGTGGCGCGGGCCCGGGGGAGCCTCTCTGCGGCGCGGCACCCGCTCGGTCGTCCGGACGATCGTCCCGGAGGGGCTGCCGTCGCAGGTGGCGACCGGCGTGCTCGGCGCCGCCGGGGCGCTGCTCGCGATCCTCGCGCTGACGGGGACCCTGGCCGTGTCGTGGCTGCCCCTCGTCCGCAACCCGTTCTCGCTGTGACGGGCGCGCCCACCCCCCTGAGGTGACGCGGCGGTCAAGGACTGATAACGAAAAGATCTCGGACGGGGTTGTCCATCTCGGAATGGTCACGTACCGTCAGTGCTCGGCACTCGCGGCGGTCTCGTCCCGACGTGTCACTGGTGGCCTCGTCCCGAGTGTCTCCGCTCCACGACCGGATTGACTCGGTGTGGCACAACTTCACACAGCCACCTATTTCACACCGGTCCCTGCGCGCGCCGAGCCTCGCCAGCCAGGGACATCAGCCCGGATGACCGGGCCGGGCGAGGACGGGGGACCCACATGGGTCGGACGCGTCGATGACGCCATGACCTCGGGGTGAGGTCGCGCGAGCGACGGGGCACCTGACGCCCCAACCCGACAGCTAACTCCGCAGGCGCGTCGTCAGGAAAGGGAACCCACATGCACTACCAGTCCAAGCACGCCGTGACCAAGAAGGTCTCCGTCAAGCAGCGCATCGCCGGCGTCGGCATCGCCGGTGCCGCGACCGTCCTCGGTGGCCTCGCCACCGCGGGCCCGGCCAATGCGGCCGGCTCCGTCTGGGACCGCGTCGCCAACTGCGAGTCCAGCGGCAACTGGTCGATCAACACCGGCAACAGCTTCTACGGCGGCCTCCAGTTCGTGCAGAGCACGTGGGTCGGCTACGGCGGCCGCGCCTACGCCCCGCGCGCGGACCTCGCCACGAAGTCCCAGCAGATCGCGGTCGCCCAGCGCGTCCTCGCGGGCCAGGGCCCCGGCGCCTGGCCGGTCTGCTCCCGCAAGGCGGGCCTGACCCGCTCCAACGGTGGCGCGAGCTCGACCCCGGTCTCCCGCTCCACGACGCGCACCGCCCCCAAGGCGACGGTGACGCCCAAGAAGGTCACGAAGACGGTCGTCAAGAAGAAGACATACGTCGCGCCGAAGAGCACCACGGTGACCAAGAAGGTCAACACCGTCGCCCCGCGGACCTCCACCGCCAAGGGCGCCAAGGTCACCATCAAGCGCGGCGACACCCTCTCGAAGCTCGCGGCGCGCTACCGCGTCGCGGGTGGCTGGAAGGCCCTCTACGCCGCCAACCGTGGCTCCATCTCCAACCCGAACCTCATCTTCGTCGGCCAGGTCGTGCGCCTGCCCTGACCCACGGGTGTGACCGGCGTCGCTGGTCACGACCGAGGTTTAGGTCGTCGTGAGAGGCCCTGCCCCACCGCCATGGTGGGTCAGGGCCTCTCATGCGCCGCCGATGGGCAGCTCGGGGCCGCTCCGGGTGCTTCGCTCGGTCCGCCCTTTTCCCGTATGCCGCCGGGCTCCGTTACGCTTTCGCCGTCCTCGGGCCCGTCCCGGGGGCTCTGCTGGCGTGGCGCAATTGGTAGCGCACCTGTCTTGTAAACAGGCGGTTAGGGGTTCGAGTCCCCTCGCCAGCTCCGTGCTCGATCAAGACCGATAGTGCCCCTGACCTGCAGTGATGCCGTCGTGAAGGGCAGTGGCGGCGAGGGACACGAGTGGACGCGTCAGGGCTAACCGAACCCAAGTGGGAGGTCGCGGGGCGTGGCGCAGCCGCTGCGGGAGCACTTCTCCCAACGCTCAAGCGTGCTCGAGACCGTCAAGGACGACCTCGCCACCGCGTTCACCCACTCCCGCGGGCGGGCGCCCACCGCCCGCGAGGTCATCCAGATGCGGCAGCAGGCAACGCTGTCCACTCGGGGCGACCAGCACGTCCACCCCCTGGGTGAGCTGGTCACCGGGTGGAAGGAACGCGCCCGCCCGTTCGTCGGCGCCGACCCGCACGCGTGGGTCGCTGACCTCACGCAGCAGACGCCGCCGCGGCTGGTCGCCGCCGCCGATCTCGAGGACGGGATCCTGCGCGATGTCGCCGGGGTCGTGCTGGGCAAGGTCGCTGACAAGCGGGCCACGTTCAGCCGGGCCAAGGTTCACAAAGGCGTCAAGAGCTCGGCGACGTGCTCTCCGGTGCCTTCAGGTCCCGGAGGCCATGTAGGCGGCGAGGATGTAGTTGGGGTGTCGGTCGAGGTTCTTGCGGGCCCGGTCGTAGCGCATGGTGGTGCGCGGGTCAGCGTGGCGGGCGGCGATCTGGACGTCGCGCAGGTCGACGCCGGCGTCGAGCATGGTGGTGACGAAGGTGTGGCGCAGCATGTGTGGGTGTATCCGGGCGGCGTGGACGCCGCCGGCTTCGGCGAGGTGGTGTAGCCGCCGGGTGGCGCAGTGCCGGTCCATCCGGGTGCCACGGCTGGTCCGCAGGATCGGGCCGTCACCGCGGCCGTCGACGGCACGGTCGATCGCGCGGCCCACGGCCGGTGGCAGCGGGGTCAGGACGACCTTTCCGCCTTTACCGTTCACGCGCAGGACGCGGTGGCCGTGTTCCTCGCCGAGGTCGCTGATGCTGGCGCCGCAGGCTTCGAAGATCCGCAGCCCGAGCAGGCCAAGCGTCGCGACAAGAGCAAAGTCGTTGACGTTGGCTGAGGCTCGGGAAGTGGCGAGCATGGCCTCGAACTGCAGGTGGGTCAGCCCGAGGGTCGGGGACTCGGCTGGAACGTTGGGCCGGCGGACGTGCTCGGCCGGGGAGTGTGTCAGGACGGCGTCGATGACGCAGGTCCGGTAGAAGCCGGCGACCACGGCGATGCGGCGGCTGACGGTGGAGGGACTGTACCGGCGGGATTCCTGCATCCAGCGGATGTAGAGCTCGAGGTGGGGTCGCTGCGCGGTCAGTGGGTCCAGGTTGTGGCTGCTGCACCAGGTCAGGTAGGCGCGCAGGGTCGGACTCGGTGTGGACCCGGGACTGGCCTTTGAACCGGGCGAGGTAGGCCGCGACGGCGCGTCTGAGCGGATCAGATGCGGGCGGCAGCGGGATGGGGACCAGGACGTTCTCGTAGGTAGTCATCCTCGCAGGGTGACCCCAGGTGACCGACAGCGACAACGCCGCAAGTAGCTCGCGGGACAGCCGTGTATGGGCGGCTTGCATCGGGGCCGGGTGCGCTGTGGTTCGGCGTCGTCGAGGTGTTCCGCGCTCCCACCACTGGCTCAGTGCCCGCTCACGAATGTCACGCGCCACCCACTCGACATCCGAGCTGTTGCAGAACTTCCAGTGCTCGTTCGCCGCGCGGGAGTACTGAAACAAGGATTCGTCGGCCTCAAAGGTGTCCAGCTCACCAGCGCGGTACCGGTTGATCTCCACAAACCCCCGGCGGTACCAAGGACGCCATGACGCATCGTCGTCGAAGGACACTCTTCACCAGCGCTGAGCAATTCATCTCGCTGGGGGCCCTTCGGTGCGACCGCTTGGCGGCATGAGCCTGTGTCACTCCATCTGTTGGAAGGCGCGCGTTTGAGTCACGTTGGCTGCGGCTCATCCGAAGGAGGCCCTGCCGGAGTGTTTTGAGCGCTGAGCCGGGCCCTTGCGGAGCCGGATCGAGATATCCGGCCGGACCGCGACCCCGTCCGGAGAACACTCCACGTCCCTCTTCGTCTGACTGAGGCTCCACGCAAAACCGCGGGCCGTTCACCGCGCGCCAGAGTACCTCGCGCTGGGTCGACTCGCTAGTCGCGGAGCATCTTCTGGCGGTTGAGTACGACGCGCTTGAGCTTGTTGAGCTTGCCGGGGTCGAACGGAAGGGTGGCGATGTCGTCGATCCACTGGTCAGCGGAGCGCGCGATCTGGTGGATGACGCCGCGTGCAGCGCGCTCGCGTAGGCCGATTGCTTCACCGAGTGCGATGAAGCGTGAGCCGGGGATGTTGCCGTCGCGGCGTCCGTCGATCGCCAGAGCCATTGTCTGGTCGTTGTAGATCTGCGACGTGGGGACGTCGTACGCCGGGGTGGGCTGCCATCGGCCGGTGGCATCTTGGATGACGGAGAAGTTCTTGGCGTGCGCGTCGCCGTTCGCGGACAGGTACGCGAACGCGATCTGGGCCAGGTAGTTCGCTGCGGCTGGGATCGGCGCTTCGCACAGGGAGCTGAGCTTCGCGAAGAGTGTCTCGGTGGTCACTCGGTACTTGTCGGCAGGGTGCAGGCTGAGGGCCTGGCATCCGTCCTCGACGGCTAGCGAGGTCGGGCGCCCGTCGACGACGATTCGGTCGAAACGGGTGACGGCGAGGCCGGGTACGCCCTCTGCGTCGTGAACGAGGTGGGCGTCGACGACGTTGATCCGCGAGCGTCGGGCCGCGGTCAAGAAGAAGTATTCGTTCTCAACCAGGTACTTGAACCCGGCGGGGTTGAGCTTGAGCAGGAGATGGGAGCCAGCTGAGGTCACAGGCACGTTCAGCATGGCGGCGCTGACCTTGTCTTGGACGCCCGGGAGGCCGACGCGGTCGACGCGGATTCCCATGTTGCGCAGCAGGTCAGCGAAGCGAACCTCGCTGAACGTGGTGACCTGAAGCCGGGCCGGGACCTGGTCGGGGCTCTCGCCATCGGGGACCACTCGGACGTCGCCGATAGTGTCGCCGCCGACGCCGAGGAGCAGGCTGAGTTCATCGTCAGCGGAGGTCTTCACGCCTTGGCGCAGTGCAGTGAGGCGGCGGCCTTCGGGAAGCAGACCGGCGAAGAACGCGGGCACTGCTCCCCCGGCGGTGACAACGGGTGCGGTGGTCACAGGCAGCGTCGTTGCAACCGCGGGACCGGCATTGCGCACCCAGCCGTCGGTGTAGGTGAACTCGATGGTGCCGCCGTCGCCGCGGGTGAGGTGAGCGGCGAGCTCGCCGTGCTTGTAGACGTCGGCTCGCACGACGGCCTTGAGCTCTTCGAGGTCTGCCTCGTACTCCCGGGTCGGGTTCTCGGCCGCTGTCGGCTCGCTGCTGGCTCAGTCACGGGCCTTGCCCTGCCCGGTCGAGTCGGCGTTGTGGTCGACTCCGGCGAGCTCGTACTGCCGTGCCAGGTCTGAGTTCACGGAGACACCAGTTGGTGCGGCACCGCGCGCGAGCTCGAGGTGGAGGCCAAGGACCTCGAGAACTGCGAGGAGCACGTCGAGGGAGACGGTTCGACCGGCTTCGAGTGCGATGACGGGGCCGCGCGCGACGCCGGCGAGTTCTGCGAGATCGCTTTGGGTCAGATCGAGCTCCTGCCGTCGGGCGGTGATGACAGCGGCGAACGGTCCGCGTGTGCGTGCCCGATCGGCTGCGGTTGTGCGCGAACGCCGCTGGAGCACCACGTCAATCTCCTAATGTTCGGCGAATTGGACAATACCGACTATACCTCGCGACCGCGAGGCGGCAGTAGGATTAATGCGCTGCGGATCGAACATTAGTGGCATTGCAACGCTAAGTGGTGGTGCGAGCGGCCTTATTGTCCAGAAACGTGGGCATTAGAGCTCTGGGTGCGCAGTCTATGGGCCGGACTGGTCCCAATCCCCGTCCTGACGGATCCCGACCCATCGGCCCTACGCGAGCTGAGGAACCGCTGGGGATGGACGTGCCCGGCTGACTGGGGCCACGTCGCGGGCATGACCGGGCGATCGTCAGCGACGTTCGTAGATCTCGCGTTGGTGGCCGACGGCGACCACGAGGACGACCAGCACGTCATCGTGGACCTCGTAGACGATTCGGTAGTCACCAGTACGCACCCGCCACTCGCCCTCTCCCTCGACCAGCTTCTTGGCCCCGCTCGGCCGCGGCTGGTCGGCGAGGAGCTCGATGGCCCCTTGGACCCGCCGTCTGGCGGGAGGTCAAGCTTGCGCAGCTGACGTACTACCGCCGGCGCCACCTCGACCCGGTTCGTCATGCGAGCCCGAGATCCGCCTTGACCTGCTCCCACGGAATCGTGGCCTCACCGTCGGCGATCTCGGCCTTGGCGGCTTCGATGTCGGCCAGGTCCTCGGCGGAGGCGATCAGACGGTCGAGGTCGTCGCGTCGATCACCGCGGCCACCCGCTGTCCCCAACGGGTCAGGTAGACCGGGTCGTGACCTACGCGCGCAGTATCCACAACATCAGCCAACCGTGCCCGGGCATCACTGACGGTGATCTCACTCACGCACCCTCGATACCGCTGGAACCGCTGATTTGTACAACACCTTCGCGAGCACCCCCGGCCTCTGAACGTCTGACCACCGGCAGGATGGCCGCGTACTGATCAGCATCAGGTCGATCCCGATTGGTAGCGGCAAGATTGGACGTCCCGTCCGCGGCATGGTCGGGCGATCGTCGTCGCCCTCGGCGCGGCAAATGAGGAAGTCGCGGAGGCGGACGTACATGCATAGCCATGCGTTGCGGACGACCGAGCCGGGCCGACAGAGAGTTCGGCAGGCGCCCGAGCCGGTGTCGACGCACTTCTGCGTGCTGGTCCTCTCACTTTCAGGCTACACACGATTTCGGCGCCTCATGAGGACCGAAATTTCGTCCTACGCTCGGCTCTCGCACTCTACGACCGAGGGGAACGCACGTGAACGAGCAACGAGATCGAAGACTCATAGGGCGGCGAAGGGATGGGGCATGACGATCGGACCCACGCCGTTCGAGGTCCACGAGTCTGGTGCCCTGCTGCACGGGACCAAGGCGGACCTCGCGATCGGCGACCTGCTGGTGGCCGGTCATGTCTCGAACTTCGAAGCAGGGCGCGTCATGAACCACGTCTACGTCACCGAGACGCTCGACGCGGC